>JBBREZ010000143.1:0-14083 GCA_038225095.1 Caldilineales bacterium
CACCCACCAACCGTTGTTGTTGATGCCCCAGCCCATCGAGGTGCCCACATAATGGCCGCGCCCTTTAATGCCATCGAGAATGATATACGATTCCGCATAGGGCAGCGGATTCTGACGCCGGAATTGGGCGTGGAAATAGGCGGCTTGTTCGGGCACACTGGTCAAGCAATAGTTGACCTGATAGAAACAGGCGCCGGTGCGCTCTGGATTGCGATTTTCAATCGTCATGCGCGCCCGTTTGCGGAAAGGCATTTCCCAAAAACAGTTGAGCGCCCGGTTCGGATTGACCGCCACTGGCAGCGAACTGATCTGCGTGATCGGGCCTTGCGTGGGGCGCTCAGGGTTCTGAAAGCTATAAGGCATGGCAAAAAAATCAGTCAGTGGGCATTCGACGGATGGCTGCTCCTGCTCATCCCAGTAGATGCGCAGAATGAAATCGCGGTCCATGATACTGCCGCCAAACCACATGCTTTGCAGCGCACCCGCCCCTTCGATGTCCGCCAAAACGATGGTTTCTTGCGGACCGACGGTTACATACGGGCGACATTTCCACCCGCGGCCCAGTTCGCGCGCAGGGCCATCAGGTTCTGGATCGGCCATCGCGCCCATGCCTTTGCCGCCGGTTGGATTCTCCGCACTGATTGAGCGGGTCTCGGCCTCACTCAGCCAAGAAAGATTGCCCAGGTTGCGTCCTAGTCCGTTGAAAGACGTCATTGTTTTCATCCCTTCTTATTCTGGACGAGTGACAAATAAAATATTGCTTACAAAGACAATTCGTCTTTGGACACATTTACTTTGGAGGATGCCAGCCAGCGCTGATCCATAACCGTCGGCCATTGACTCGTTCACGATCATTCATGTTCAACGCCTGTACCGTCGCTCGTCCGCTGGGCATTAACCCGACGATGAGTAATCCATCCGCGTCCCAACGAAAATATTCATCCCACCCTTGAAGTATAGGATGAAACAAACGGACACGTACTTTGCTTTCAGGATCGATTGCCGAGATCCGTTTGCCTTTTCGCAAATTACAAGGCCAGCAAGCCAAGCATAAGTTCTCTAGCACAGTTAAACCACCTAATGCTTCGGGTAAAATATGGTCAACGGTAAAGGAAGCCCCTACGATTCGTTCACTCGTCTGACAATAATTACAGCGATAATGGAAGCGTTCAGCGACATGACGGCGCAGCAAAGTTGGAATTGGTGTTTTACTCATTAGGCTGGAGGGTTAAGCGAGGAAATATCGAAACCGCGCTTTTTCAAGAGTACCGCGGCTTGGGCACGCAGTAACATCGTACGATTGTAACGTTGTAAGAGTCTTTCTGCTTTTCTTTGCTCACGCGTGGTTAATCCGTCTCGCTGCTGTTTCGAGACCAAAGTTTGCATTTGGGCTGCCTCTTCCTCACCCAGTTTGGTTTGGGTAGCCTGCCAAAGTTCAGCATCGCTCAGCAGGGCTAATTCCTCTAATTCTTCTGTCAGTTCGATAGGCAAATCATTGATGGTGGGCAGTGCGTCCGCAACAACGGCAACGACTTCCTCGGCAACAGAACGATGCGTGTGGCGCGCGCGTTTTACCACATCACTATACAATTGTTCGGGTAGTTCAATGGTGATCGCCTGGAAAGACATGGTCATCCTCTCCTGTCTTTGTATACACAACGGGTAATTGCGCTAAAATAGTTTTGCTCGTTCAACCTCAGCTATCACAAGTATATCACACCCTCGCCCACACTATTTCTTTTTTGCCAGCTCTGCTTCGATTTCGGTGATCCATTGTTCGATCTGAGAGCGCATAGAGTGATCTATCGGGGCCAAAGCTAGAAAGCTCTTAAAATCTGCTAACGCCTTCTCAAGTTTGCCAAGCGTACGATTTGCAAATCCGCGAGCTGCATATGCGTTAGCATACTTGGGATCAAGTTGGATGGCCTGGTTATAATCTTGGATGGCACCGGTGAGGTCACCGTGGGCTTGGCGAGCGTTGCCCCTGTTGCCATATGACGTAGCCAACTTTGGGTTGAGTTGGATGGCTTGGTCGTAGTCCCGGATGGCGGTAGCTAAGTCGCCCAATGGAAGTTGGTAGAGCCAGCCCAAATGGAAATATGCCTCTGCCAAACCCTCGATTTTGGTTCCTTCCGGCAACGCCGCTATGCCTTGCTTAATGATCTGTGCCGCGGTTGCGTACTCTTGATTCACGAGGTAAGATTGTCCCACAGCGAAGAGGGTTAGAAAGCTCATCATGCCCGGCAGGTCCTTGTTGATAAAATTGCTGTAGGCTTGTGGATTAGCAACCGCGGCAACTGGGGTGCGCGTCTTCTCTTCGATCGGAGCGGGGTGGGCCGCATCAAAATCAGGGTGGCGCAGATTAAGAAAGTTGACGCGCACGCGCGTGCCGGTCACGTCGCCCCAGATCACGATGCTGGCGGAGTAGGGTTTGGCAAAGTCGATCACGGCGGGCTGCGCCTCTTCGCCGCCCGTCAATACTTGGGGATGGATCGCCACACGCAGGTTGAGCTTGCCCAGACGGTTTTCAGCGCGTAGCTTGGCAATCTCCTTATCGATGCCCTCCTTGATCATCATCTGGGGTTCGTCACGGTTCGCAATTTCCCCATGAAAGGTGGCAATGACGATCAAGGTTTCGCCCTGGGCTGCAAGGCGGACCGGCAATGGGGTGCGCGGGCATAGCCGACCAATGAGGGGCAATTGACAAGCAATCTCTACCATAGGCGCAGCGCCAAACCAATTGCTAAAAAAGCCAGTTGTGGTATTGACTATGCCCAGAACTAATGAAATTACACCAACTGTTGCCGCGACACGCTGCCAAAGTTTGGTAGTGCGTAACCTTTGCCAAAACGAGGCGGGCGGGTTGTTGCGCAGGTAAGCGTCCAACGCGCTCGGTGGAATCTGCCAGGGCGCGCGATCATTTGCTTGTCGTGCGCCCGGCAGTTTACCGGCGCGACAAAGTTGGCGAACGGCCGGTTCACTTTTGCCTGAACGCTTTGCCACCTCCGCAACGGTCAAGTAGTTCGGTTCGGGTGTCGAGTTCGGGGTTGCGCTGGACATGGGCTCGTACGCTTAAGGTCGACTAACTTACTTTGGCACAGGTAACATAAATTTCGTAGGAAGACTGTTGAGATAGGATACGGATAAAAAATGAAAGAATTCGCGTTTATCCACGTCCTATTTTAACATCAGTGGGTGGTTGCTGATAATCGACCAGCTTAAAACACAACACCTCGCGCTGGTCTTCGGTGACGACCACCGGTGGTGGCACTTTGCGGCAAATGTCACGCACATAGGGACAACGCCCGGCAAATTTGCAGCCGACGTAGCCATATTCTTTGGTCTCCATATCGGGCAGGCGCACCAAGTCGCTCCATTTCTCACCGATCTTGGCTACCGAATCGAGCAGCAATTCGGTGTACGGGTGGGCTGGCTTTTTTAGAATCGGGACGGAGGGGCCATATTCAACCACCTTACCGCGGTACATGATGGCTATCAGATCGCTCACGTAGTAGGCGGTTGACAGATCGTGCGTGATGTAGAGAATGTTGACCTGGAACTCGTCGCGCAGCTTTTTGAATAAATTGACCACGTTCATACGCAGCGAGGCATCGATCATGCTGACCGGTTCATCCGCCACCAGCAATTCGGGGTGGGGAATCATGGCGCGCGCCACGGAGACGCGCTGCAACTCGCCGCCCGAAAATTGATTCGGATAACGGCCAATCACCCGTTCTGCCGAAAGCCCGACATTGACCAGCGCGGCATCGACGACTTGATGGGCTTCGGCCTTGGTTTTGACGCCTAAAACATTGCGTGCGGTTTCAAATAGATAGGTCTCGACCGTCTTGCGCGCGCTAAAACTCTCGAAGGGATTTTGAAAGATCGGCTGCACGCGCCGCCGGAATTCCTTGGTCTGCGCGCCATTCAGACGACCCGTCGTGCTCATGCCATCGACGATAATTTCGCCCTGCGTAGGTTGCACCAGACGCAACACCATGCGCGCCAGCGTCGTTTTGCCCGAACCAGACTCACCCACAATGCTGAGAATCTGCGGTTTGCCTTTTTCGAACGCCAAGTTCACATGGTCAACGGCAGCGATTTTGGCCACGGAAAAGATGCCCCCCGACCGGAAAACCTTGCTCACATCCTTGATGTCTAAAAATTTTTCACTCATAGGTGGCCGATCCCTTCCAGCGTAATGGCTTGCCGCGCCGGTTCGCGTTTGAGGCACGCCACAAAATGACCCGGCTGAATTTCCAACAGTTCCGGCTGCACCTCTCTACACTGCGCATCAGCCAAGTAACAGCGCGCCGCAAAGCGACAACCTGGCGGTGGATTCAACAAACTAGGCGGGTGCCCGCTGATGCCGGTCCGCTCCATATCATCCCCCATGCGCGGCAGCGAGCGGATCAACATTTCGGTATAGGGATGTTGTGGATTGGTAAAAAGTTCATCGGTCGCGGCAATTTCCACCACCTTGCCCGCATACATAATGATCATGCGGTCAGTGATCTGGTAGTGGACGCCCATGTCGTGCGACACCATGACAAAGGTGTTGCCCAGTTTTTTTTGGAGCTTCTTCAACATGGTCAAGATGCCACGCTGGATTACCACATCGAGCGCGGTTGTCGGTTCGTCGGCCAACACGAATTTGGGCTGCACAAAGGTGGCCAGCGCCACAATCACGCGCTGGCGCATGCCGCCGCTCAATTGATGCGGATAGGCATTGAGCACATCGGCCGGCAGCTCTAACTCCTGTAAATAGTTGGCCATCGCCTCTAACAAGGACTGCTTGCTCTGATTGCGCATTTCCTGTTTGGCGAAGGAATCTAAAAACTGATCTTTGATGCGCACAACTGGGTTCATCACGCTCATCGAGGCTTGCGGAATGTAGGAAATATATTTCCACCAGTAGCCGTGAAATTCGGTGCTGGGAATCCGCTCTAGCGCACCCATCGCTTCGACTTCCAACTCAATTGAGCCATTGGCCAAGTACATCGGCTGTTCAATATTGCCGTAAATGCCTTTCATCAGCGTGGTTTTGCCACAACCTGATTCACCGGCAATCCCGACAATTTCGCCATCGTAGATGTCGAACGAAACATCCTCAACCGCTTTGACAGTACCCTGTGCGGTCTTGTAAAACAAACTAACGTTCTTAATCCGAATCATTGCCGACCTCTTCTTGTGGCAAAATAATCAGACCAACCAGTGGAGACCAGAAATAGACCGATGAAGAGCAACATGATTGCAAAGATCGGCGACAAAATCCAGAGCCACTTTTCGAGCAGCAGCGCTTGGTGTTGCATCGCCCAATAGATCATCGTCCCTAAAGTGGCGTCTTTCAAGCTAGAAAGTCCGATGATCGCCAACCCCGATTCAGCCGAGATCGCGACCAAAATGGTGTTGATAAAATTTGCCAGCGCCCAGCCCAACACATAGGGCATAATTTCTACCACGACAATTTTTAGCGTACTTTCACCGGAAGCCTGGGCCACACTAATAAACTCGCGCTCGCGCAGGCTGAGCGACATGGCGCGCGCCTGGCGCCCAGGCCACGGCCAGTTGAAGATGACGAGCACAATGGCAATGATCACGAGCGAATTTTTGCCGCCGAGCAGCGCCGAAATTAGGATCAGGATCGGCAACGAAGGCACGGCAATAATAATATCCATGAACAACGTTAACGCCCGGTCGGTGAAGCCACCAATAAAGCCGGAGAGCAGGCCAACGAGCACCCCGATCAAGGTTGCCAATGCCGCCACCGAAAGGCCAATCCACAACGAATTGCGAATCGACCAAGTCAGCAGCCAGAAAATATCTTGCCCCAGGTTGTTGGTGCCCATGATGTGGATTTGGCTGGGCGGCATGTTACGGAAATAGGTGTTCCAAGCCGTAGGGTTTTTGGGTGCGAAAGGCGGTACAATCAACCCCAAGATGAGGAAAATGCCGACAATGATAATGCCAATCAGCAGCCTTGGTTTGATCAGACGCAATGTTCACCTCAGTGATAGGTGTTTTAGGACGGAGCCTCACCCCCTGACCCCCTCGCCTGAATCAAAGGGCCGAGTTCAGGCGAGGGGGAGAACAACGGTTGATTTGCTCCCCTCCTCTGAAACAGCCTTACCGCTCAGGAGAGGGGGGGCGCCCACAGGGCGCGGGGGTGAGGCCGCGCCGTTGTTTTACTTATACCGAATGCGCGGGTCAATGAAGGGATAGACAAGATCCAGAATCAAGGTTGACGTGGCGACGGCTACAATCGAAATGCTGACCGTGCCCATGATCAAATTGTAATCGGTGCCCAAGATCGCTTTGTAGATCAACGTGCCTACGCCTGGATAGCCAAAAAGAATTTCTGTGATCAGCGAACCGCCAAAGACGCCGCCAATACTCAAGCCCAGTACGGTCACCTGCGGTAAGATCGCCGTGCGCGCCACATAGCCAACCATCACTTTATTATCGCTAACGCCGCGATAGCGCGCATACTGGACGAAATCTTCTTCCTTGGTGTCAATCGCCATCGCCTTCATGCTGATGATCCACCAGCCCAAGCTAACCGAGACAATCGAGAGCAACGGCAAGCAGGAATTGTAGGCCACGCTTTTGATCCACGGCCACGAGCCGGGATCGCCACTCACTTGAAAAACAAATGGGAAGATCGGCCAAATATAGGCGAAGACAATTACCAACAACAAGGCAAGGATGTAATACGGGATGGGGTAGATGATCATCGCAATGGTTTCGATCAGCTTGGAACTGAAGCGCCGGTTATAGTAACCGGCTAGGAGTCCAATGAAATTACCCAGGCACCAACTGACTAATAAGGCCGTTAACATTAAGCCTAAAGACCAGGGTAACGCTCTGCCAATCAGCAGGCTGACTGGTGTCGGATAATAGGAGAGTGAGGGGCCAAAATCTTGGGTCAGCAACACGCGTTTGAGGAAAGAGGTGTATTGTTCCCAGATCGTCCCTTCCAGGCCAAATAACTGCGTCATCGTTTTCCGCATCGATTCAACCAATTTTGGGTCCATCGTTGTGCCCTGCGACATCAATTTGCCCAACATAGCATCAACTGGATTGCCGGGAATAAAACGCGGCACAAAAAAGACGATGGTAATGCCGATCCAGACCACCAGTAGATAGGTGATGAGGCGTGAGATCAAAAAACGGACGAACTGCATGCGCGCTATCTCCGTCGCCTGTGAGGGCGTAAACGCATATTCGGTACACGGACAAGAAATGGACTTTAATTGCGGATAAGTGATGAGTGAACTATAGCTTCACTCATCACTTATCACTAACTACTTCTTCGGCTGAATATTCGCCACAATGAATTTGAAGTTAGACCACCACCACCACGGACCTTCGTAGTAGTTGTCGGCAGTCGGGTAGTTGGTAAAGTAAGTCTCGTTGACCGGAACAAACTTGGAGGTGCCAAACATGGGGATCCAGTGCATCTCCTGTGCCATCTCCATCAACAGATCCTTGCTCAGTTCCACATTTTTCGGATCACTTGATGTCACTTTTTCCAAGTTATCCAGGAGGCTGGCGATTTTGTCACTCTTCAGGCGCTGCTGGTCGCCGGTCGACGGCTTGCCTGTCTCTGCAATATATTTCTGGTGCCAGCCATTCACGTTCGGGTAGATATCGGCGCCAATGGCACAACCCGGCCAGTAGGAACCGGCCTGGTACTGGCCGGTATCGTTTGCGTTCCAGAAGGAAGCACTGGTCATCGCGTTCGCTGTGGTATCCACGCCGAACTTACTCCAGGAGTCGGCCACCGCAAAGGCCAAACGGCCCGACTCAACCTCGAAGTCGGCCGGGGCGTTGATCGCAATAGTCCACGGCTTGCCGTCGGGCAGCAGCCACTTGCCATTGGCGTCGCGCGTGAATTTGACACTTTCCAGTAATTTGGCCGCCTCGTCCACATCATACTTCCACCAGCCAACGCCAAATAGATCCACCAACTTATCATCTGTGGTGGGCAGGTCTGCGCCGACGCCTTGCTGCTTGAGCATATCGGCTATATCCTTGGCGAAATTCGGATCAAAGGGCTTGTAGCCATCGGGCAACGTCATGGCCTTCAGGCGCTCGACTAGCGGCTTGTGATAGATATTCTGCACGGCAGCCACCGGTGGGACGCCCAATGGCGACACGCGTAGCATACCGGCAAAGGTGCCCAGCGAGACTTTTTTGATGTCCGTCGCCAGCGCTAACGCCCAGCGCACCTGCCATTGATCGTAGGGCGGTGCAGAGTCATTGAAACTAATGCCACGCTCACACGGGTCGTCGAAGTCAGCGTACGGGAAGCCCGCATGCCAGGCGCGTACACTCTTGCTCTTTTGCGTCAACACCTGCATGGACTCTGGTGTGATGTCCTGAAGAATGTCAACATCGTTGTTGATCATTGCTAGAATACGCTTCTCTTCGGTGCCGACAAAATCCCACAGCACATATTTTGGGCCGGCTTTCTTGGTGATCATGCCCACACTGGTCCGTTGCCAGTCGTCGCGCAGTTGCCAAAGTGTCCAGTTGCCATTAGGATCATGACTCTTATACTTATATTCGCCGAGACACACAGGCGGGAAGGCGGCAAACGTAGCCGGGTCCTGCTTTTCCCAAACATGCTTCGCGACCGGCCAGAAGCGCGTCGCATCCCAAATGGTTACGCCCAGATCCTTGGAAAAACGCGGCTGCGCACGCGTGGTGTCGATGACGACTGTATATTTGTCAGTAGCCTTAACATCTTTGAGGTAGTCAACGGCCCAGCCGTGAATCGGTAATTTATCATTTTTGAGCCCCAACTGTAAGGTAAATACCACATCATCTGCGGTAAATTCGACGCCGTCATCCCAGAAGATTCCCGGACGCAGCTTAATCTCGAAACTGGTCAGTTCTTTGTTCAACGCCTTTGGCATCTCAGCCGCCATGGCCGGGAATTGTTCACCAGTCGTCGTGTTGATCTCCCACAGATTATCCAGGCAAAGCTCATGATAACCGCGGCCCATCTCAGTGCCAGGTGCATACGGGTTGAAAAAATCAGGACGACTGACAACACCGCTTAAATTATCCATAATCAATGTTTCGTTGCGCGGCGTGCCAACGAAGGTCATAGCACCGGCGGCCGGCGCAGCAGCCGTGTCACCACCGGTGGCGCTGGGGCCTGCTGGCGGTGTTGAACATGAGCTTAACAACATGGCAATAATCATCATTGTTGCCATAAACAGATGCTTCTTTCCCATTGTTTTCCTCCCTGTGAAAGCAATTTGGCTCGAAATAGAATGTGGTTGGATCATAAAAGCATAGCCATGACGGGCACATCAGCAATGGCTGCGTCAATGGTCAGGTTGTTGGGTTTATCTCCTTTCTCACGCAAAGAAAGTAATCAGCACGGTAACGTGGATCGGGCTAATCAACCAAATAGAATGAAGTTGGGGAGCGCTCTAGCATGAAAGCTAAATGGATTTGGACAACCGAGAATGGTTATCCAACGCAGGCACAAGCGCTACCTTCATCCAATTTGTAGGCTAAGCTTATCTTCTGTCATACATCTATAAATTATGGATATAATTGTTTACAAACTGTGCGCTTTGGGAAGCTTAGGTTCTTTACAGCAATAGCACAATCCAACGTGACGTCACATCAGCCCTGCGACCTCCGGTGAATGATCATGTGAAACGCTTGGCGTGCGGTTCACGCCGCGGAGTATAACAAAGCATGATAAAGTTGTCAAACGCCATTTTTTAGTTGTCTGGGCCGCCAAACGTGTACCTTAGGATTATTTTGAAAGGTGAGGCAAGTTGTAAATGCTTTGCTGATGGGCTTGACACCTATCCACTTTTTCGTATACTTGCGCCTGGCTTGAGGCATGCTACCTTATGCCCGTTTGCCATTAAGTCATCTTGTTGAGGTCAAGCCGTATGTCACAATTGACACCCCGGCATACACCCTCCAAGTGCAGATTAGCCGTGTTGTGCCGATCTTGACGTTGACGCGACTGAAAGCCTATACTTTTTTATAGTGGCGGTGCCAGACGCGCAGCAGGTTGCATCTAATGTACTATACGCTTGAAAGGCATAAATGATAACTGTGAGCAGTGAGAAAATGGTAGAAATCTTTATCAGCTATGGCCTTGCTCAGTATAGCACAAGACATTCGGGCTACCAGAACCCCTTCGTGTAGCCATGCATAGGCCAGATAATAATCGCAAACTAGTTGAAATTTTGTTGCGACTGCGTTGAGCGACTGGTCAGCCTTAATTTATAAATTGCGCCCGTCGCGGCCACCACCGACGCCGCTGTAGGGTTCACCAGGGTCCCAATCATTGGGTGCAGGTGGGACAAAGGCATCCACGGGAAAGGTGACGCGACAACGATGGCGACTGCTGAGATAGGCGCCTTCACAAATTTCCAGCGCTAATAATGAATTGTCGGCCAGCGCGTAATCCGGTTGACCGCGTTCGATCTGGGTGGCCATGTTCTCCAAATGCCGGCGATGGCCGATGATCGGAAATTCTTCCGGCGTAACCGTCACCCCTTGCGGATGGGCCGCGTTCTGGATGCGATAGGGCAAGGCCCAGCCATAAAATTCGATCTGGCCGCCCGTACCGATCAGACGAAAGAGAAAATCCCACTCCCCGCCATTGACCTGCGTGTCATCGCCCGTATTCATCACCACGCGAATGCCGCTTTTCGTCTGCGCATACGTGACCGCCATCGTCTCCACCTGCATACCATCGCGATAGGTGCGCGTACTGCTGTCACACAGCGCCATCACAAAATCCAGCGGTTCGGAGCGCGTGAGCGTGACGAAAAAGTGTAGCCAGTGGATGCCGGCATTGATAATATCCCACTTGTTACACTGAATTTCGACTAGTTTCAAATCGCCGATCGCGCCAGCGTGGATGCGCTCGATCACTGCGAGCGACGTTCGTTTGGCGAGTAGGCCATGTGGTACGGCGATTGGCAGCTGCTTGGCCTTAATCGCCTCTAGAATGCGCCGCCCAGACGCCACTGTATGGCCCAACGGTTTCTCGACCAGAATACCAGCCAGTGGCAACAATTTCAGCGCGTCAAGTGTCACCGTTTCGTGGGATGGTGGGTAGGTGCTGACGCAAACGACATCGGTTGGACAGGCTGTGAACATCTCTAAATGATTCTCAAACGTGCGGAGGCCGGCATGCTTGGCCGCCAGATTCTGCCGCACATCGGCGCGCAAATCGGCGGCTGCGACTAATTCAAACTGATCCGAGGCAACCAACGCATTGAGGCTGAGCTGCCCGCCCATGCCGCCACCGACCACACTTGCCGTTAACTTTTTCATCGTTGCCCTGTACCTTTGGTTTTTTGAGGAGCTTTTTATATGACTGAGGAAGCCACAAAATTTTAGTGCAGGTTACGCTGATTGTCAATCGATGGGCAAAAGGTAGGTGGTTTTGGCGCTGGGATAAATCCCGCCGCTGAAAGGAGGAGATGCGCTTGACGGTGAAATTCATTCACCGCCTGTTACACAAAACGCGCCCAGTGGCGCGCCCTGTGGGCACCCGCCAGTAGGTGCGAAACACGTTCGCCTCCGCTGTCCAACCCGTTTCAACGGGTTTCTGATACCAGACACCGAATTCATTCGGTGGGCTTTAGGCAGGTTACACAGTTCATTGTAGGCAATCTTTGTGCAACTGTCCACTGCCCAAAACTGATAAAACCGTATAAACTGGTAGCGCGCATCGATCAAGCTTGATTTGGGCCGTGATTATTTCGCCCAGCGATCAATGTGCCGGCAGATCATCCCCCTGTGTGCTATAAACAGCTTGCAACAATTGTGAGGAGTTATCAGCCATGTGTGGTATTGTGGGATCTTGGGACAAGAGCGCTAACGAGCAGGCCGCCGTCGGGCAAAATATTTTCAAAATGCTGCAAGCGTTGGACAACCGCGGGCCAGACTCGGCGGGTGTGGCGCTGTATAGCCAGCAACATGATGGCGATTTAGTGTTGCGCGTCAAATTAGGCGAGCACGGCAACGGTGCGGAGCGTGGTCAGCAGATTGCGCAACGCGTGCAACAGGCTGGCTCTACGCTAGGCGAAGTCTCTACCACCGCGGAATATTTACGCCTGGTGTTGGATACCTCACCTTTCTGCCTTGTACGCTGACGCGCATTCCGCTGGAAGGGTATCGCGAGAAGTGTACGACCAAGACCCTATTGGGCACGCGTTTTGCCAAAAAGCCAATTGAACTGGATATCCCGATCATGATCACGGGCATGAGTTGGGGTGCACTTTCCTACAATGCCAAAGTTGCCCTGGCCAAAGGCGCGGCGATGGTCGGTTCATCGAACACCACGGGCGACGGCGGTATGTTGCCCGCCGAACGTGAAATTGATCTGCTGCCGCGCTCATTGACTCAGGCGATTGATTGTCTGGAACAGGATGAGGTTGTCAAGAATGCGCTCGGCGCAACCTATGCCGGTTATTATATCCAGACCAAGCGCGAGGAATGGCGGCGCTATCATAACAGCGTCAGCCAGTGGGAAACTGATAATTATCTGGGGGTGTATTGAGGGAGGTAGACAGGTAGACACGTAGAAAGTAGTAAGAGATTTACCTGTCTACTTGTTTACCTCTCTACCTCTCTACTAGCCCTTAAACTGCGCGTAGTAAGCTTGACGTTCGGCAACGGTTTCATCCGACATGGCCTGCGCCTTGGTTCGGTTGCCTTTGCAATAGTAACGAACCAACCACTCGCGGCCATAGGCGACATGGTTCACCTCGTCGGCCCAGTCGAAATCCTGATACGTCGTCATCAACCCATGTTGGGCTTTGTCCTTGCACCATTCCCATTCACCGCGTTTGCCGCCTGGATAACTCATCTGGTTGGCTTCGGTCGCAATCGCTAAGTGGGCATAACGTTTCTGCGGATAGGCCGGCATGGTGTGTTCGGCATAGCCCACCCAACTGGGCAACGTTTCCAGCGGTTTACCTTCGGCTGCGAGCGCCGCTTGCCCAAATAAGCTGTGCCGGGTCTCGTCCCAACAGTGGCGGGCCAGATCAACGCACCCGGCATAGGGCAGATCCTCCCACTCGAAGAGCACGGTCGCGCACAATTCAGCGGCCGTCATTTCCTGGGAACGCACCCACATTTTGGTCAGCAACGCTTGGGGCACGCTTGCTTCGTTAAAAGGATTCGTCTTGGGCAAGGTAGTGGAAAACCGCGCATCGCGCGCAAACGAAGTCGGAATCCGAAAATCGCCGGTGTTGTGCGGTGCGGGCAACTCGAAGGCCGGACGCCGCGTGCCCGTGCCGTCGATGCCACCGGCGGCATCCAGATATAGCTTGATGTGTTGACCCCAATCCGACAACCCCGCCTGCTGATCCCGTTCAATCGCGCCCAATACCGTCTGCCCAAACGCCAAATGATCGTCTAGATCTAACAGCACATGGCGAACCGCGCGCACAGTTGGCTGATCGACCAGTGGATTGGTCTCGGCTATATACTTTTCAAGCGCTGCCTGATACGCCGGTAGGATGACAGCATAAAGACCCTCGGCCAATTCTGCATCATTTTTACTGTGCAAAAGTTCTTGGAAAAGATCGTTTAACGAGCCTTCAGCATGGCGTTCGATCAAGTGTTCATGAGCGCGCAACTCAGCAATGCGGTCGCGCCAGACGCCCCAGTGCAGGGCGGATTCCCAGAGCTGACGGCCAAGCGCCGCTTTGAATTCCCAATTGGCGACCGAAGACATTTTGCCCGCTTCCACCAGCATTAGTTGCTTGGCTACAAAGCCAAAACGACCTACGCGTTCGGCGCAAATCGCAACGGCGAGCCCGACGCGCTGAACATCTTCAATGCCGGTATAAGGCTTCACTTGTTGATCACGTAAGCTAGACATTGACACATTCCTTCTATTTCTACAGATTTACAAATGCTACAAAATCGACCCCACCCTAGCCCAGACCCCACCCTAACCCTCCCCGGGCGCTGTGCTGGAAGAGGGGACTGATCAGGGCCAGTCGAGCCAACTCGTTCTGTCCCGTGACGGTTCCCTCCCTTCCTAGGGGAGCGCGCCTAGCAGGCTACCGCCCTTGGG
>JBBREZ010000144.1:0-14076 GCA_038225095.1 Caldilineales bacterium
GTGCGGCCAGTGGCCAGCTTAGCGCAGAGCAAAGCCAAACTTGTCGATGGCAAGCCTTACCGACCGTGAATGACCGCGTTCAACAACGGCTAACGGTCGCATTATTTGCCGATGCGTCACCCACCAGCGCTGACCAGGCACAAAGTGACCCCACTCTACCTGAATATGGGCAGCCGGATTACTCCAGCAGCAACGATAAATCGGGCTTGTCGACACCGAACAGCACGACGTTCCTCGACAAATTGTACCTGCCCTTGATCAACCAGGGCAGCACCAGCACGACGGCAACGGAAACAGACGAGGACGCGCTCTATGTCTTGGCCGCCGCCGCCAGTGGCCAACAAGGCACCTATCAAGCGACCCCCTTGTCGAACAGCAATGACTATCAAGTTGCGCTGGCCACGGGCGCGATGCAGACCAGCTATCCCGTGCCGCTCCCACCCGCCGCTGGGCCATTGGCACCCACGGTGGCGTTGCAATACAACAGCGGCAGCGTGGATGGCATGAATGCCAACAAAAACAACCAACCCAGTTGGGTGGGGATTGGTTGGAGTCTGGAGCCTGGGTATATCACGCGCCGCTTAAAGACTTGTGGCTTGAGCCAAGCACCAGGTGATTTATGCCAGACCGGCGACAACTATGTGCTGGTGCTCAACGGCGTGGCGTCGCCGCTGGTCAAAGACGCCAGTGGCCTGTATCATCCGCAGAATGATCCACTTTGGAAAATTGAGAAGTTGACGAGCGCCAACACCAGCCATCCCGACGAACAGAAGGAATACTGGCAGGTGACAATGCCGAATGGGACAAAGTATCGTTTCGGCGGCGAGTTTGACACGGACAAGACGAATGCGGATCAGGATTCCGCTTTTTATGTGCCGATCTATGACACCACGCTCTGCGCCAATAGCAACCTGGGCGGCGCGCATTACTCTGTCTGCAATAAGGTCTATGCGTGGAATTTGGACCGCGTGGAAGACCCCAACGGCAATGTTATCAGCTATTATTATAACCAGGAATTGAACTACTACAATGCGCGCACCTTTATCCGCGCCCCCTACACCCGCGCCGGCAACGTCAAGCGCATCGAGTACGGGCGCCGCACGGGTGCGACCACCACGCCCACGCAAGTGCTCTTCAACACGGAAGAACGCTGTGAAGGGGCGTGCGTCTGGCCCACGAACTACCCCGATACCCCCGGCGATTTAAGTTGTGCGGCGAGCGGGACCTGCACCCAAAACGCCGCGACCTTTTGGAGTCGCCTGCGCTTGAATACCGTGCAGACGCAATATTACAACCCAGGCACGAGTGCGTGGGTCAGTGTCGCACTCTTTGACCTGGATTACAGTTTTCCCACGCCCCCCAATGACTTTGATGGGGACAGCAGCGAGAAAAAGCTGTGGTTGACGAACATGACGCAGAAGAAAGCCGATGGCGCGACCACCTTACCCGCGACCCAATACGACTATACGATGCTCAAGAACCGCCGTGACGCCGAGGGCACGGGTGGGGCCGGCATCTCGGCCTTGATCATGCCGCGCATCAACAAGATTACAAGCCCGTTGGGCGGCGTCACCACCTTCACCTATGGCAAATCACACGAGTGTGCGGTGGTCGGCTCTGGCTTTACGCGCTTCCCGTATGACTGTTATCCGGCCTGGAACACGGCGCTGAGCGGCTGGTCTTTGTGGAACAAGTGGAAAATCTTGAACGTAGCGGCCAACGATACCTTAGGTGTCAACGACACGCAGACGCTCACGTACACCTACAGCACGCCGATCAACCATTATGATGACGACCCGATCACACCCAGTGCCCAGAAGACCTGGAGCGATTTCCGCGGCAGTGAAGTCGTGACCGTGATCGATGCAACCGGTGCGAAGACCGAACATCGCTTCCATCGCGGCATGAACGGTGATTTTGTGACCGGGGGCGGCTCCTACAGCTACAGCCTCACTCTGAGTGACGGCACGACCCGCAGCGATGATGCCTGGCTACGTGGGCGCGAAGTGGAAGTGCGTAGTTTGAAGAGTGACAACAGCGCGCTGGTGCGCACGCTCACCACTTTTACCAGCAGCAACAAAGCGGGCAGCGGCAACACCGGCGCTTACTTTGTGGCCGTGCAACAGGTGGACAACTGGACTTATGGGACAGCGACCAAACAGACGCGCACGAATAGCACCTATGACGCCTATGGCAATGTGCTCACCCAGGTGCTGGCCGGTGATGTGTCCACGAACACGGATGACCGTATCATCGAACGCGGCTATCTCTACAACACGAGTGCGTATATCGTCAACACGCTGTTCTGGGAAAAGCTGTGGGCCGGGACGGTCGCCGGTGGCAGTGGAGCCAGCGCGGTCTGTACGACCTATAACAGCACGGATGTGCCCAAGACGATTGCCAGCACCGGCACGCCGATTGTCACGTCGAATCTGAGTGTGGGCGGCAGTGGCGTGGTCACCGATGTCAATGTGACGACGCTTAGTGGCACGCATACCTGGATTCATGATCTCGATTTTAACCTGATCAGCCCGGCGGGGACGCAGGTGCAGATCATGGCGCAAAGTTGCAACAGTGAGGATAATTTTAACCTCAAACTCGACGATGAAGCCGCGGCTGGCGCGTGGCCATGCCCACCCACCACGGGCGGCACCTATCGCCCCAGCAGCCCACTGACCGCCTTTGACGGACAAAACGCCACGGGCACGTGGCAACTGCGCATCGATGACAACCAGACCAACGATGGTGGCAGCTTGACGGCCTGGGGCTTGCAGCTTTGTGTGGCGGGATTGCTGCCCGTGCCCACCGGCAACGAAAAAGCCTTCACGCTCTACAGCTATGATAACGGCGCGATCGGTGCTACACCTACCAAAGGCAACCCAACTCTGGTGCGCCGTTACAACCAAGTGACGCCGACTGCCACCTATGTAGACACAACGAGTAGTTACGATATCTATGGTCGCCCGACCCTCCTCACCGATGCGCGCGGCAAACCGACGACCACGGCTTACCATAGCTTCTACGGCTACGTGACCAGTGTGACCAATGCGCTCAATCAGGTCGCCAGTTCGGTGAACGATCCGGGCTGGGGCGTTGTCACACAAACCACCGACCCCAACAACAACGTCACCAATCTGCAATACGACGAATTTGGTCGCTTGACCAAAGTCTGGCTGCCGACTGAGCCGACGGGCGGTGTGGCGAGCGATGAATTTGTCTATGACGCCGCCGCCCGTCCCGCCACGGTCAAGACCCGCCAGTTGCAAGTCAAAGCCAGCAGTACCTATTTGGAAAGCTGGCAATATATCGACGGCTTTGGCCGCACGATCCAAACCCAAACGCCCGCGGCCACAGGTGGTCAGCGCGTTGTGACCAGCCAGAAGTATGACAAGCGCGGCAAGCTGCTTTATCAAAGCGCGCCCTATCCGATCAGTGGCGCAGCTGGCAGCAACTTCACCGGCGCGGTCACCTGGACGACAATTGCCAATTACCAACAGTTTTATAGTGACGAATTAGGCCGGGCGACCAAGACCGAGACGCGGGCTACGACCAATCTGCTCTGGTCCACCCAAACGCAATATGACGGCTGGGTGCAGCAAGTCTTTGATGCTAATAACCACCGCCGCGACTCGATTAGCAACGCCTTTGGACAACTGGTGCAAGTGACCGAGTACAACGTCGGCAGCGTCACCTACAACACTTTCTATACTTACGACTACCAGGGCAACCTGACCCAAGTGACTGACAACGCCAGCAACATCACGACGATCAGCTACGACTTGTTGGGGCGCAAGACGGCGATGACCGACCCCGATATGGGCAGTTGGCAGTATCAATACGACGCCGTCGGCAATTTGACCGGGCAGAAAGATGGCCGCAACCAGTGGGTCTACCTCGCCTATGATGACCTCAACCGTCTGAGCAACAAACGGCAGGACAACGACACCACTGGTGCGCTGATCGCCGATTACACCTACGACGCCGTCGGGCAAAAGGGGCTGTTGGCCTTCAGCCGCGGCTACAGTGCCGCCGGCACGACGCAAATCAACAACGTGACCTACGACACCCGCAACCGTCTGACGCAACAAAGCTGGAGCGTCCCCGGTGCGGGTGGCGGCACCTTCCGCATGGATTATGCCTACAACGAAGCCGATCAGAAAACCTCGCTCACCTATCCCGGCGGCAATGCGGGCACACAAGGCGAAGTGGTCAGTCAGCAGTATAATGCCGTCGGACAGTTGGTCAGTGTGAGCGGGCTGGCGGGCATTCCCTATGTCAGTTCGGCCACCTACAATGCCCAAGGCCAACTGACGCAACTGGTCAATGAAAACGGCAACGGTGCCAACGGCCTCACGCGCCAGTGGACCTACGAGACCAACACCCTGCGCCTGAGCACGATCCAAGCCGGGAGCAACGCCAGCTTTGACAACTTGCAAAAGTTGACCTACACCTATGACAACGGCGGCAACATCACCAACTTGGTGGATACAATCAACAGCAGCCAGAAACAGTGTTTCCAGTATGACTGGCTCGACCGTTTGACCGGTGCGTTCACCAGTGACGCGACTTGTGCGACCTATAGTGCTACGGGCACAGGTGCGTACAACCACACCTACGCTTAAGACACCATCGGCAACATCACCAGCAATGCCGGCAATGCTTATACCTATGGGGACGCGGTGCACAAGCATGCGGTGACAGCAGCTTTCGGCAACAGTTACGGCCATGATGCGAACGGCAATCAAACAACGCGCACGGTTGCTGGCGTGACCTATACGCTCACCTACGACTACGAAAATCATCTGACTGGTGTCAGCGGTGGCAGTATCAGCGCGAGCTTTGTCTATGATGCCGATGGCAACCGCGTCAAGGGTACAGTCAACGGCGTAACCACCGTTTATATGGCTGGACTCTATGAGTATCAGAGGGGCGCGACAACCTTGTATTACGATGGCAACGCCTTGCGCCGCACCGGCTATGCCATGGATAATGGTGTCTTCTACCTGCTGCAAGACCAACTGAAGTCAAGTAGTGTACTCGGCAACCAGAATGGCACAGTCAACAGCCGCAACTACTTCTATCCCGATGTAGGCAATCGTATCAGCACATCTACAAACTACGGTATGATAACGGGTAATCACTTGTTGGACTTCTTGTATCGTTATTTCTTCGCATCGCGCATTTGACTCATTAGACATGATTCGGAACAAGTCATTCCCTCTGGTCGACAGGTAAATCGGGAAACAGGTAGGCGTCACCTGTATTCGTGTTTACCTATTTACCCAATCCTCTTATTACCGATCATGTCTATTATCTCCCGACTATTCACTCGCTACTCCTTATACTCTTCCTCAAACATGCACGCATCCATAAATGTATCTTTTGTCTGTATCGAGACACTTTCCACTCTGAATAGAGCTTGCTAGCATAGATAGCTAAGTCAACGCTTGATGTTTGAAGCATCAGGAGTAAAGAATGGAGAGGAATAAATGACTCGGCAGAAACAACAAACTGCTTGATTACTTCTCTACCAAGGGGCCATTGTTGCCTTTACGCGTTCGCTGTTACAAAGCTTGGTAGAGAAAGGCATTCGCGTCAATGCCATCGCACCTGGGCCCATCTGGACACCGTTGATCCCAGCCACGATGGACCTAGAAAAGGTGAGTCAGTTCGCCGCCGAGACGCCGATGAAGCGGGCTGGACAACCATCTGAAGTGGCACCGTGCTATGTGTTCTTGGCCTCGACTGATTCCTCTTATATAAGCGGGCAAGTGTTGCATCCCAATGGAGGCGAGGTTGTCAATCGACTTAGCATCCATCATTGTCGCGTAGGTGCGGTTACAAACCGCACTTGGCCGGTTTACACAAGCTGTGCGATTAGAAACCCACCTACTCTTTGTACGCCTTTGATTGACGTTCTCGATTAAATAGACTGATAAGCGCCCAACTTACGATTGACGGCGCAATGTAGACAGTTAGTTCAAGCGAAAAAGAGTAATAGACAGGAGAAAAATTACTTATGGCAATCCAAACAGCGCGACAAAATAACCGATCAGACATGGAGCAGCGCAGACAAGGTAATCCAAACGAACAGCTGTACAGTCAACAGGGAAATGATGGATGGCCGCAAGGTGGGCTGTTGGATGGCAATGTAGAACCATTGTCAAAGGCGCTTGGTTGGTTCAGCATTGGCCTTGGGCTGGCCCAACTTGCCGTGCCTCACCGTGTCGCCGAATGGATTGGCGTCAGCGATGGTAATGACAACCATGCCATATTGCGGGCTGTGGGGCTGCGTGGGCTGACCAGTGGCATTGGTATCCTTAGCCAGTCACGATCTGCCGGCTGGATGAAGGCGCGCGTCGGCGGTGATGTGATGGACTTGGCCTTTTTGGGCACAGCGCTCAACGCCGGCCATGCTCAGCCGGAGCGGATCACCGCTGCGATGGCGGCGGTGGCTGGCCTTGCGGTGCTTGACTTGCTGTGCACGCAGCAACTCGACAGTCAACCATCTAATCAACAAGCCCATCAGCCATTTGATGGCCAGCCGCGCAGTCGTAGCGCCGGGATGATGGCGGTTCAGGCCGTGCCGAAACGTGGCGTTCAAGCGAAAACCGTGGTCACTGTGAATTGTTCTGCCGAGGAACTTTATCAGTTTTGGCACAATTTTGAGAATCTGCCGCGCTTTATGAGCCATCTGGAAGCGGTCCAGGTGATCGACGAGCAGCGGTCGCACTGGCGGGCAAAAGCACCGGCCGGCACGACCGTCGAGTGGGATGCCGAGATCGTCGACGACCGGCCGAACGAATTGATTGCCTGGCGGTCGCTCGAAAACGCCGATGTGCCTAACACCGGGTCGGTGCGCTTTGCGCCGGCAACGGGCGGTCGCGGCACGACGGTAACGGTAGAATTCCAGTACGCGGCGCCGGGCGGTGTGATCGGTGCCGCCATCGCCAAACTCTTTGGGGAAGAACCTGAACAACAGGCAAAGGATGACTTGCGCGCCTTTAAGCAGGTTATCGAGACCGGCGAGGTCGTTCGCTCCGACGGCACGCTTTGGGGACCGCGCCTGACGCAACGCCCAGCGCAGCCACCAAAACCAGAAGAACTCATTCGTCAATAAGCCAGGGTTTAGCGTCGCTGACGCTTTGCCACTTAATTTTTAAACATTCAAAAAGGATAATGCGAAATGGACCCCACCCGCGCCCAAAGGGCTCCCGCTCCCCCAGACGCTTCGCTGGGAGCGGGGATTGATCAGGGACAGAAGAAATAATAAGTACTGTCTCGTGATAGCTCCCTCCCTTACCAGGCTTCGACGTGAGCTCAGCCGAACGGGAGGGCTGGGGTGGGGTCTATCGTTGCGAATAATTTTTTCAAAAAGGATAATCTGATGAAAGCCAATTGTTGGATGGGCAAGAAGAATCTACAGGTGGTAGATGTGCCCGACCCGAAGATCCTAAATCAGCGCGATGCCATTATACGAATTACGTCGACGGCGATCTGCGGGTCCGATCTGCATCTCTACGACGGCTTCATTCCGTCGATGATGAAGGGTGATGTGCTCGGGCACGAGTTTATGGGTGAAGTCATTGAATTGGGTAGTGAGGTAAAGAATCTACAAATCGGTGACCGGGTGGTGGTTCCTTTTTCGATCGCGTGTGGCAACTGTTGGTCCTGTCAACAAACGATGTATTCGCTCTGCGAGAACTCAAATCCGAACGCCTGGATGGCTGAGAAGCTGTGGGGCTATTCGCCATCGGGGCTCTTCGGCTACTCGCATCTGCTGGGCGGCTACGCCGGGGGCCAGGCTCAGTATGCCCGTGTACCGTTTGCCGACGTCGGCCCACTCAAGATTCCCGATGAACTGGAAGATGAGCAAGTGCTCTTTCTTTCAGACATCTTCCCGACCGGATACATGGCAGCCGAAAACTGTCATATTCAGCCGGGTGATACCGTCGCCGTCTGGGGCTGTGGACCCGTCGGCCAGTTTGCCATCAAGAGTGCTTATCTGCTTGGCGCCGAGCGCGTTATTGCGATCGATAACACGCCATACCGGTTGCGCATGGCCCACGACAAGGCGGGCGCGGAGACGCTCAATTACGAAGAGGTGACTGTCCTCGAAGCCCTCAAGGAAATGACTGGTGGCCGTGGCCCAGATTCCTGTATCGACGCCGTCGGCATGGAGGCGCACGGCCACGGTGTCGAATATGTCTACGACCGGGTAAAGCAGTCTGTCATGGCGGAAACGGACCGCCCGATTGCCTTGCGCGAAGCGATCATGGCTTGCCGCAACGGCGGTACAGTCTCGGTGCCTGGGGTATATGGTGGTTTTATTGATAAGGTGCCGTTCGGTTCACTCATGAACCGCTCACTGACCCTCAAAACCGGGCAGACGCATACGCAACGTTATATGCGCCCTTTGCTCGAACGAATTCAGAACGGGGAGATCGATCCGAGCTTTGTAATTACGCACCGCTTGCAGTTGGAGGACGCGCCGCATGGGTATGAGGTCTTCAAGGACAAGGTGGAAGATTGTATGAAGGTTGTCCTGAAACCGTAAGTTGTCTCTAAATAGCATGCGCAGATTAGTAAGTCATGCTACGTACGATGGCGTAGGATGGGTCAGCCGCTCCACCTGAACGGTCAACCAACGCTCGTGCTACCGGCTGACCCATCCTACATTAGTATTGCGTAACATCATCTTATTAAAATTCATGTAACCGCATGGTCTCGGTTAAATCATGAGTGTGCGGTTAGAAGCTGCACCTGCCAAGAAGAACTAGGCGGCAAACGCCTTTTTGGCGGCTTCCAACCGCATGGCCTCCACCCGCCGGTGTTGATCCTCGGCGAACTGCGCCCAGTGCTCATAGTCGACACCCTGGAGTCCAGGCTCATCCGCAACGGCCAAAGCCCGCCATAGTGCGCGTTTTCCTAGGATGCCAATCGATAAGGTCTCCAGGGCTTCGAGCAGACGCAAAGCGCCCGCGGTCGGGTCATCCAGATGGAGTTTGAGTTGGGTCATCTTCTCGGCCAACCAAGCCGTGGCCTGGCGCGGCGCGCTCTTGGTAATTTGCAGACGCGCCATGAGCGCCTCCAACTCACTTCGATCCGCTACAAAGTCGGCGTGCAGGGTAGCGACAAAGCCGGTTAGATCAATATCGCCCTGCGTCGCTTCCAAGTGCGTTAATAATTCGAGGCCCATGACAGAGCCCGCTAAATGGTCGTTCAAATAGGTAGCCAGGTGCTTGTTAGCCATCATTTGCCTCCTTTAGATGAAGGGAAGTTACCTTCTTTTGTCAATTAGCTGCCGGCATACGTGACTCGATAGATCACGCCAGCCGTGTCGTCGGAAACCAGCATTGATCCATCGGCCAAGATCAACAAACCCGCCGGTCGGCCAAATTGCGCCTTGCCATTTTCCACTAAGAAACCGGTCAAGAAATCCTCAAAGCTAACCGGTTTGCCATTGACAAAGTGCACACGAACGACTTTGTATCCGGCTGGCTGCTGGCGATTCCAGGAGCCGTGCATAGCCACAAAGGCATCCGTGCGGTAGGCGACGGGAAAGAGCTTGCCGGTATAAAAGACCATACCAATTGCTGAACTATGCGCAGTGTAAGTCAGAACGGGGGCGGTGCTCATGGCGCAGAACTCCGCTTTGGTCGGCCCCGGCAGCTGGTTCGCCAAATAGGGGTCAACCTTTTTTGCGCCATAGCAATAGGGCCAGCCGTAATTGGCGCCTTTTTGAATTTGATTCAGTTCTTCGGGTGGTTGCTCGTTGCCCCGCCAGTCGCTGCCCTGATCCATACCCCACATCGTACCGGTTTGCGGGTTCCAACCAAAGCCCATTGTATTGCGCAAACCTTTGGCGAAGATCGTGCGACTCGAACCATCGGGTTGTACTTGGAGGATAGTAGCATGTTCTTTGTTGGTTTCCCGACAGGCATTACACGAACTGCCAACGGTGACATAGAGCAGCCCATCCGGCCCGAAGGCCATCGTGCGGCTGGGATGTTGAGCGCCATCGGGCAAATGGCCGACCAGAACGCTCAGCTTGCCAATCCCACCACCTTTCTGTAAGCTGGCGACATAGATCGTCATTGGGGTAGCCAGGTAAAGTTGATTATCGTGGATCAAGATACCATGCACACCAGTGAGACCCGTCGTCACCGTAATCGGCGCTTCGGCCATGCCGTCGCCATTCTGATCGCGGAGGGCAATGACATCACCCTGCGCCCGGCGCGTTACATAGACTGTGCCATCTGCCGCTTGCGCCATCATGCGCACATTATCCAGATCCTTGGCGAAAGGCTTTACTGTAAAGCCACCGGGTACTTTCAACTGTGCCATCCTGGCTGGCGTAGGCGTGCGGCGTTCTGGCTCGAACATATACCCTGTGACGGGCGGCGGCGGCTCAGAAACTGGCGCCGCTGCAATCACGCCACAGGCAATGCGACCATCACTCATGCCAGATGGGTCGGTCATCTGGTCATCAGCCTTGGCATGGATCACGATGGCGCTGCCATCTACGTCTAAAATCGACTTGGGACCACTGTGCAGTGTAAACAAGTTAGACTGTGCTGAATAACTAGCATTGCCTTTTGCATCGAAAACAATGTTGGGTAAGTCACCAGCATGGGTGCCCGCCGGATTCTTCAGGCCATGCTTGACCGACATCGGATTAAAATGACTGCCTGCTAACGCAAAATCAGGTGTGCATTTGCCAACTTGGTGAATGTGGATGCCATGTTCGCCGGCGGTTGCGGATATAAAGCCTGTGACTGATACCGCCATTGACACCATACCATCAGCGGTCTCGGTGAAGGTAGCTGTGCCGATGTTCTTCCCTTGCGCATCTTGCAATTGGGCGCTGGCTGAAGTCGTCATGGGTCCGGTGCTGGTCATTTCCCCTGTGCCAGTTATCTCGCCGGTGCCAGTCATTGCCCCAGTCATCGTCATCCCCGCTGTTGATGTCATACCTGCCGTCGTCGTAAGCGTTGGCGTAGTTGAGAGCGCGGCTCTGCCCCCAATCGCCGCCACGGTTTCGGGTTTCATAGCTGCGGTCTTCACAATGGCTGAGGGCGCCCCGGCCTGGCGGCAGTCGCTGCCGGCGTAATTCCCAAGGCATAGATAGCCATGAGGCCAGCCAGACAACTGCCTATAAACAATCCATATCGCATGGTCTTTCCTCGCTTTTCTGGTGAATTTTGTAGATTTTTATGGTAGGGTATATCCAATCGAGAACGTAAATCAATCGTGTTACTGTAGGGCGTAGAATACAACTCTCCTTTGTAAATTATCATGCACCGAATTCTTCGTTTTGCCGTAACGACTAACCCCACCCGCGCCCAAAGGGCTCCCGCTCCCGTTCGGCTGCGGTTCGACAAGCGCGCCGCACGGGGCCTGAGCGTTCGACGACTCGACTGAGCTCGCCGAAGTCTGAGCGCACGCCGAAGTCTTGCCGCAGGCCACGTCGAAGCCTGGTAAGGGAGGGACTGTCACAGGGCTGACCGTCAGGGATGGACAAAAGAAAAATGATTATCCTTCCTGCCATGGTTCCCTCCCTCGTTTGGGGAGGGTTAGGGTGGGGTGGCTTGGTAGTTACGTTTTGCCTCTAAATTAAATGCACATTTACCATCATAACAAAAGGTAAAAAGGCCGTCTATGTATCTCACCCGTGCAACAGGTATACGCCTGGACATAGAATAAAATTTAATAGTATTTATTTGCAATATGCCTAAGAATGTATCTTTAGGCTATACCTTGCTCCATTGCCAATTCCCCTTACTTTCTATAAGATAGCTTTTACCACTGCGCTACCTTCTACGATTAGCGAGTGTACTCTACCTAACCAATCGTACTGCAAAAAACGTCTATCGGGTAACGATAGACGTATTTCAATGCGAGTGGTAATGCGCAGAATAGGCAAGCGTAGCAAGCCAGCCTAGGTAAGTTGCATTGTTTGCATGGGCCTACAGGCTGCTTTGCGCCGAAAATATAACAGGAGCGTTTATTGTGGAAGCTTCCTTATTTCAAAGCTTCTTTATGGGCGGTTTTGAGTGTTCTTCGCATCGCTTACGTTCGGGAAAACGTTTAGATTTATTAGCTGCCACGCAACACGATCAGTATCCCACTGTGCTGGCTGATTATCAGCGCCTGACCAGCCAAGGCATTGCTACCGTACGTGATGGCATCCGTTGGCACTTAATCGAAACGAAACCTTATCATTATGACTTTTCGAGTGTATTGCCTTTTGTGCAGGCCGCGCGTGTGACTGGCATGCAAGTGATTTGGGATATTTTTCATTACGGCTGGCCAGACGATTTGGACATCTATACCCCTGAGTTTGTGCGTCGATTCGCGAGTTTGGCGGCGGCTTTTGCCCGTTTCCTGGCCAATGAAACGGCGACGATTGCCTTCCTCACGCCGATCAATGAGATTTCTTTTGTGGCGTGGGGTGGCGGCGATGTGGCCTATTTGAATCCATTTGCCCACGGTCGCGGCCTGGAATTAAAGGTTCAATTGGTGCGCGCGACGATTGAAGCCAGCGAGGCCATTTGGCACATCTTACCGGCGGCGCGGTTGGTGCACATCGACCCGCTGATCAACATTGTCCCCCAGCCTGCCAGCCCACAGGATGCCGACGCCGTAGAAGCCTATCGCTTGGCGCAATATCAAGCTTGGGATATGCTGGCTGGTCGGCTATGGCCGGGGCTGGGCGGCCAAGCAAAGTATTTGGACGTGATCGGGGTAAATTACTATCTGCACAATCAATGGTTTCATGCGAGTCGCACGATTTATCGATATGAACGCGAGTATAAGCCTTTCCGGCAGATGCTGGCCGAGGTCTATGCGCGCTACCAGCGGCCCTTATTCGTGGCCGAAACCGGCGAGGAAGGCTGGCGGAGACCCGATTGGCTCCGCTATGTCAGCGACGAAGTACGCGCCGCGATTTGGGCTGGCGTCCCAGTCCAGGGCCTTTGTTTATACCCAATTCTAAACCATCCTGGGTGGGATAATGAGCGGCATTGCCCTAATGGATTATGGGGCTATACCGATGAAACTAACGAACGGGTTATCGATGCGCCACTGGCCCGCGAGCTGACCCGCCAGCAGCGTCTGTTTAAAAAAATGACCGTTAAATCATCCACCCCAACGCAACGCCGCGAAAGTGAGACAGCCAAGATGCGCCTGAACACTGGCAAGGTAGCGACGATCTGTCTATTTACCGATAGCCTGGAACCGTCTGGTCTGGGCGAGCATATGTTGGCGCTTGCGTCTAGCTTGGTGGCGAGCTATTCGATTTTGTTTGTCTGTCCACCCACGTCCAAAGGGGAAGCTGTATTAGCGCGCGCGGCGCTGCTCGGCTGTAAAACGCTCGCTTTGGAAGTGCGCGATGAACCGGCTGCGCAGCAAATGCTTTGCCAATCGTTGCAGGAATTGCAGGCAGACATTTTTCACTGCCATGCTGGGATTGGCTGGGAAGGCCATGCGGGGATTTATGCCGCCCGCGCCAGCCGTGTGCCAATCGTTGTGCGCACAGAACATCTGCCCTATCTGTTAACTGATCTTCAGCAACGTCAAGCTTACCACGAGCTTGTACAAATCGTTGACCAAGTCATCTGCGTTTCGCAACTGGCTTACAACAGTTATCTTGAGGCCGGTATACCAGCGGACAAGTTAAAAGTAATTCGCAACGGCATTTGTGTGCCTAACCCGCAGCGCGATCACGTAGGGATCCGCCAACAACTCGGCTTGCCACCCGAAGCAAAAATTATTTTAACGGTGGCACGCATGACCGAGCAAAAAGGTCATCAGTATCTAATTGAGGCCATGCCCTCGATCCTGGCTCAAGTGCCAACGGCTTATTTTGTTTGGATTGGGGAAGGTCCGCTCGAAGCGGACCTGCGCCATCAAATCCAAAACAGTGGGATCGATCCGGCCCATATCCTCTTTGCCGGCTGGCGCGGTGATGTGCCCGAATTGTTAGTGGCGGCGGAACTCTTCGTCTTGCCTTCGCTCTTTGAGGGACTCCCATTGGTCGTGTTAGAAGCGTTGGCGATCGGTCCACCTGTGATC
>JBBREZ010000145.1:0-14059 GCA_038225095.1 Caldilineales bacterium
GCTTCGCGATAGATGAGTTCGGCTTTGGGCAAATTGCCACTGTTGAAATAGAGATTGCCCAATTGCACTTGCGTCCATAACCAGGGCTCTGTACCGGCTTGCGCGGTATTGATGGCCGTCTGCATCGCCTGCATGGCCCCCCCTACATCGCCGTTTAATTCGCGCAGATAGGAAATCCGGCTATAAGAAGCGAGATCAGGGCGCATATCGACCATTTTTTGCAATGTATTAATGGCTTCGTCATAGCGGCCCAATTCGACCTGGGCGTCTACCGCAATGCCCAAAATTTGCGCACGATACGGGTTAATCGCCTGGGCCTTTTGCTCCCAAACCAACGCCCCTTTAAAGTCATGTCGCGCCAGCGCTAGCACACCTTGGCCGACGATGGCATTCAACTGTTGCGGATCACGTTTCAAGGCATTATCAAAGGCGCTTTGAGCCTGGGGATAGAGCGACGGGTCCGCGGTTTCGCGTACTTTTTGGAGCATGGTCAGCCCCAATGCCGCATACGTATCGGTATCTTCGGGATTGTTGCGCAGTTTTTCCTGAAGTTGGGCTATGCTATCCTGCGCTGCGGAATTGGGTGCAACCACCCTTTGCGAAGGCCGCACAACGGTATTCAAGCGAGCTGGGATATTTAAGCGAGCTGGCAGCTGAACCGGCGTAGTTACATCCAGCACCAGCCGCACGACAACCATAACGACCAGGATCAGACAAGCGAACAGTAATATGACGAGAGGTCGCCGACTTGGACGACGATTGGGTGCTGGTTGAGGCATAAGGGTGGACATAAAAACTGAACCTTTTAGGAAGTGACAGTGTGACAAGATAAGTGGATGACAAGATGAAAAATATGGGATCTCATCCTGTCATCCAATCAACTAGTGATCGCTCATAGCGACCATAACACGAACAACGCGCCTATGATACAACTCACCTTACGCACTTTTCCGCTGTACAGGCTCGTCATGACGAGCCTGTACGACTGGCGGCTGTGTAAGATGATAGACAAACCAAATAGACTCTGCACAATCCAACTGGACGGGCACGGTATACCGTGCCTCTACCAATGTGCAACCTTTATTTGGTTTGTCTATGAGTTATACAATTTACGGATTCTGGTGAACACGGCCGCGACCATCGAACGGCGTCGCCAAGAACGGGAAAGTTTCGGGCAACGGCTTATCGTTGGTGTTGACACCGTCGCCTGCGCGATTGTCTGTGTAGTTTGCACCACCTACCACGCGGATCGCAATGTCTGTCACATCATCCTTCGGGCGGCGACCATTCGGCCAACCGGCATTGTCACCGGCCAGTACGGTCAACCGTCGCTGACTGGCCAGCGCTGTGGGGGGGACGCTGACATCCAGCCGCAAGAGTTCAGATAGTTTCTTGTCGCTGGGACTGTATTTCAGCAACAGATCGCGCAGATCGGTGCGGTTAGTTTGGGGCGCTGGAAAGCCGTACACAGTCTGAAGGGCGAAAGCAAATCGTGAATTCAGGTAATAGTCGAGGAATTTGCTTTCCCGATCGGGCTCTACAGCATTCCAGAGGTCCTTGTCTCCCGTACCAATAATCAATTCGTTGACCAGCGGGTTCGCCAGGCGTTGCACCTGGATAAAACTGCTACCCGCGGCATCAACATTGGCGGTTGTATCAACTTCAGCTTGAGCCGTTGCGTCTATGCCTGTGCCGACATAAGGCAGATAGAGATTTTTCGTGCCACTGGCGGATACATCCGCTGCGCTGACTGTAGCCGAGCCCGGCGTCTCGGAATTGATGCCGCTAGAGCGCAACACCTGTTGGCTGCGGCGGCTGGTGCTGGCATAGGCGCCGATCTTCGGGTATTTCGTGGTTGCGACGCTTTTGCCATCTTTGGTGAGCCAACTGATCGGCACTTCGATCGCAATCGAGTTGACATTGAAACCAGAAAGCATGTCTACGCCAAATGGATTGACCGTGTCATTCGCATCTTCGGCAGCGGTCAACAATGGTGGGCTGCGCCGTGTGTTGAGGGTGTCGAAGACCGCGCCCAGATCGATGTAGAACGGGTCGTCACGCTGACCGGCGAAGACGCGTACGCCATCACCAATGTCATAAATGCCTTGAGCGGCCAGTGCTTCATAGTTAGGCATGGTGCGCGGGCCAACATTAGACGGCACAGCGATCAAGTTCTTGCCGATCTTATCTTTGTCGCCCTTCTTGGTCATCGTGACCGAGTATTTCTGCCGCCAGCCCAGACCTTCTGAACCAGCACCATCCAACGCCGTAATTGCGGCAGGATAGGCAATCTGGGGTTGGAATAAGCCTGCCGCTTTGGCGGTGCCACGGAATTCATTGGTAAAGCGGAAATCGATGGAAATGTCGTCCGCCTTGCCATCTGCATCGTTGTCGATTTCAAACTTGTAGCTGACATTCGGGTCGAAATTGAAGTAATTCGGCCCCGAACTCGGTTCTTCGCCTGGAATCACATTCATGATCAAGATGACTTTGCCCTCATGGCCGGGCTCGTAGCTGCGGAACATGAAAAAGTCGGTGATATCCGCTTCGGCGTCCATTGAGATGAGGGGCGCCTCACGGTGGCTAGCTGCCTGCACAACGGCCGGTCCTGGGGCAGCACTCACAATGAGCATTGCTAGTAGGACAGCAATTGTGATCAATCGATATCGAAACATACTGTTGTCTCCTTGGAATTACATTTCTGCTTTGAATTCACGAGCTGGCGCAATTGAACGTGAACGGCTGGTGCGAGGGAACGAGTTTGCGTAGACGTATAGGCTTTTCTCCTCTTTGAGATAGTGCGACGTGACTTAGTCGCATTTTGAAATTTTACACGACCGACAAAAGTTGCCCAGCCATGAATCCTTCTGGCGAGTTGGAAGACGAATCCACGTAGGAGTGGTTGGCTAAGGTAGCTTTCCCTGTACGGCCATCGTATTAGGGTGACCGTACAGGGGTAAGGGATGAAAAATTTTACTTCTGCTTAGTAACCCATGACAACAAGACGTTAATGAAAGGATTGGTGTGCCAGTGCTGTTGGCCCGATTGCGCCGTGCCCATATAAGGGAACTGCTTCGGCGCATCACCCGGTTCTGCCGCACCGCGGAATGGGACATCATTGTGGTCAATCCCATCGGTCAAGACACCGATCAGCGCTGGGTTAAATTTGAAGGTGGCATCGCGCCCATCCAATACTGGATAAGCGGCGCCGGCCACAGCCAGCAAATCAATTTCAACCGCATCATCGGTCAAGCGGCGGCCATTCGGGAAGCCGCAAGCATCACCACCGAGTATGCCCAAGCGACTCGGTGTTGGGGAGCACAAGTCACCTTTGATCGAGGTATTGATGCGAATCATCTCAGACGGCGTGACCGTCTTCATCTGATTGACGTTAAAGCCGGCTGGCAAGGTCACCGGGCCAGTTTTAGTGTTGATCGTGAACGGGGCGGCAAGCTTTATACCGGTCAAGAAGATATCAAAGATATCACCTCGGCCAGAGCGGGGCGTGCCATCGGCAAACTCAGTTTTGCAGTCCTTATTGGTATCGCCAGGCAGCGGGACCTTGTAAAGCCCACATAATAGGTTGCCGACTTCAGGGTCTTCGACGCTTTTTTGCAAGAGTTGTTGTACCGTTTTCAGGAATGGATCTGGCCCATTATAGGTATAGAGAACAGCGTCTTGGCTGGGCTTCAAAGAGTTGAAGGCATCTTTCAAGGCCAGCGGAATGACAAGTTCATTGACCAGCGGCATACCCAGGCGTGACACCTGAACCTCGGTGCCTGTGTACGTTTGCGTATTAAGCGGCTGAATCACGCGCGTGCTGGCGCGGCGGGTAGCGGCCCACATGCCAACTACTGGGTTGTTCACGGCATCGTGCGCTGTGGTCACATGGCTAATTGGCACTTCGATGACGAGACTGTGAACATTGAATGCCGATAGTGAATCTACCGGAATGTTGGTGCCTGTGCTATAGCCAATGGGGGGTTTCTGTCCACGCAGCGTTAGCAGATCAAAGACTTGCAGATCCACCCAGAAAGCATCATCAGTCTGACCGGCATAGACTTTTCCAGCGCCCTGACCTGTGGTCACTGGGTAAATGGCTGCGTCCGCCAAGGCTTGATAATTCGGCGTAGATTTACTGCCGATGTTGACGGGCGGTGCCAATTTGTTGGCCACCAATGTAACAACACCTTCGGCACTCGTTTCCGTGACGGTGTAGTATTGCTTGCGATTCCAATTAGGGTCAGTCAATGAAGCGATTGGTCCCGTGTTGTACAAGAAACTGGCAGGGTTTTGCACTTTGACTTTGCTGGACAATGTATAGGTAATGTCCGGTTTGGCATCGCCATTATTGTCAACATAAATGTCATATAGTGCGCTGTCGTCCCATTCATAATAGGTGGGGCCGCCTTCTGGGGCCTCAAAGGGGATCCAACTGCCGACGAAGACAATGTTGTTCGGATTTTCGGGGGAGATAAAGACATACGTGTCTGTATTGTCGGCAAAGGTATCCTTAGAGGTGAGTGGCGCTTCGCGATGGCTGGAGGCCATCAACGGCGAATGGAAGGCAATCAAGACTGCGGTGATTAGAAGCAACGGCGTCAGTACAATACTGAGGACGAGGCCAATCCGGCGCAAGATACGACGACTGGGCTTACTACTCATAAAAGTTTTCTCCGTTTTACTCATAGATGATTGGTACGCATGGCGATAAAATGACCGAAGCAAGCAGACAATTAGGCCATAGACACTCCTTTTACAGGTCGGGATTGCAGCCGGGAGAACTCCGTAACATAAGTGATTAATAGAAAACACTATAATTAACGCGCTTGAGTGACCAACGACTTAATAACAGTCTCTAAGTTTGACGTGAGCATTTGATATTTGGATCTATCCATTTCTAAAAATTAAGGCATGGTATCTATGGTCATACCGCGCTAGTCGTTCATACCCAGTATACGCTAGTTGACTACTCACTTTGTAGATCAAAAAATATTCACTTTTTATTCAACGAGCTATGAAAAGCGATGTTGCGTGAAAGAGTTTATTGGTAGATTAACCTTCTAGGCGGATAAGGCTGCACAAACACAGGCGGACTCGGTTGATCAACCGAGTCCGCCTGTGTTTGTGCCTTACTATAGGAAAAACCTATGTAGTGGCTTACATAATCTTGCCGAGGAGGACAATGCTGCCGGTTGGCGCTGGGCTGCCACCACTTGGTTCGATGCTCAGGCCAACTTTGGCGAAATCGTGAATTTGGGCTCGAATGCTAACGTTAATACTGCCCATCTGTGCATCCGTCACCTGAATCAAGCCCACTGACAAGGGTGCGCCTTCGGCCGGGATCAGCCAAAATTGATAAGTCTGGTTTTTGGGTAGCGACGGCAAATTGCGCACCACCAGGATACCTTCATGATTGGTAATACAGAATACTCCATCGGCCGTCGGGGCCGCATCCGTCCCTTTGAGCACGATCCTATCGTTGGCGCAGGCCACATTCGTTATCTGCGCTGCCATTTGCGTATTTGGGTTCTGTAACTGCTGCTCCAACGACTGATTGATCGTCTGCAATTGTAAATTCTGCTTCTGCAGCGCTGTCAACTGTTGTTGGGTGGAAGCCAACTGGATACCTAACTGGTTTATGGTGCTACGAAATTGGATCATACGGACCACCAACAATAGCAACGCTGCGGCTACACCTATGCCCACCAGGGTGCGGGTAGCCAGGACAAACCAAGTCGTCTGCCTTTTACGTGGTGGGGCGGGCGGTGGCATGATCACACCCGGTGACGTCGTTGTTTTCCGCTTGGGCGGAAAGGTGAGAGGTGTGCTCGTTGGCGGCGGTTGTCGCGCGATCAAATCGGCCTGTACGCGTTGCATCAACTGCGTTTTGACGCGGCCTGGCAACGGTGTTTGCGGCGCCACATAGGCTAATTGGGCAGTGGTGGCCTCTAGTTGGGCCAGTCGCTCTATGAGGGCCTGGTGACGATTTACATAATTATCCACCGCTAACATCTCATCCGGTTCAAGCGCACCTAAGACAAAAATCGGTAACAACTCAATCACGTCATCGTAACTGAGTGAAGCACCGGATTGATTATGGTTTTGATCCTCATTATTTGGATCCTCATGATAAGGCGTTTGATTTTCTGCCATTATTTTACTCCGGGTAGCCGCTGGCACGTAATAGTCGCTCCAACTTCTCCATACCAATACGCATACGCGTCTTGATTGTTCCCAGCGGCGTGCTTGTATATTCGGCAATTTGACTCTGGCTCATGCCTTCAAAGTAGGCCAGCTCCAGACAAAGGCGTTGCTCGCCCGGAATATTTTCTAGCGCCTGATTTACTTGTTGCTGTTGCATGCGTTGTTCAACTGCTTTTTCTGCGCCTTCGTAGGCGTGTGGCACTGACTGTTCCAGAATTTCAAACTCGTCACTCGATATACGCGGCCGCGCCTTGTCATGACGCAGTTGGTCTAATGCTTTGTTGCGCGCAATCCGATTCAACCAAGCAGCGACAGCCCCTTTTTCAGCATACTGCTCAGACTTTTGCCACACCTGCCAGAACGTTTCTTGCAGCAATTCTTCAGCTGTGGCTGCATCATGCACAATCCGCTTCAGCAAATTATGCACAATCTGCGCATGACGATCATAGAATGTCTCGTACGCCATCAGATCTTTGCGACTGATTAGACGAAGCAGTGTTTCATCGGAATAAGTACGATATTTATCTATAGTACTGGGTTGCATTGCCTAGCCTTATATAGCTTGACGTAAGGAATTGCAAAATGGATGGCATAAATATATAAACTTATGCAGTAGACATTATTTGGAATAAGAAATCTTCAGGGGGAGTCCTATCTTGCCTAAAGGGAGAAAACATTATTCCGAATAATGTCTAGTATAAAATACAGGCAGCGCTGCACAGGCAACTTTAACCAATGCGCTTTGTCTAGCTTGGTGGGAATCGCACAGTTGATCATAGCGGCGACTGGTGATTGCAACGGCTAGCGGGGTGATAATGCCTTTTCCATATAAAGCAAGCGCACGAATTTATCACCAGTTTTGATGCGATCCGCTGTGCCGGTTAATTGAAAGCCTAACTTTTCAAAGAATTGGAGTGCATGGGGGTTGAACTGTTCTACACCCAATCTTGCTTTGGTCATACGCGCCGTCTCGGCCAACCAGGGTTGTAATAATTGCCACGCCTGTTGGCCAATCCCGTTTTGCTGATAAGGCTCTGCCACCATCAACATACCTAGATAGCCGACATCTGGCATCGGCCAATGGAGGCGAAAATCGACGAGTCCAATCAGTTCTGCACCCGCTTTGGGATCATCTTCGACTAATCGGCGTACAATGCCAAGCAAATAGCGACCCGGTGTCTCGGCGGCAGCTCGCAGATCAAGCTCAGCCTGATTGGCGGGCGCACCGGGCAATTGATACATCTGCCAGTAACCGGGCGTGGCGCGATAGACTTGTTGCAGCATTGCCGTATGATGTTCGCTGGAAAGTGGAAGGAGCGAGATGGTTGTCGTCATGTCAAGCTGAGCGCGAATGATAAAGTTGCTCGGCGGTCGAACGCCGCTGACTGCGCAACGGCCTGCTTCGCCTGTGGACCACGTTTGACCAATAAGCTAAAGCAATTATACAAGTTTTTTTACAGTACCACGGATCTGCGCTACTTGCGTTTCCAACGTTTGCAATGAACTGTCTAGCTGTTCTAACTTCTCACGTTCTACGCGCACAAAGCGGGTGTAAGGCGCTATCGCTTCGCGTAGGTGCTGGACGCTATCCGTCATCTCATGCTCAAATTGCCGAGTCATCGCTGCGTTTAACTGTTCACGTAATTGATTGATCCGGATGCGCAAAGCGGTCTTGATTTTAGAGCGGCGGTAAGGCAATACATACAATCCCAGTGCGGCAATGGCGCTTGCCCCTAGAATGCCAGTAAAGTCGAGTAGGGTCGTATGCAAAAGCGCCACCAGTAAGGCACCCAACCCCAGTGCGCCCACTTCTACTGCCGCCGTCTGGATAATGGCCCGCTGCACCTCTTGGGCCAGTTTTAATGATTCGGCCTCACGATCATAACTATCAACCACGTGTTGGGCATCGCGGCCAACACTAGCCAACAAATTCTGACGCGTGAACTCAAAATTGCTGCCAACTTGACCCACCATACGCTCGGCGTGTTGTAGGGCGCGCCGATTGAGATATTCCATTACCGCGCGCCACTGGCGGTAATCCTTATCGACCATCCAATCAATCAACTCACTGACTTGGCCTTCAATCTCACGGCTTGTATCGCCAATCACCTGCCGCTCAAAGTCACCGCGCAGTTTCTCGGCATTGATCAGATCAAAAATTCGTCCCAAGCGCATCGATTCATCGAAAAAACGGTCGCCACGTTCGGCCATCTCATACAGCACATTGTCCACATGGCTGCTCTGATATTTGAAGTCACGGCGCATGTCATGCTCATAGGCGGCTACCTGTTCGTCGATGACGTCCAGGGTTTGGACATCACCTTTTAATAATTCCAGACGACTGTTGATCACCTGATGATAGCGGTTAAGCAACTGGGTTGCGATCCCTAATGGATTCTCTAATTTGAGCCGCAGGCGCTCAGTCGCATCCAATTGCTCCGTAATAAAGTGCTCCAGGGGCCCAAACTGGCTCGCTTCCCACCCACTGTCGGTGGGGATAACTGCGTTAGTAAAAACGTGCTCTCCGGCCGACACCGCATTGGTGCCACCTGCATCACCATTCACTTTGGCGTTTTGTTTGGCCTGTAAGGCTAGCCGCGTGCTCACCGCAAAGATTTGGGGTTCTACGCCGAGCAGATTGCGCGCATTTTCGCGCACAAAGTCGAGAATTTGTTGCCGGTCAGCCGCCTCTGTGATCAAGTCGATCTTGTTGACGATGATCACGATTTTTTTGCCCCATTGGCGAATGCGCTCCAGAAAGCCACGTTCACTTTCGCTGAATGGGCGGTCAGCACTCGTAACAAAAAGCACCAAGTCGCTGCGCGGGACAAAGTGTTCAGTAATTTGTTGATGGCGTTGAATCACGGCATTGGTGCCAGGCGTATCCACCAAGCTGACCTCGCGTAGCCAATCTATGGGCACCTGAATGACCAGGTAGTCATCACTTGTAGCTTGTTGGCTAAAACTTTCGCCATAGCGTAACACATGGATATTGTTGGTTGTCGGCGTGACCCCTTCCTCTAATAAACGGCTGCCCAACAAGGCATTTAGAAAGGCCGTTTTGCCGGCGTTGAACTCACCAACGACAACTAACAGGAAAAATTCATCCATCTGTTGTAAGCTACGTTTTAATAAGGCTAAATCTTCTTCAGAAGCATCCAGCCGTGCTAAATGGACGCGCAATTCTTCTAGCAAATTGCGTTCCTGGCGCAGTAATTGATCTTGTTCACGGGTTAATAGACGTTCCAATAGAATTTCCTCGTAATCGGATGATCAGCGGGTCGTATACGGCTGCATGATTCATGCCACATAAAGCTGGACTTATACCATAATGCACACATTATAATCCGATACGTCACAGTTCTTGGTTGGTTGCAAATGTCGTAATCTATTTTGGCTCATCTGTGAAAAGTGTGCAAACCGGGGTTTTGCCCTTTTGCAAAACAGTGTGTTTGCACACTTTCGGCTGATGAGCGTCTATTTTAGCATACCTTGCGGTCTAGCCATGAATCCAAATTTATATTGTAAATTGCACGACTGGACAAACGGACTAAAATCAGGCATAATAGCCTCGTCCGTTAGTGTTTCATTGACATTAACTTGTAGTTGTCGCGCATAATAAATTAGCGTGCTCGCCAATATAACGAGTATAGATCAGATAAACTAATCGAGAAAACAAATTAAAGACAGACAAACAAGGAGGTCGCATTAGAGAATGCTGCCTCCGCCTTGTATGAAGTTTATACTCGCGGTTGTGACAAATGAGAAGATTTTTGATTGTTATACACGAGAGAAACTTTCTCATTTGTTACAGAGTTAAGTATAAATGTTTTTCTACAAGGTCATTCTAGTGGCTTGTCAAGCATGAAATGCGTCGTCAATGCGTATCGAGCGGCCAAATTGGCATTGGGTAAGTAGGGGATAGGGAGACAGGTAGACAGGGAAACAGGGAGACAAGGAGACAGGTGAAACTTCATTGTTTCCCTGTCTACCTGTCTCCCTGATGTTATACAACAATCAAGCCGAGATCACGCGTTCTTCATAGCTGTGCGCATCACAGTCGTACAAGCCCCAGCTAACGGTGCCATACATGCCCATGATTTCGCCGGGGTTGACGAGGTGACACTGACCAATTTGCTCATGATATTTCTGATGATCGTGGCCGTAACAGACTAGATCAAGCTGACCAGATTGGGCAATGCGCCGCGCCGGTTCGGGGTAATGGATCAGCGCAATCTGGCGATTGGCGACGGTAATTTCGGCATAGACGCCATATAATGTTACATGGGCATATTTGGTGGCAATCGTATGCAGCATACGGCCATCACCGTCATTGTTACCAAAAACCAGGTGAATGGGACCCGTAAAACCCTGGGCGATCCGGTCCAACATAAAAGGGGCGCAGAAATCGCCACAGTGCAAAAGCACGGTTGCCCCACTGTGGCGCACTTGCTGCAGGGTTGTCTCCAAGCCCTGAAGATTGTCGTGACTGTCAGACAAAATGGCAATTTTGGTCATAAATTTCGCCTCACAAAATTAACCGTTCATCGTTACCTATTGTATACTCAGTCTATATGTTTTCGGCAGAAACGCAAATGCGTGCGATCTCACGGCTCTGGCGAGAGGCCAGATTTATCCTTATTTTAATGCCAATTATGATTGGCATTGGAACAGTGGCTAGTTGTGGCCAGGTGATCACCTTGACACCCACCGCCACCCCGCCGCCGACGCCCACGATCGCGCTCGCACTTGTTGCGTCTACGCCTCTGCCCACCGCAACGCCTGCGCCTTATACGCCTGAACCAACCTTGACGCCCACAGTGACACCGACGCCAATTGTGCATACCATTCAAGCTGGCGAAAGTTTACTCTCAATTGCCAGTCAGTATAATCTGGGCGTAGCCGAGTTACAAGAGGCAAATGGCATTTTAGACCCACGCCTGTTACAAGTTGGTCAAGAATTAATTATCCCGCGTCCAGAAGCGGCAGCAGTCAATGCGGCCACCACCGCCACGCCCACCCCGCTACCGGTGACCGTGCAAAATGTCTATTTTAGCGAAACATCGATTGGCGGGCTATGGGTGTTGGGCGAAATTCTGAATAGCAGTGGCACGCCTTTAGAACAGGTGCGGGTAGCTGTTTCGTTGCTGGATGCTCAGAATAAAGAAATTGGCAAAGCCGACGGTTTGGTCGCCTTAGACCTGGTCGATGCCAACGAGCGCGCGCCATTCGCAATTTTATTTGGGGTGTTGCCCGGTAAATTTGCCCAATATCGGGCAGTGGCAGCGCGGGCCATCCCGGCGTATGTTGGCAGTTATTATCGAGATCTGAAAATTCGCCATTTAAAAAGCGACGGGGAACGCTATGCCGCCTACACCGTTACAGGCACCATTTATAATTCGGGCCCAGAAGAAGCCATCGAGGCGGAAGTCGTGTTAACCGCTTACGATGCCTTAGGTCGAGTTATTGCGATGCGCAAGGTGACGCCCGATTATAATGTGGTGCCGCGCGGGGGCGAAACTAATTTCAACACAGTCCTGGTGCCAGTGGGTGGGCCAGTCGATCATATCGAAGCCCAAGCACAGGGCCGGCGGCGGGTGGCAAAACCGTAAGCGTAGTGGGTAGTTATGTGTCCATTATTCGTCAATTGATCATTATTATGCCAAAACAACAAAAACGAGTGCTCATGTGTTTGAGCTGGATTCTTTTGGTCGTGCTGCCTTTGCTAGCCGGCTGCGGTATGTTCAATGATTCTGAGCAAGCGCCACCAGCAAGCGTGCCTACGCCGCCGGCTAAAGCGCCTCTGGTGGTGCAAATGACACCGCATGGACTGCTGCCAGAACGGCTGCAATTGCCTTCGATTAAAGTAGATACACCCGTTGTCGAGTTAGGCTGGAGTACATCCCAAGCTGACAATGGGCGTATCCTGAGCGAATGGAACGTTGCGGATAATGCCGCCGGTTGGCATAAAAATAGTGCGTTGCTCGGCGAGCAGGGCAACACGGTGATGAGTGGCCATAATAACATTAAAGGCGCGGTCTTTCGCAAGCTGGATCAATTGAAACGCGGCGACCAAGCCATCGTCTGGTCTGGCCAACAGCGCTTTGTCTATCGCATCGCCGAGGTGATGATTGTGCCGGAGAAATACGCCTCCCTCCAACAACAAAATGAGAACGCTAAATGGATTGGCCCCTTCAGTGATCAACGCCTCACCCTGGTCAGTTGTTGGCCGCGCGATGACAACACGCATCGCATCATCGTCATCGCCTATCCAGAGGGCAAGCATAGCGTGGCGAATGGATAAAAATACAATTTAGAACAAATTGCGCAGCGCGGCCAATCGTTGGGTTAAGCTATGCCATACCGACGCTTGATCCAGGTTAAAGAGGTTCAGCAACAGAGCATCCTCACCGTTATCACGATAATAGCGCTTGCGCACCCCTACTTCGACAAAACCGAGTTTGGTATAAAGGCTGATCGCGGCTCGGTTGCCAACGCGCACCTCTAAGATGGCTTGTTGCGCGCCATCGGTGCGGGCGGCGGCCAACATTTCTAAGAGCACCCATTCACCGAGTTTACGGCGTTGCCAGTCTGGATGGGTGGCAATCGTCATAATATGCGCTTCATTGTCTAGCAGCCAATAGCCGCCATACGCTAAAATAGGTGGTAATTCGTTGGCTCTGTGGTTCGGATCGGGTCGTAGCACCGAATAAAAACTGCGCCGATTATGGAGCAATTCATGGCGATAGGTGTGAGCAGACCAGGGCGCAGAAAAACAGCGTTGCTCAATCTCCCCAACCACTGGAATATCTTCCAGCGTCATTCGGTCGAAAGTCAGCACGAGGTCTTTTAGACTAGCAATAGAGTTTTCCATATTGATCATGGATTGCGAAGATAAAGCGGCTGGACCGTTTGCAATTCGTCGACCGCACCGTTCGCCAAGTGTAAAATCGCCAATCGCGCCAGTTGTCCAGCGCGGCGTAATCCGCTAATTTTATCAAGCATGGTCACGTGCGCCAAAGGGTGCATGCTGGCTTCTAAAGTTTCGTCCGCTTCGCCAACCAGCCACACAGATGGCGCCGTCGTTGCGGAAGCAGCTATTTGGGCCAGCGCATGGGCAAATTCGTCCGCATTGCCGCCGTAATGCTCGTCTGCGGCTGGGCGACGGAGTAGATCGTCGGGCGTAAACAACGCCCAGTTATAGCGCCCGCGGCCCGCCTGAATGAAAGCACAGATCGTCATTGGCGCCGGATCGCAGCCAGCCACGCCTAACCAGGGTGCGGCGGTAACACACAGGGTTGGGATGCCGATCACTTTGGGCGGGGTGGGCAAACCGAGGCCAATGCCTTTCACCGCGCTGATGGCAATGCGCACCCCCGTAAAACTGCCTGGCCCGGTAGTGACGGCCAGCGCGCTAAGGTCTTGTGGCGTCAAACGGAGTTGCGCCAGCAATTGTCGCGCTGTGCTGAGCAGATCCTGGGTCTGGCGACGGTGCGCCTGCCAGGTCAATTCAGCCAGCAATTGTTGGGTGGCCATGTCATAAATTGCCAGCGAGGCCATGTCGGTGGCAGTGTCCAGAGCAAGTAACATGGGCTGATTATACCAGTAGGATAAAAATAATGGGTAATTGTGAACGGTTAATGGTGAATGAAACAGCTCTGTCAACGCCATGTCTTCATTCACGATTCACCATTAATCATTAACCATTACCCCATTCGTGAGAGGTTAAGGGATTCATAGATAAGTCAAATCGGATAAGGAGGCAGATCAAGTTTGGGTATCTGTTTACGTTTTTGTTTAACAATACCCAAATCTTTGTTTTCAGGGGCAGCAAAATAAGCAATCGGGTCAG
>JBBREZ010000146.1:0-13978 GCA_038225095.1 Caldilineales bacterium
CTACTTCCCCCCAAAAAATACCTAGGACAGGTAACAGTTACTATCCTTATACAATCATTTTCCTGGCATGTCCTTATTCGGCAAATTGGGCCGTTTGCCACTGAGTTCGGTGTGCTTGTCCAGCAGCTCTTTGATCTTCGCAATCGTATCGGTGGTCGCCGCTTCGAGCTCTTGCTGCACGGTTGCCAGGTCGCTCGTATAGGCCAGACGCGTCCAGTACGTATTATAAATGACGCCCAGCCAGGTGATGAATTGGAGATTTTCTTCCAGCGCTTGGAGCGGGCGGTTGACAAAGTAGGTCAAGAACGCCACGATGCCTAAGCCGCCGAAAACTGCCGCTGCGCCAATCGCGGCGCTGGTATTACCGCGGTTGGCGCTGAGGATGCCCAGGATGGCGGCCACGATAAAGGCGCCAACGCCGATGCCAAACAGCGCACGGTACATCCATACGGTGGTCCAATAGGGGTCCATAAAGCCATCGAGCACGCGACCGAACATGGTTTGGTTGTTCTCAAAGCCTTGTTGAATATGCTTACGCCAGGCGGCATAGAGTTCTGGATCGGCTTCCGAAAGTGGTTTGCCAGGAACGGGTGACTGCGGCATCGGCGAACGGGCGGTCGCAGTGGTATCAACCCCACGCGGCGCGGGTGTGGCGCGCAAGCTTTGAAACGTGGTCATATAACTGCGGATCAGATTAGCGTAATAATTGGCTTGACCGGGGCCGTTGTAGACGCTGACAAAGGTTGAAAAATCCTGGTTGCGCACGGCGTCCACCAGACCATTGACCTGCATAAAGCGGAAAAGGCTGGTGAGTTGATTGCGCGCATCCGCCTGGAAGGCCTGGAACATTTCCTGCACGGTCGCATACCCGATCATTTGGTAGTTGAACCCCATGATCTGCGGCGCGCCCATGCTGATCGAACACAGGGCGGCATGCTCATCCAGCGTACGGGCAAACTCAAACGCCTGCCATTCCCCACGCTGATCCAGGTGACAAGCCAGCCAGCCAGCGTTGACATCTGGTCGCCAATGTTGCCCTTGCCAACCCTGATCAGGGTTGAAGGCAAAGCATTGGCGAAATTGGTCTTCGTGCTCTCTGCCCCAATATTGGTAGAAAATGTGATTTTCAAAGCGAATCACCATGCGCCCATCAGGACCAAACGGTTCACCGGCAGATTCCGCCATCAGGACGGCTACGGCCACGCTGGGGTCGATGTTGAGTTGATTGGCCTGCGCCTGGATCAGATCGCCAAAATGGTTCCAGGTATTGACCAGGGCAACGGTTGTTGCGTCGGCGCCCACGGGCAGCGGCAAGGGATCTACGACGCTCAGATTGCCGCTCTGGTCGCCACCGGCTGATCCACCGCCCGGTGGATTGTTATTGCCGTTCCCATTGCCGATCGACGGGTTGCCGCCACTGGGTGGTGTGTCGGGATCGCCCAGGTTGCGCATCCGCTGGAAAACCACATGGAAGGAATGATGACCGATCGAATTGCCTAGCGTGCCAGCCGTGTTATTTTCATCCGGATGATTCGTATGCAGATTTTCGACGCGATCGCTTGGGCAATTGTCGCCTTCAATCCATACCTGGAGCAGCTGGCCCTTGTATAAATCTACATTGCCAGCCGGTTCATTCGTCGGCTTGTCTAATAATTTGGGGTCGGCTGGTTCATCCGCCCGGCGTCCCTCCCAAGTCCAGCCAATGCGCAACGCTGCGTTCTGGCAACGTTGTCCAGCCTCATCCAACGCGTCCACAAACACATTGTGCTTGCCAGCATTCTCGTCTGGCGAGAGGTGCTGGACCTTGATAACCTTCCAGTATGGCCGATTATCGGCCACAGTAGTTGGCACAATTTGCACCGCATAATTGGTGGCTTGGTTGACCCCGTCCTCACTGGCGCCTCTGCGGCCCAGGGGGTTCTGGGGATTGAAACTTTGCTGCTTGATCATGCTGCTGCTCCCTTGTTATAAACGGAGAATTATCGGTTTGGCGCAGCCTTCTGCTTCAATCGTAAGCGAGGGCTATACTCTCTGCACCAAACGTTTGGCGCAGAGTCGGGGGAGACCAATTCGTTACGATTCATGGAGCTTACATGGCATCCCAGCGTGCAATTATGGCCGTGGGCGACCTGGAACTTCTGGTGCCATCGGTGTCGGCGCGCCTTGCGTTGACCGGCTACCGATCAGGTCGGCTGCATTCATAAACGGTTGCGGATCGGCAAAACCGCCCCAGCCATCAATGCGCCGATACGGGTCAAGCCGCAGCCCAAAGTGTAAGTGAGGTCCGGTCGATGCGCCACTATTGCCGGACAACCCAATGACCTCGCCCGCTTGCACCTGTTGGTCAATCTCCACATGCACTTGTTCCAAGTGCGCGTAGAGCGATTCGCCCCAACTGTGCTCTAACAGAATATGGTGACCAAAGCCCTCCGCTTCAAAATCAACCTTCTTTACTTGTCCGGCGTCTGCCGCTACCAACGGCGTATTGATCGGCGTACCAAAATCGATGCCATTATGACCTTTGAGTGGAACACCATCATAGGTAAACTGGCTATAAAACGCAGGATCTTCCCCCCACCAGCGTGTGACCGGGAAATCACCCTGGAAGGGTCGTTGGACTGTGATGATCTGGCTCAAGCTGGCCGGGGTGATGAGGCGCACACCGTTCGGGCTGGCTTCGGCAACGTACCCAGTGATGCTCTGATTGTCCGAGGTTGCGCCGCTCACTTGCCACCAGTAGAGATCGTCGACCACAGTGGGTCCGTCGCCAATCGTCAAGGTTGTGCCGCCTGCGACCGTTGTGAGGATATCTTCTGGCCCTTTGTCGGTATAGCCAGGGCTGTGCCGAATATTAACCGGATCAGGAGTCACGATAGCGACCACGTCACCGGCGCTGTAGGTTTTGACGAGGCCACGCGTTGCAGCGCGTGGCGCGGCTTGGGGCGGTGGTGCGTCGGCGCTGAGCAACAATGTGTCTGGCAATGCTTCGGCGGCCCAACCGTCTATACCTACGCCATTATTGAGCATCGCTTGCAGCGGCCACCAGGTCAAGCCATCTTGTTGCACGGATGCGCCGGTGATCGTGACTGCTGTGCCAAAGGCGATCTGGCCGATCACATCGTCGCTCGGCTTATCCACATAGCCAGCCGATTTGCGTACATTCACCACGGTAGCGGCGTACACTTGCTGGTTAACGCTGAAGTGGCTAGCCGCGGCCACCACCGGTTTGGCGAAAGGTGCGGGCGCAGTCGGCTGGGCCACGGCGTCTGCATGCCAGCGGTAGGCGGACTGCATGGCCGCGCGGAAAGCATCATGGATGCCCGAATGATCCTGCATGCCCCAGCGGTCAAAGGGCTGCCAGCGATAGAGCACCAGGGCACGAATCTGTTGGTTGCCGGCTTGTTGATTCCACCAATCAATCTCGCCATAGGCGCGTTGCAGCCAGTCGGTTGGGTTGTCTTGCCAGACATCATTTTGGTCAGTCTCGGTAATATAGACGGGCAGCGCACGCATGTTGTCGGGAATTGTCTGCATAAAGTCTTTATACGCGCGAAAATTGAAATGATATTGCTGATAGGGCGCGCCCATTTTGCTATCATCGGTGATCAAGTCGGGCGTTGCACCATGCGTGTAGGTGTGGATGGTGATACCGTCGCAGCCGTCAGGACCAAGTTGGGTCAGCATATGCTGAAAATATTGAATCCAATCGCCGGTGTTATCATTCCACGGCGCCACGGCGCCCACCAGCACCAGATCGTTTTCATGGTCGGGCAGCTTGTGAATGGCGGTGCGACATTGGCGATAGCAACTGACATACAGTTCGGGGGTAATCGTTTCACCAGGATTGGTGATGGCAGACTCACCGCGCGGATGGGGGGCAAAAACACTGAGCAAATCGCGCAGTTCGTGGGGTGAAGGCGCCATCCCGCGCGGGATAGCGCTGCGCGCAGTATCGATCTGGACGCCAGGCCGTTCCGCCGCCAGATTCATCTCGTTGCCGATGATCCAGAGATGAACATCCGGCAGATGCGTGACAAAATTAGCGCAGCGCTGGGCAAAGTTCGCATATTGGCTGCTGACAGGCAAAGTGCCACTGTTATAGTAGCCATGATTCAGGCGCACGATGATCCCATAGCCGGCGCTGGTCAGGGCGCCATAATTTTGGTCGCTGCCACCTTGATCGTCAGGATTAGCGCCGACCTGCTCGCTGATGACGACCCAGCCGGGACAACCAGCCTCGCGCATAAGTGGTTCGCCGCCAGGGTCGTGCAAGCCATACAGAAATTCGGATTCAAACGGGTAACGTGACATAAGCACCTCCTGAAACTATTGGGGAATGAAAATGGTTCAGAGCATTCACTGGCACTATCGTACACGATCAGGTGTTGATTTAGCGTTGAATCAGCGTTGTAGGCAGCGATGAAATTAGAACGATAGCCCACACAAGCGCCATAAACGAACATTTTTTATGCGAGTAGAGATGGGCGATTGACGAGGTAATCGCCCATCTCTACTCGCTACGCTCTGGCCACCAGTGTTACTGCTTTATGCTCGTCAGTATAGCTATAGGTTATCGTCTGGAGTTGGCTTGACGTTTAGCTCGGCTTATGGCCAAGCCGGTTGGCCTGCGAACGCGGCGTCAGATCAAAGTAGGTCTCATGGCCTTGGAAGAAGCGATCAAACTCATCCACCATCAAATTAAAAAAGTGGGGATGTTTGTCACCGCTATACCAGCCAATATGCGGGCTTAGAAAAACGTTGGACAGTTTGAGAATCTCGTGATCCGGCGGGATCGGCTCGGGGTCGAAAACGTCCAGGCCAGCGAAGATATCACCTTGCTTGAGGCGCGCCACTAAGGCGGTGGAATCGATCACGGGGCCGCGCGAGACATTCACCAACACGCTGCCGGCCGGAATCAAATCCAACTCGCGTTGACCAATCATGCCGCGCGTCTTGGGCGTCAACGGGGCCAGACAAACGATTACGTCGCACTTGGTCAAGACATTGTCCAGCGAAGTTTGCAAGAAACCGAGGGCTTCGGCCAGCTCGCGCGGCAGATAGGGATCATAGACCCAAATCTCTGTCTCAAAGGGACGCAGCAACTTGATCAGCCGTCGGCCCATGTGTCCGCCGCCGATCAGCCCAACGCGTTTACCGGTGAGCATGCCGCGACTTTTTTCTAACTCTTCGCGCTGCCAGCCGGTTTCGCCCGCGATCATGCGCCGAAACTGCGCGCCGGCATTGCGCAATGCCACCAGCATCAACCCCAGCGCCCATTCGGCCACAGGATACGAAGAACCGTTGGTTGTATCGACCGTGCACAAGCCACGCGCCCAGGCCGCTTCCAGGTCAATGCGGCTGGCGAAACGATCCCCTTCTAATTCCCCAATAATTTTGAGCTTTGGCCCGGCCGCCAAAAGCGCTGCATCTAGGGTTGGTGCACCGTGGCAGATGATCAAGCCATCCACATCGGCCAAATGAGGGCGCAGTTGAGCAGCAGCTTCTGGGTTTTGATTGGTGTCGTAAATGCCACCGCCTTCGCAGGCAAACCATTCCCATTGCGCAAAACTTTCAAGCCGTTCAATATCCACCGGCGCTAAATAATTGTCGCGCACCCATTGATTGCAGGCGAGCAGAATTTTCGGACGCGCAGTTGTCATCTGAAATCGATCTCCATTTTCTAACTGACATTTTCACTTGGACGAGCATTTTTCGTAGAGTGGGTAGCGTTAGGTTCTTGTACGTAATAAACTTACCACGGTTAGGCTAATTTTTCAAGCAGGGTTTGCCTGGATTTGGATCTGCGTCTGGTTGGTTCATGGCCGAATCTGTGATAAGCAATAACAAGCGTTGTTCTCTAAGAGACGGTCTGAAAATAATTCGTCGGTGCGGTTTGTACCCGCACAATCAGGGGATGACCGAGACCGTGCGGTTACAAACCGCACCTACAAAGTCCCTGATCCACCCTTTTCAGACCGTTTCTAAGTGAAATTTTACAAAAACAGATATTGACGTAAACACTTTGTACAATCTTGAACAAAATAGGTATGTAAGGAAAGCGAAAGCAATATTTATTACAATCAGCGCGATTATGGGATTGCTCCACTTGATTTGTTTATTTCGTTCAGATGGGAGATTCCTATGTATGCTCGATTTTTGTTTGTAGTCGTTTTTTCTCTTGTGTTTTTCATGTTTAGCCAGAATGTTTTTGCAGATGCATTGCCTATTAATTCAGGATCATATACTCATACAATTAACGGTGAAGCCGGTTGGCCCGAATTAAAGGTTTCTTTGCGGCGTATTGATTTTTGGACCACCATGCCTGATGGTGAAGAATCAAATAAAGGGGTCGTTGTTGTTGTCATTGGCGATATTACAGCTACTCAAAACAAAGAGTCATGTCTTTACAAGCACAATTACAAATTAAAAATTGGTGATAGGCTTATCAAGTCGCCTAGTACAACTCTGAGTTGGCCAGTTCGTAATATTTATAAGAATCTAGACGATCCGACTACCGCATTTACAGGTGCATGTGCCAAAGCAGGTGAATCAGAAACAATTTTCATGTGGTTCGATGTTGGGAACATGTCTGGGCCTGTTAGCCTAAATTTCAACAACGATACGCAAATTATGATAGCGACCTCTTTTCAACAACTTCTGGTAGATTCAGGAGAGAATGTTTTTGTTAAGTCAGTAGCAACCAATACTCCGTCACCAACTAATACTCCGTCACCAACGTCTACACCTTCGATTACTCAAACGCCAACAGATATACCATTGCCAGTTTTTACTCCAACATCTACGCCTACACTTAGTCCTGTAGATGAACTTAGAGAATCTTTTACGAGTGCTGCGGCAACTTGCGGAGGCAAACAGTGCGAGTATTCCGCAATAGAATTCGATACAGATGGTGACGGCGAAGGTAAAATAGTTATACGTTTTATTGACAAGGCGACGCTAGATGATTCGATTTCAAGTGTTGATAGCTTCAATTTACTTACTGGATTAAAAATCTTCTATACACTTAAAGCAGTCAGTGAAATTAATCTCGATTACGATGCTGTTGCTTTTGAATTTGAAGTGCCGGTTGTTGATAAATATGGCAATACAAGTGTGGAACTGGGTGTTAGTTGTTATTTCAGCAAGGACACTGTAAAACGAATTAATTACCCTAACATTCGTATGCGCTATATCGTTGATTTAGCAGATCGAGCTTATATAAATCCTGTTGTAAGGGAAGAGCGCTAGCCCCTATAATCCTAACGCGTCATGTTCCCGCTCCATTCTGTACCAATCGAAAGCTCACCCGTTCCAAACTCAAGAATTAAAGAACAGCCATGCAAGGACCGCCGGTGTTAGTAGAAGCGTAGTTGATGATTGATCAGTGACTCGGCAGCGAATGAATTCGCTGCTTACTACAAGAAACGTGTTAAAATACATTCGCCACGCCGATTAACTTCTTTCAACGAGTTTTATATAACAGACGCCGAATCGGGAGCCCCCTTGGCGCGGCAGGTTTTTCAGACAGTCGTCGTCTTAATTTCAGGAGGACAACATGAAAGTGATCGGGGCAGGGCTTGGGCGGACAGGCACATTATCCACGCAAGCGGCATTGGAAGAATTGGGGTTCGGCCCGTGTTATCATATGCAAGAATTGCTCATGAAACATCCAGAGCACATCGATACTTGGGTGGATGCGTTACACGGCAGGCCGGTAGAGTGGAAGACCTTTTTCAAAAATTATCAGGCAACGGTCGATTATCCTGGCTGCAATTATTATAAAGAGTTGATGGCTGTCTATCCAGACGCCAAAGTCATCTTGAACGTACGTGATCCCGAAAAGTGGTATGAGAGCGCCTATAATACGATTTACGCCATCAGCAAAGTCGTTCCACGTTGGATTGGGTTTATCAACCCGCAACGGGCGAAATTTGGCCAGATCGTCGGCGACCAGATCTGGAAACGCCAGTTTGGTGATTTTGAAGACCGCCAACAATCAATTGCCACTTTTATCGAGCATAACGAAGAAGTCAAACAGTATGTACGGCCAGAGCGGCTGCTGGTGTTTGACGTAAAGCAAGGCTGGGCGCCGCTTTGTCAGTTTTTGGGCGTGCCGATTCCCCCGGATAAACCTTTTCCCCATCTAAACGATACAGCAGAATTCCGCAAGCGTATCCAGGTTTTACGCCTGATCAGTTGGCTGGTTCTGCTTGTAGCACTTTTGGTGCCGGCCAGCATCGTGGCGCTGTTTGTTTACTGGCGGCGCAAGCCCACCGAATGAATTCGGCGTCTGGTATAAAAAACCCGTTGAAATGGGTTAACGCATTGGCTCAACGTGTTTCGGGAGCCCACTGGGCGCGTTTCTTATAACAGGCAGCGAATGAGTTTGCTGCTGAGCGGCGCAAATAGGCTGGCTTTCCGTACAGGTAGTTGCAGTTCGTTATTCCCAGATCCGCGCGGGGAGCTGACTCTCAATCGTCAACAAGCTGTCCAAATCAAGCGGTGGCGTCTGCGGCAGGCGTAAAATCATCACGCCCTGTTGTGCTGGCGTCGGGATCAAGCCGTGTTCACCGCGCCCGGCTAACCCACCGCGCCACAATTCCCAGCCGACGTGCGCGTAAAATGACACACGTTCAGTTTGTAAGCAGGCAATCGTATACTCTGGAATAACCGTCGCTAGACACCGCATGAGCGCGCTGCCCAAGCCTTGGCCTTGATAAATTGGTGCAGTCGCCACGGCGTCGATAAAGGCCGTACGCAAGATGGGCAGACCTTCCGGCTGGAGCCAGCGCGTGGTCACAACGGCATGGCTGACAAGTTCCTGCTCCCAATATCCCAGCACATGCAACGCATCCGGCAGCAAAAAGGTGAAGAGCGCACTAAAATCATGACCGTGCGCCGCCGTACACAAGGTAATGATAGCCTGACGCGTTGATTTGGATAACGCGGCTGTTTGTTGTGTGGTGATGGTCAATAGGCGTGATAGCATTTACTTGGCTTCCATCAAATAATTGTTTGACAATGATCTGGATAACATGTACAATATAGATACGTTAGCTAAATTAGCTATTATGAAAAATACAAATAGAATAACAAACAATGAAAACAAAACTCATCGCCTCGACAGCGGCTCAAAACAATTTTGGTCGTGTTCTAGATGACGTTGTACAGAATAGCACACGGTATGTCATACAACGACGTAACTCCTCTCAGGCAATTATCCTTAGTATTTCTGATTTTGAAAATATTCTTTCCGCGAAAGATTCAGAAAGAAGTAAGCTAGAAAAACTGATCCGAGAACTCAGTCCAGTGTATATAATCGGTGAGTCTGTTGAGGAGAAGTAATACTATGGTTTCGTTAGATGATTTTACTTTAGATTATGAGTTTCATCGGTTTGATACTTCTATCATTTTGCATGCCGATTGTTTTGAATGGATGGGAAAGATACCCGCTAACAGTATCCACGCGATTGTGACTGATCCTCCCTATGGTGTAAAAGAGTATAATTTTGATCAGATTGAGAAGCGTGCTAATGGGAATGGAGGTATTTGGAGAATACCGCCATCTTTTGATGGTAGTATTCGGGCACCACTACCAAGATTTACAGCACTTAATCAGAAGGAGCGTAATTCTCTCTACCGTTTCTTCTACGAGTGGGGCAAATTAGCAGTCCACACCTTATTGCCTGGTGGCCACATATTTATAGCGAGTAATGCTTTTCTATCTCAACTCGTATTTTCTGCTTTAATTGAAAGTGGACTTGAATTCCGCGGGGAACTCATACGCCTAGTACGCACCTTCCGAGGCGGGGATCGCCCCAAAAATGCAGAAGATGAGTTTCCAGAAGTATGTTCACTTCCTCGAAGTTGCTATGAACCGTGGGGAGTATTTAGAAAGCCACTTCCAGCAGGAATGAAATTGAGTGATTGCTTAAGATTATACGGCACTGGCGGGTTACGACGTATCAATATGGAACAGCCTTTCAGTGATGTAATTATTAGTGAACGTACCTCACGAAAAGAGCGTGACATTGCAGGGCATCCAAGTCAGAAGCCACAATCCTTTCTGCGCCAAATTGTTCGCGCTTCTTTACCGCTTGGACAAGGTGTTATCATTGATCCTTTCATGGGCTCAGGTTCGACAGTCGCAGCCGCTGAGTCGCAAGGTGTAACTTGTATTGGTGTAGAGAGATATGCCGATTATTTCAATATGAGTCGATGTGCTGTACCTAAGTTAGCGAATATAGTTACGAAAGAGAATAAGCAACAGCTTACTCTGCTAGATGTGCTAAACGATTGAACGCTGATATATCCAGTTGGACATCATCTTTTGATAACCAATTTCGGTTACACTTGCTGTAATGGTACGTCTACTTGTCTCCGATCTGCCAGAAAAAATCCAATCGCTCTTCGATAGCAGCGCTCCGACAACTTTCAAAAAACGAAATGGTTTGGGTACACCATCGTTAGGTCGGCTACTATCGAACACAAATACCATTAACCAGACATCTTCTGGGTTATGGCCCTGCCATGCTCGCAGATATCTTGAAGCCTTAATTTCTATCCCGTGTGGAGAATGCTGTGCAGCATCATTCACAAACATTCCAAATGGCACCATGTCAGGGTGACCATTATGATATCTGTTTTTCACAATAGTTTTGCAGTATTTTGGCATAGTTGACGACATAAATTCCCCGACAATACTGCTGAAGTTAGCTGGCATCATCATGGCCTCAAGACGTTGAATAGCTTTGGTATTCAATTGCACGTTGACGAAACCTAGGAAATCGATGAAGTCTGACATTGCTGAATAAATATGGTCAATTTAGAGACCATATGGCAGTACAGCCAAGGGGTTAAAATCATCTAGCTTTATCGGAACGGGTAAACATGATTCTCCCTCGGTATAAGTGTTTGTCATCTGGAACCTTTCATCTTTACTGGAATTATAATACTGACATCTGAGACATAACTTTACAGCAAAGAATGAAACAGCAGGCTACCTTTATCTACCTATGTTTTCACTTGGCTTACGATATTTCTCATCCAGATGATCGATCTTCGCCACCTTCGGCGCGGATCGGCCACCCTGAAATTCACTCTCCAACCAGATATCGACATATTTCTTGGCTACGGGTGCGGCAACGACCTGGCTGCCAAATGTAATGATCTGTGCGTTATTGCTGGCGACAGCACGCTCAGCGGTGTACGGATCGTTGACACAGACCGCGCGCACGCCGGGCACTTTATTCGCGACAATCGCCATGCCCGCACCCGTACCACAGACAAGGATGCCACGCATATATTGGCCCGCGCCAATCGCCTCCGCTACCGTGGCGCCCAGGTCGGGATAATCCACCGGATCTTGACTGCTCACGCCCAGGTCATCCACCTGGTAGCCTAGCTCGCGCAGGTAATCGCGCAGCGCATCTTTGAGCGGCAGGCCGAGATGATCCGCCCCCACCACAATCTTTACACTTTTGTCTAACATATTGTTATTTCTCCTCTGAGAACCTGACTGCGTGTCCCGCTACGTTGCTATACACCCACGAAAAACGCATCCCACGGGATGTCAACCGGCGCGTCTGCGCAGACAATCCGAATCATCGTCTGCAACAACGGCAACCGCGGCGCGGCGAGTGTGCCCGCGCCGATCATCGCCGCGACGGTTGGCCCAATCGCCAACGCCAACTCCGCGCCTTCAATCGTGTCATCTGGCATATGTTGGCTTTTCGCTTCCGAATACGGTACCCCCAACCCCAATAAGCGCCCCATCCGACTGTTGCGCCCGCCTTGGCAGGTGACGTAGAGATCGCCCGCACCGGGCAAGGTCAAGACGCTCTGTTGGCGACCGCCCATCTGCTCCACCAAGTAAGCGGTCTCCACTAAGCCTTGCGCAAAGATCGCGGCGGCGGTATTGTGCATGGCCGCGCCGTTGACCGCGACGCCGTCTTTTTCCAGTAGGCCAATCGCAAGCCCAACAGCCAATGCGTAGATATTTTTCAAAGCAACGCACGTTTCCACGCCGATCAAATCGGTGTTGGTCCAGACGTGATAATAGGGGGTGCGCAACAGGCCAGCCAATTTGTCCAGCAAAGGCTGATCACTACCGCTGACGACGACACAGGTATGCCGCCTGGTGGCTAATTCACCGGCAATCGACGGCCCACCAATCGCCGCCAGTTGCACCTGATCGCGCAACGGGGTGGGCAATTGATCGCGCAGGGCATAGGGCAAAATTTGCAAACTGTACTCATCGCCGACCAGCCCTTTGGTCAGAAAAAGCACGGGCACGTCGGGCGACAACACAGCGCTTAGCCTCTGTGCCGCCCAATCTATGCCAAGCGAATTGACGCCCAAGATCACAAGTTCCGCCCCCTGTATGGCTTCGGCCAGCCGGTCATAGGCATAAGGCTGCACCCGATCAGGCACCCGCACGCGCAGGCGCGGATGGGTGCGGGCCTCATCTATTTCTTCAATAATATCACCGTCTAAATGCGTACCGACTAAGTTCACCTGATGACCGTTGTCGGCCAGTGGTATACTAAATGCCGTGCCCATGACACCAGCACCGAGAATGACAACTTGAGCCATATTATCCTTTCGTTTTTCAGCTATAAACTTTTATTATGAGGTAAATTACGGTGCCTCACCCCCTAGCAGGGTCTCCTGAATCAAAGGACAGAGTTCAGGAGAGGGGGAATAAAGCCACATGCAGTGCTCCCCTCTTCTGAAACAGCCCTTCCGTTTAGGAGAGGGGAGCCCCCTGGGCGCGGGCGGGGGTGAGGCACCGTAATTACCCATCAATCAGACAACGCCATCACGCGCCATGCGTCAATTCGGTCAGACGGTTGAGCAGCGGTTGCAAGGTTGGAAAAAGGGGCTGATAGACCTCCGTATACAGCCGGCTGTAAAGCGCCTGCATCGCCGGATTGGGCATGAACCGGTCGCTGACGCCGGTCATGTGATCAGCGGCCCGCTTGATGTCGCTGTACCAGCCGATTGCTGCGGCGGCCAGGATCGCCGCGCCTAGACAGGTGGCTTCGGTCGTTGTTGAACGCACTACGGAGACGCCCGTCACGTCCGCCACAATTTGCAGCCAGAGATCGCTCCGACTGCCGCCGCCCATCACCACATATTCTGTAAACGGTTGGCCGATGGCCTGCATCATGGCGTCGCCCACCAGCCGTTGTTCAAAGGCCACGCCTTCGAGGATGGCGCGGTAAAAATGTTCGCGACCATGTGCGCCCGTCCAGCCAATCGTAATGCCAGACGCGGCGGGGTCCCAATATGGGTTCATGACATTGTTCCAATAGGGCACGAGCATCAAACCCAATGCGCCAGGCGGCACTTTGGCGGCCATGCGCTCTAATTGTACTTCGGCGCTGCCACTTTGTTCCGAAGCTAAAGCGCGCAGATCACTGGCAAACTTTTCCACAAACCAGCCCACTGTAAAGACGCCGCCTTTGAACACGGTTTCTAAAAAATACGCGCCAGCGATGGGTGCGTTCAATGTGCGAAAGGCGCGATTGACCACATATTTTGTGCTGAATGCGCCGCTGACGACCGCTGTCCCCAAATTTAAATAGGCGCGACCAGGGCTGGTGACATTCGCGCCCAGTCCGGCGCATTGACCATCGCCTGCCCCGGCCACCACGGCCAACCCCACCGGCAAGCCAGTCGCAGCGGCGGCGTGTGGGCTGAGCGCGCCAATGATGGCGCCTGGGGGTACGCATTCGGTAAATTGGTCCAGCCGTAAACCCAACGCTTGGATCAGCTCGGCTGCCCAACATTGGTTCGCCATGTCAAGCAAGCCCATGGGGTCGGCGCAGGCCGTACTGGTGCGAAAAGCACCGGTCAGGTGATAGACGAGAAAGGCGTGGACATCTAAAAATTTGTGGGCGTGCTTGATCACGTCCGGCTCATGTTCGATCAACCAGACGAGTTTAAACAAGGAAGGCGTCATGGCGGGCGGCTT
>JBBREZ010000147.1:0-13970 GCA_038225095.1 Caldilineales bacterium
CGAACAGCTCATCCCTTGTTATCATCGCTCGCTGAGTCGATAGTACACGGACGCGCGCATTCGTGTACTATCGATAAAATTGTCCTTCGCTCAGGTCAACCTTACCGCCAAGTATTCTACCATATAATAATTAGGAAATCATATGCGTGGAAATAAGAAATCATACAAAGTTACGCCCAACCGGTCTGGTTGGGCGCTTATTCGTGGATTAGTAGGGGCTAGCCATGCCTCGCCCTTACTGGTTGGTTCCTGACCCAAAAACAAAAGGTCAACTGAACCCAATTTAACGTGCATTTAGACGCTGTTTATGGATGGATTGTTTCGTGGTTCTCTAACATCTGGATAAACTGTTGAATCCGCTTGGTGCGCGTCTCGGCTTTCTTGGCCGTTTGAATTCTAAACAGAATGGCATAGCGGTTGCCGCGCGTCAGCGTGGCAAAAAAGGCCTTCGCAGGTGCGTTGCTATCCAATGCGGCCTGGAAATCTGCGGGCACAGTGGTGCTACTCGACGAATCATAAGCGGCATCCCAGCGCCCATCTTGCTGGGCCTGCGCAATCGCCTGTAGACCGGCTGGTTGCATCTGACTGCGCTCGATCAAGGCTTGGGCCTTCTCACGGTTGATCTTTGACCAGATGCTTTTTGCGCCACGTGGCGTAAACTTCTGCAGCCACGACGTTTCATCATAGGCTTGCTTCTGGCCGTCGATCCACCCATAGCACAGAGCTACTTCAAGCGCCTCGGCATAGGATACAGATTCAAGGCCGGACGCTTTTTTGGCCAGCCGCAGCCAAAGACCCGTTGCCGTTATATGATTTTGATCCAGCCAGGCCGTCCAATCCGCTTGATGCGCAAACAGGATGACGGGTAGTTCGTTCCGCATAGTGGGCGTGGATTCCATTAATGTTTCGCTCCTTTTGGCCGATTGTCTTGGCGAACTTAGCTTGCGCGGCACACTATGCAAGTGGAATATGCATTATAGAACATACATTCTTGACGGTCAAAAGTGGCGAATACTGCGATTGCCAGTGGCACATGCATTGCCAAAAATCGGCTAGCAGCGTAGCGTAGGACCCGGATGAAACGTTAGCGGCGGTAGTTTAAGCGGTTACATCAGTTGCCCTTGAGGGCGACACGATAGTTTGGGCCTGACCGCATACGGATACAACCGCGGCCAAGCAGTTCGCGTTCCAATTTTTCCATGCCGATGCGAATGCGGGTTTTAACCGTACCCAGCGGCGTATGGGTCTGTTCTGCAATCTCGTGGTGACTCAAGCCTTCAAAATAGGCCAGTTCCAGGCAAATGTGTTGTTCGCGAGGAATGTGGTCAAGGGCTTGCCGCACCTGTTGGCGCGTCCAATTTTGCTCAAATTCGCTTTCGGCACTTGGCTCATGCTGGGGCAACGCCCATTCAAGCGTTTCCAGATCATCCGCCAAGATGGCTGGCCGCACTTTCTGGCAGCGTAATTGATCGAGTGCTTTATGGCGGGCAATCTGATGGATCCAGGCTACGCCAGCCCCGCTTCCACTATATTGCTCTGCTTTTTGCCATATTTGCCAGAAGGTGTCCTGCAACAGTTCCTCGGCCACGCTTTGGTTGCGCACCATGCAAATGAGCAAGTTATAGACAATGGGCGCATGCCGCTCATATAATACTTGGAAGGCGCTACTATCTTTTTGGGTCACGGCTTGCAAAAGTACTTCGTCGGAACGACCAGCGTCCTGTTCGCCACGCTCGGTGCGCAGCATCCAAACATCCCTCAAGACATTAGGTTGAACAATTCGGGTGGGTTGGTATTGCGTCGCGCCTACGGCCCCTTCATTCATCCGATGGCTTGCTTGGGTTGATGGCCAAGTGAGATGGTAATCAGCTGCCGCACTTTTTTTTCTCATAATCTTTATCTCCCTCTTAACGGGCAGGTGCGAATGGTAGGCAAAGCTAACTGGGTCCATTGATGAGCGTAGAAAATATGGCTACTACGAATCGTGCTTCCTGGTTTTTGACACATAAATATGACCTACTTACAGACGAGACACTGAGCAGACGAGACACTGAGCAGACGAGCAAAGGAGAGAGTCTCAGGCGGCTATAAACAGACAAGGTTACTATCAATTGAAAGCAATACGCGCCAGGAATCACCGTAGCCATGAAAATGTAACTGCCTCCATTCTAACTAACTTTGCAACAAAATAAATCAGCAATTTTGCGTATTACTGGGCGTAAGGTTGCTTGAATTTCCCTAGATCTAGCTCCCACTTGACCATGAATGAGCGAAAATCAAGTGACAGGAGCAAATTAAGGAGTATGATGGATGATCAGCACAGGATAGATGGGCAGTAATCGGGAAAACAGAATGGGGTTGAGGCAACAAGCCTTACAGCGGTGTAGACCGCTGTAAGTGCAAACGTCAGCGTGAAGATTGAGAGGGTAATAGCAATTAATATGCGCTCTATTTTACTACACGTGGGCACAAGTAAACACGAGTGACAAAAGGGTTACTCTAGGCTTTACTGTTCTATTTTTATCTTACGCTAGTTTAGCTTACGCGGTGGCATACAGACATTTGAGGTAGGCGCCCTCTGGAAAACCAATCGGGTGGTCCAACGCATGCGCAGTCTGCACCAAGTGTTGCAAGGGGCGGCCACTCTGCATGGCAGCTTGGGTCACGGTCGCCGCAAAAGCCTCACTGCTCACCCGGCTGGAACAAGAAGCCAACACCAGCCTGCCGCCTGGCTGCAACACGCCCAACCCGAGCCGCGTCAACTGGGCGTAGGCGCGTAATGCCCGTTCTACTTCGGACTGTTGCTTGGCAAACGCCGGTGGATCGATGATCACCAGATCAAAGCGTTCGCCTGCGCCTTGCAGTTGTGCAAGCAAGGGAAAGGCATCCCCGGCTAACAACTGATGCTCGGCGGCGGCCACAGTGGGCAACTGCTGATTGAGGGCGAAATTCCGTTGCGCGGCGGCCAACGCTGGCCGACTGATGTCGAGGCTGGTAACCTGGCGCGCACCACCGCGCGCCGCATACAACGAAAAGCCACCATTATAGGCAAAAACATTCAACACCCGCTTGCCCGCCGCCAGTTGCTCTACCCTTGCTCGGTTTTCGCGTTGATCTAGAAAGAAGCCAGTCTTCTGACCATGAATTGGATCCGCTTCAAAGCGCAGCCCATTTTCCAAGAAAATAATGGGCCCGGCCAGTTCCGGCCCCACCAACACCAGGCCATCGGCTAGACCATAGAGATGCTCCGGCGCTTTTTGCAAAGCCCGGCTCAGGCGCAAGATCACCTGTTGCGCCGGTTGGATCGCAAGGAGCGCCACCAAGAGCTCCGCCAGATGAGGAACCCAAGCGGCCGTGTAGAGTTTCATTACCAACGTCTGGTCGTAGCGGTCCACCACCAGCCCCGGCAGATAATCATTTTCACCATGCACCAGCCGGTAGCCTGTGGTATGTTGATCGAGCAACGGCGCACGCAGTTGCGCTGCGCGACGCAAGCGTTCCAGAAACCAGGCTTGATCAATGGTCGCAGCAACACCATGTTGCAAAACGCGCAAGCGGAGTGGCGAAGTTGGATCATAGAGGCCAATCGCCAAAAAGCGACGCTTTTGATCAAAGGCAACGGCGAGGTCTCCAGGCTTGCCCGCTTGGCTTTGGCGTTCAATCGAATTTTCAAAGAGCCAGGGGTGACCGGCGCGCAAAGCGCGCTCGGCATCGCGGCTAACATGCAGGGCAATGCGGCGTTCTGCTGCTTTAGGCAAGGCAGCGAGGGAAGGCTTAACGGTGCTTGGTAATCTGTCCATGCTGACAGTATCGCACAGCTTCAAAAAAAAGACAGAAGCCAACCTGTGGCAGCAGCGAAGCTCAGGTTACTTATACTGACGATTGGCGCGGAACAGGAAGCAATCCATAACAGAGACCAACTCTGCTATAAATTGGCCGGATGCCTCACTGATCAACTGTAAACTGTACCTTATAGAGAGACCAAATAAACACCGCACCTTCAGCTGTACGGCCACGATAGTTCGTGGCCGTACGATTGTGCGACTTCTATTTGATTTGTCTATTATATTTTTACGATAAAAACGGTGGTCTTATGATGGCCTAAGCTGCCATTAACGATGCTATACGCGGCACGGGCATAGCTGCGTTTTTTGGCATTGGTAGACCGGAGACGGTAGACGGTCTAAAAGGCGGGCGGCGCTTCTCCGGTCGGCGGTCGTTCGGCGAGGTCTTCGGCGTTGATTCGACAAGCTCATCAACCGTGCCGGCAAGCTCACAGCGAGCCGCACGGTTCGGCTGAGCGCTCACCTCGAAGCGTCGAAGCCTGAAGCGTCACTGTCTACCAACGCGCTTAGCGGTGACCGTTGCGCGTATAACTGCTGAAAGGTAGCGTATAAAAACCACTAGTTCGCCAGCAATCAACAACAGATTGATCGATGTTACTATTTGAAGTATAATAACTTTGAATTCGCTTAAGGTTTAATCCTTATTGCCGGCTTAGTTCTATTTGTTCTGTCTAAGATCATACACTGAGTCGCCAGAGTTTCTAGTATGTTTGCTAGCGAAACCGCAATCCCACTCCTACTCTAATGCCCTGCGGTGAGCGTCGTCATCCATGGATATAGATAAATTTTGTATCCGTCTCATTGTCGTGGGGCAACAGCACACGTATGCAAAAACTCACGCGCAGAGCATTGAAAATAGTATGTTGGGGCGCGACTACGAATGCGTGATCATCTAAGGTCTGCCGAAACGCAAATCGAGCACTGGGAACGCCCAGAGCCGAATAGTGCGCACGCGGCTGACTATTTACGGCATTTGCAAGCAAACGATCAGGTTGCCTGGGAAAAATTCCTAGCAGAATGGACGCCAAGGTTGTATAATTATATAAGTTACAACCTGCGGGCGGATGATGAGGTAGAAGACATATTAAGCGAAACGCTCCTGGCTGTTGTGCAAGCCATTAATAATTTCGATGGGCATGCCGCCTTGTCTACCTTTGTCTATTCAATTGTCCGGCGCAAAATTGCCGATTACTGGCGAGGCAGGCATGTGACGACTGAATTACCCGAATGGTTAAGTATGGACGACGCTAGTGAGGCTAGGATCGCATTCTACGAAGTGTTGAGCACTTTGTCAGAGATGTCGCAACAAGCCTTGCTGCTTCGCTATCAGGTCGGTTTGAGCGTCACTGAAGTTGCCGAAGTGCTGGAGCGCTCGTATAAAGCCACCGAATCTTTACTAAGCCGTGCACGCGAGCAATTTCAGATCGCATTCTTGGAAAGTGCAAAAACGTAAGCTATATGTCCGATAATATGCGTGATCAAGAGTTGCAAGCTTTATTCCATAAGCATATGCCGCTAAAACCGTTGCCAGCCGAACTGGCTGAACGGTTACAACAGCAGGTGCTGACGATGGTGGCGACAACTCTGAAAACTGCCCCCCATACAGATGCACCCATCGTTTGGTCTGAAGCCGCGCCGCCCCTTCACAGCGTAGCCGATGCGCCGCGCGATCAAGAATTGCATACTTTATTCCGCGAACATATGTCGCTGCAGCCGTTGCCAGCTGAGCTGGCCGAGCGCTTGCAGCAGCAGGTTTTGGCGATGGTGGCGACGACGCTGAAATCCACATCACACACGCAATCGTCCACCGTTTCGGGCGTACGCGCAATTCATGCAATGCGCCACGGGCTGCGTATGTCCGGACTTGCCCAGCGCTGGTCAAACGGGCTGAGCTGGTTAGGCGAACAATTTGATCTGGCCCCTTTCATGGCGTTGACCGGAGTGGCGCTGGTGCTGATCGTGGTGCTTGGGCTCTTACGGTCGGGCATTATTTCACCGCTGACTGGCATGCCGAGCCCAAGCAAGCTAGGGAATGGCACTACAATCGCTGTAAAACCAAGCGCTGGCGCCCGTCGGGCAAAAGTGATCGTTACCGGCGGTACGGCAACCATTCAAAAACAGACAGGTCAAATCGAAGCGTTAGTCGCGGGTGCATCGGATAATTGGTTGACCGCAGGTGATCGGCTGATTACGGGTGACAGCACGGCGCGCATTGAATATTTTGAGGGTCAGAGCAGCATCGTTGAACCGGGCGCCGACGTTGAGTTGCAAGAGTACACTGAGCAGGGCGCTACGACGCGCATAGCGTTGCTGGTGCATAACGGCAAGACGAGCCATGAAGTTGATACGCCGCTGACAAGCGATGACCTGTTTGAAGTTCGTACGCCGGCGGCGGTCGCTTCGATGAAGCAGCCCAAACTGACGGTCGCTTCGACGAAGCAGACCAAACTAACAGTCGAGGCGCTTTCGGAGACGCAGACTCACATCGAAGCCGAAACAGGGAACGCACAAATCCTTGCCAACAATCAAGAATTTGTGATGGCGGCCGGTGATCAATTGACGGCAACGGTCGGGAACACACCAGTCCTATTAACGGTCACTGTAACAGTCACCCCCACCCTATCGATTGTTATGTTGCTGCCTAATTTGGCGACCAACACACCCACGCCGTCAGATACGCCGGTTGCGAGTACACCAACGAGCCAGGCAAACGGCTACTTCTTACCAGCCGATCCGTTTGTTACAAGCACGCCTAGCCTAATACCGACAAACACGGATACATCTACGCCTGTTCCGACTAGCACGGTGCTACAGACACCGGTGATTGGTCAATCGACTGTGCTTATACCAACACTAACGCCGACCAGTACGCTGATCTTAATCCCAACCAACACGCCGACCTTGACCTATACACCGATCTTAATCCCGACGAACACACCGACATCAACCAATATGCCAGTGTTGTCGACGCCTACAACAATATTGCCGACTGACACACCGGTGCTGCCAACGGCTACCCTTGTGCTACCGACATCCACCGATACACCAGTGGCGCCCACTGATACGGCCACCAACACGCCGACGATCACGGACACACCGGTGCTGCCAACGGCTACCCTTGTGCCACCGACCGCCACGGACACACCGGTGCCACCAACGGCTACCCTTGTGCCACCGACCGCCACGGACACCCCCGTGCTACCAACGGTCACGGACACACCGGTGCCACCGACAGCCACGGACACACCGGTGCCACCAACGGTCACGGACACACCGGTGCCACCAACAGTCACGGACACACCCGTACCACCAACAGTCACGGACACACCGGTGCCACCGCCGATCACCAATACGCTAGAACTGCCAACGGCTACGCCCGTGACACCAACGGTCACGGACACAGTAGAACCGCCAACCGCTACGCCATAGAGCGCCATTGTTTGTGAGTATGCCGGTTACACAGTAATCCTCCCTGAACTAGGCGAAGGAAAGCTAAATTTTCTATACGCATGAGCGTCATAAACGAACATTTTTTACGAGATTGGAGAGTAGGAGATTGACGAGCTAATCTCTACTCTCCAATCTCCTGCACAGGTGTTACTTCTTTATGCTCGTCAGTATAATTAGACGCTATTGACATAATTAGACGCTATTGACATTTACGGCTATCCCACCCCGCCTTAAGCTCAGGGCAAAACAACGCCCCATCAACGAGGCTACAGATACTGTAGCCTCGTTGATGGGGCGTTGTTAGCAAGTAGCTTTGGCAGCTTGTAGCCAAGCCCACATTCCCCATAGCAACAGCGTCTAAAAGACGATCTGTTGATAAGTAAAGAGCAACGGTTAGATGCAAATGAGCCTATACACCAGCGGCAGCCGCTTTATGGCCAGGTAAACGGCGGCTTAAGAAAGGTTTTTTACCCAAATATTCACCAAACACGGTAATCATAATCCCAAGCAGCAGGCCCACTACACCGGCGGCAGCAATCGCCAATAATAGGCTTAAGCGTTCCAAAGGATCAACTGGCGGCACGGCCGGCGCCGCCAGCCGCACTTCGCTGCTGTTAGCCGCCCGCGCCAGGTTTAATTCGGCCACTTTACTGCTCAATGTTTTTAGGGTATCCCAATTCAAATCACGCTCGTGCGCCAGGCGCAACTGGCGGGCGCGTTCCGCTTCTAATTGTGATTTAAGCGCTAAATTCTGCGTTTCTAGCTGGCTAATCGTCTGCGCTACAGAGCCATCAACATCTTTGCTGGTGGGCAGATTGGCCAATCCTTTCAATTGCAATAGTTCTCTCGCCCACTGTTCCCCCAGTTGATCCAAGGATTGGCCAGCAGGTAGAGCTTGACTGAGTGTAGGCGATAGGGCAGACGTCGCGATGGGTGAAAGCGTCGAAGTCAGCGGCGATGACCAACTGGGTTGGCTCAGCTTTGCATACTGGGCTTGCACGGATCGGACAAGTTTGCTGTCAAGCGGAATTGTTTTGCCAAGAGTAGCATAATTACTGCCCGCCAACAATTGATTGGAAAGGCCCGTGATCTGAGTTTCTAAATCCTGACGGCGCTTATCTAGCACGCTGACGAACGAATTTAGATCGCTTAACATTTCTTCTTGAGTAACTGCCGGCGTACTGTCACCAATTTGTAGTTGCAGTCTTAGATTGTTTGTATCCACAAGTGGTTGAGTTGTGGATTGCTTTGTCGGATCATCTACAATTTTATTGGGATGTAAGGGTTGGGTGTCATTGTTAAAAACCTGAGTAAACACCTGCAGCTTTAATAATTGTAACGCCAGCCCACTGCTGCGCGCTGCGCCTTGGCCACCTTTTTCTACTTGTGCTTTCAAGACATTGGCATCGTCGAGCGCCTGCATAGATTGCTGCCATTTATTGTAATAGCTGCGCAGCAATTGGGCATCCCGATCCGATTGTTGTTGAAAGACATCGACCTGGGCATTGTTAATCGCGTTCAGATAGGCGGTGATCAAGGCTTGGCGTCCTTCTTGTTCTTTCTTATAGGCCACCACCTGACTTTCGGCCTGGGCAGTTAAATAGTCTTTCATCACCTGGCTGCGGGCATCCACCACGTTATTGACCAGTTGGGTAAGCGCGTTTGCTTTGCCACGTTGTAAATTATCAATCACGCCCTGGGTTTCGGTAATTTGGCGGTTCAGGGTATCAATATGATTGTTGGCTACAAATGTTTCCAAATCGGTCTGTGATTTATTATAACTCTTCTGGGCCGTGGTCTGTTCAGATTCAATCGAAGTTAATAAATCATCCGGCACTTGTCCGTAAATCGCATTCACAGTTTGCACATAAATTTGCGACCAGGCATTGGCAATGAGCGTGGCTTTCTCCGGTGAATTAGCGACCACACTAATGCTGATCAAATCACTTTCACTGCCGCTTCGACCACCAGCGGCCAGTTCGGCGGTCACCTGATCGGCTAGATTGGCCGCAATTTTTTCTTTGTTACTCAACTTGTCGCCTAATTGCTCAATCACCTTTTGGGCAATCGAGCCACTGGAGGCTAAGCTAAGTAAGGCCGAACGCCGCGAAGAGGCCGAATTATTCGTCTGCGTATTCGTTGTATCATCGGTTTGTGTTTTAAAGCGCGGGTCAAGCGAAACATCACTAAAGGTGCGGACGATAGCCACGCTCGCATCCGCTTTATATGTAGGCGTTAATAAGAAGCGAAGCCCTTCAACCGCGAGGATCACCAGCAGAATGGTCGCCAATGTAACGACAATAATCTCGCGCCACCAACGGATCAAAGCATCAATATATTTTCGCAGATCAATTTCTTCATCTTCGTTCCACGGGTTTGCACTGTGGACATCCACGCGCTCTAAACTGGTGCGCTCTACACTCATATTCAATCATTCCTTTTCTTTACCGATGTTTGTTATCCATGTTCTTGATCCACGCCAGCCAAAGATTAACTACCGCGAATTCTCGGCTGTTGGCTTATTCTTTAAACGCTGGTCAGCCCCGAATAGATACGAGCGCCGAATGCGCAGAGGGCAGCTTGTCACATAAATTTTTCACAGAGGGGACTCTTTAAAGGTACAATCGGGTGTTCCAGAGAAGTCAACGCATTGGAAGTGATTATACATCGAACGTTATTCGTAGACGAATTATAATCAGCTAAAAGCTTAGGCAGAATTCAGGTTGGGCGGACGGCGACCAAACTCTTTCTCTTTACTCGCTGCGAATTTCTTGCCGCACAGCTATAAATTGCGTATACTGCAACAGGTATGGGGCTGTTTGCTTTTTAGGTAAAATTTGTATATGCGAGATATTTGATGGCTAAATCTTCTATTGTTCGGTCAACATCTAAGTCAACATCGGCTTGCGCGTTACTGCCTATGCCCAAACGAATCGGCGCCAGCCCCAAGCCGATGTAGCATTCTCGGCATTCAACCCGCGTGCTGTGATAAATCAAAGCTATACAACGAAGTCGGCACTGCCCGCATGTTACGTACCATTTCGTACTCAACTAAGGACGTACCACGTGATAAAAATTCTTGGAGAGGTCCATTTATAATCGTATGAGCACAAAACATTCGTTGCTGCATGGTGCGTCTTGGAGCGCCTATGTTATAACACTACTCTTCATCAGCATCACTCTGGCCCCGTGGGCCGTGCAGCGTGTTTTTGCCCAAAATCAATCGGGTATTACGTCGCCAACCAATGGAGCTGTGATCACAAGCGCCGTCCCCATTATCGGCACGGCCGTCAATGCTCAATTTCAAAAGTATGAATTAGCCTTTAAACTAGAACCCAGTAGCAATGACGCCTACGTCTACTTTGCGGGCGGCACAAGTCAGGTGATCAACGGGCAGTTGGGTACCTGGCAGGCGGGCGGTCTAGCGCCCGGCATCTATAGCTTGCGGCTGCGCGTGGTCAAAAATGATGCTAATTATGATGAATTTCCCGTGCAGAATCTAAGCGTTAATCAGCAACCAGCTGGTCCAACCGCAACGGCGCCCATCACCACCACCGCGACACCGGGCACGCCGACTGAAACACCGATTCCAACGGCTACTTTCACCCCAGCGCCCCAGCCAACCGTGGCAGTGGGCCAGGTAACACAGCCGCAAGTAGACGAATCGGGCAATCAATCAACACCAGTGGCGACCGTGGCGTCAGCCGAAGTCACGGTGGACAGCGGGCAAAGCACCACGGTCATTACTGGCACAGCCATTGCGCTTGGCTCTTCTGTAAACGGCAACGCTAGCGCACAACAACCTAGTAGCAGCGGCAATCTGAGCCGGCAGCTAGGAGAACAGCTCTCACTTGATCGTCTGCGCACGCGCTTCTATACTGGCATCCGCCTGAGCGCGGCGCTTTTCTTTGCCGCCTTTGCGCTCTTTGCCGGCAAACGCATCTTTGCCTGGGCCTGGACAAGATATCGGTAGAAGGTAGAAAGTCAATGTTGATTGGTGAGTGCATTGCACGGGTCACACCAGCTACCCATGAGCGACCACCGGCTGACCCGTGCGCTGCACTCACCTACACCAATCTAATTTAACGGTGTCGTAGTAGAAAATAGTAAAGGGAACAGAGACAATACCTACTACCGTCTACCTATCCCATCATAATTTACATATCCACCTATGGCGTCGCTTAAAATGATGGTTGGGCTCGGCAATCCTGGTCCACAATTTTATAACAATCGGCATAATATTGGCTTTCAGTGCATTGATCTCTTTGCCCGCCGCCACAAGCTTGAACTGGGCAAAATGCAAATGCAGGCGCGCATCGGCGACGGCTGGGTCGAACGCCGACTTCAAGGTCAGATCCAACGCCAAAAAGTGCTGCTGGTCAAGCCGCTCACCTACATGAACACTAGCGGACAACCCGTGGCGCAATTGATGCGCTTCTACAAAGTGGCGCCAGAGGATTTGCTCGTGATCCACGACGATTTAGATTTGGATTCTGGCAAGTTGCGCTTGCGTGCCAATGGCTCTTCTGGCGGGCAAAATGGGATCAAGTCGATGATTGAACACTTGGGCAGCCCAGAATTTGCGCGCATTCGCGTCGGCATCGGCCGGCCACCAGGGCGAATGGACCCAGCCGCCTATGTCCTGCAAGATTTTAGCAAGGCCGAAGAAGAGAACTTTGGCATCCTGCGCGAAAAAATTTGCGACGCGCTTGAATGCTGGGTGTTCGAAGGTTTGCCAACCACCATGAACAAGTTCAACGGATAACAGGCACCATGCAGCTTACCGGATTGCTTGCGCTTTTACGAACCCTGCCCGCCTATCAGGCTTTGCTTGGGCAGCCAGAACCCGCGCCTCAAGCGCTTTTGGCAGCAGCGCGCCCGTATGTCGTCGCCGGGCTTAAGACCGACCGGCCCGGACCGCTCATCCTCCTAACCGCGCGCAGTGAAATGGCCCAACAATTTGCCGATCAATTGGCCGCCTGGTTGCCGCCCAGCGAGCAAGGTGGACCACCTGTGTATCTGTTTGCCGAACCAGATGCGCTGCCCTACGAACGAATTGCCTGGAGCGGCCATACACGCCAGCAGCGGTTGACCGCGCTGGCCGCCCTGCAAAGCCGCACGGGGCCCAAGCCCATCGTGATTGCCAGTGCGCGCGCCTTGATGCAAAAGACACTGCCCGCGCGCGAATTACGGCTAGCCTTGCGGCCACTCAAAACTGGCAGCGTTATGCGGCTGGAACAGATGGCGCTTAACTGGGCGCAAACCGGCTATAACCCAGCCGAAACGGTGGAAGAACCCGGCACTTTCGCGCGCCGTGGCGGCATTGTCGATATCTGGCCGCCCAATCTACCGGCACCCATTCGAATTGACCTGTTTGGCGATGAAGTTGAAAGTATTCGTCTGTTTAACCCGGCCACCCAACGCTCCGAGCGAAAACTGGAAACAGTCGAAATTGGTCCCGGCAGTGAAGTGCTTACCAAATATGGCACTGCTGTATTGGCGCGCCTGGGCATTTCGGGCGCGAATTTGGACGTGCTAGAGAATGAAGCCTCACCGTTGCGCGATCCAGATTTACTGTTGGCGATCCGCGAGGAGATTCGGCTCGAAGTCGAACATTTGCGCCAAGGCCAAAGCTTTCATGGCATTGAATGGTATCTGCCCTATTTTTACGATCAACCGGCCAGTTTGCTCGATTATGTGACCACGGAAACGACCCTAATTGTCGATGACGCGCTCGATCTCTTTGCCACCTTGAGCGAACTGGAAACCCAAGCGGGCACGCTGCGCGACGAATTACAACGCAGCGGTGAATTGCCCCAAGATTTTGCCAGTAGCTTTTTTACCAGCGAAGAGTTGCGCCAAAAATTGGCCGAAAGCAACCCCATCCTGCTTGGCTATGGTGATTTATACAGCAAAGCCAGCAGTGCCAATACGCCACTGGCGCGCAGTTTTGCGCCAGCGCCGCGTTTTGGCGCCAAGGCCAAACAGTTTGTGGCGGATATCGCCAAACAACAAAGCGAAGGCCACGCCACAGTCTTAGTCACTCGGCAAGCAGCGCGCCTCCAAGAATCGCTACGCGAAGATGATATCATGACGCATGTCCAGAGCGAACTCACTCAGCCGCCCAAGCCGCGCAGCGTGAGCTTAGTGCAAGGCGTGCTGGGGGAAGGTTTTGTGGCGCGCGGTTTTAGCGATCCAGCTCTGGGCAACGCCGATCCTACGCAACCGGTCTTCAATCTCCATTTCTTCACCGACACCGAACTCTTTGGTTGGAGCAAACCGCAAGCGCGGCGCGGCGCGCATCACCAAAGCACGGTGGCGCCAGAAATCTTCTTTGCCGACGTGAAAGCTGGTGAATTTGTCGTCCATCTCGAACATGGCATCGGCCAGTATGATGGTCTGGTCAAGCTAGAAATTGGCACGATCACGCGCGAATATTTACAAGTAAGCTATGCGCATGGCGACAAGCTCTACGTCCCTGTGCACCAGGCCGACCGGTTGAGTCGTTACGTGGGCGCCGGTGAAAAGACGCCGCCAGTGAATCGCCTGGGCACGGCCGACTGGCAGGTGGTCAAAGACCGCGCACGCCGGGCGGTGGCTGATATTGCTGAGGATTTGCTCAAGCTTTACGCCGAGCGCGAAGTGGCGCACCGCCATATTTATAGCCCCGATGGT
>JBBREZ010000148.1:0-13872 GCA_038225095.1 Caldilineales bacterium
TGCCGTTATGATTCTTTCTATAGCGGTTAGCATCGTTCACTCCTAGGTAGGTATTTTGATCGGTACCTCACCATTGTGAACGACTAACCGCTTTTTGTCATTTCTTGACTTTTTTGACTCGATTTTTACCGGAAACTAAAGTTATAGACAAAACAAATAAAAGACATACAAAGCGTAGGTGCGGTTTTTTACCGCACAAGGTTGGTTTACCCAAGCAATGCGGTTAAAAACCGCACCTACGAAACCATTGTTTACTAGGAACTCTCTTTGTTTTATCTATTACCTGAATGATGCGGCAACCGGCCGGTATAAATAAGCTTGCTCAGGCGGATTAGAATAGGCGGGTTGATCCAATAGTTCGGAGGTGGTTGGTAAGGTAAAGTGAAAGGTACTGCCAACCCCCGGCGTACTTTCACACCAAATTTTGCCGCCATGTAGCTCGATCAACAGGCGAACAATGTATAGCCCCAAACCAGCACCGCGCACAGACGAACGTTCCGCTTCGGCCGTCCGATAATGACGCTTGAAGATGTTCTCCAAATCCGTCGATGCAATGCCAGCGCCGGTATCCCTGATCGAAATTTGCAAAAAATCGGCCTGCGGTGCCAATTTTATCTTCACATTGATTTCACTCGCTTCTGGGCTATATTTGCTGGCGTTGCTAAACAAGTTATTGACAATTTGCGAAAAACGCGGCACATCACACAAAATCATTGGCAGTTCGCCAGCCGTTTCTATGCTTAACACTTGATGTTTAGCCAGCAAACTGGGTCGAAATTCCAATGCCAATTCGCGGATGAGGGCATCTACATCCGTAATCTGCAAATTCAATTGCAATTTACCAGCTTCCGCTTGCGACAAGTCGGCCAAATCATTGATAAGCAGCATCAGGCGTTCGACCATATTGGTCATAATCTTTATATAGCCACCGGCTTCACTTTCTGGCGCAAAGTTACGATTGACCTGTAAAAGGTCTAGATAACCGCTCAACAAAGTGACGGGTGTGCTCAAATCATGCGCGATCATGTCCATCATATACTTGAAGATTTGTAGATAATCGCGTAGGTGTTGTACTTCTTGTTCCAGATCAATTTGGGGTGGACGATTGACCGTGGTTACAGCTTCGATACAATGAAGCAAGCTAGTGATTTCACCGGCGGCATTCTTTAGGGGAGTTGCGGTCAGGCAATAATGCATGAGTTGGGTGTCAGCAGCATTGCGCAACGTAAATTCCAGCGCATACTGCGGTGTGCGGCCCGCTAAAACCTGTTGAAACTTGGGCTTATCGGCCGCTAGTGCCGGGATAATCTGCACCAGCGATTGACCGCTAACAACGCCCAACTGGCCTAGCCATGCCACATCAGCACCTGTTTGTGTGATGATGAAGTTGGGGTCGGTGATCAGATAGGCAGAGCGATCATGTGCTCGAGACAATGCTAACTCCTGGCAAACAAGCCGGTATTGCCTTGATAATGGCCCAGCTGCGCATCGACTAAACTAGACGCGCAGCATGCTCGCTTTTTAATAGAGCATAGATTTAGTTTGGCGTAGACGAAGCAAGCCATTCCTAAAATCCAAATTATTTTCTATTGATCTTACCGCTCATTACAACGGAAGACCACTATATTTTTACCATAGAATGTACATTTGCTGCAAAACAGACGTAGAGTAACGCCTGGCCGCTGTTTTGCAGCAAATACCAAAGATTCTGCGATTAGATACCATTCAATTAGGCAACCAGATCGAGAAAACGGAACCAAGCGGAGACAAAAGGCAGGTAAAACCGTTCATGTGGGGTAAAAAAGTACCGTTGTTGAGGGAGTCGAGCAAAAATATTGTCAATGCGCCGGCCAGCCAATAGCTCGCCGATCTCTTTGCCCACCAAACTTGCGACAGCGACACCGTGGCCAGCATATCCATACGCATAATATACGCCGTCAATTCGGCCGCCAGCCGTACGGCCAATGTGGGGCAGCAAGTCAAAGGTTAAGCCTAGTTTGCCGGTCCAGGAATGCGAAAGTGGCACATCAATCAATTGTGGAAAGACTTCGACCATGCGTTTTTGCAACAAATGGGCACTTTCTATAACATCTAAGTGCGCCGACAAGTTGTGCCGTCCCCCAAAGAGCATGCGCCCATCGGGGGTCAGACGAAAATAATTAAGGAAATGTTTGCTGTCATAAAACATGCGGCCGCGGGGGCTGAGCGTGGCTTGCAAATGGGGCGGCAATGGCTCAGTTGTGATGATATAACTGCCGGCGGGAACGACGCCCCGGCGGATCGCAGGCACAAGATTGGTGGTGTAGCCGTTGGTCGCCACTAAGACTTCGGTCGCATGGATAACACCCTGCGTGGTGGTCAATTGAAAATGATTTTGCTGACGCCGCAGTTGAACCACTTCGGCGTATTCGACCAGCTTTGCCCCCAGGCGTCCAGCAACAGCCGCCAGCCCAAAGACATATTTAGCCGGATGCAATCCCGCAGCATGCGGGTCAACGATCGCGCCGTAATAACTGGTGCTGCCGATCTCCTGATGCAAGGCATCGGCACCAACCAATACCTGGTCGCGATACCCTAATTCCTGGCTAAACCAGGCTGCGTCTGCTTTGAAATGAGCAAAATGGCTGGGCTTATAGGCCAGCACGGCCTGTCCATGCCGGACAAAGTCACAGGCAATCTGCTCATGCGTCACCAACGCTTCGACATGATCGATGGCGGCCTGTGACCATGCCCACAGTGCACGGCCCATTGGTGGGCCGTATCGTTTGAAGAGTAGCGGCATGTCCGCCTTGAGCCCTGGATTCAACATGCCGCCATTGCGGCTGCTAGCCCCCCACCCAATCGTTGCTTGTTCCAACACAGCAACCGTCGCGCCGGCCTGGCGCAGCCCAATAGCCGCGTTTAAGCCGGTATAGCCACTGCCAATAATGGCCACATCCACTTGCGCCGGCAGGTCACTGACCGGTAAAGTGGTGGGGCGTGGGTAGTCTTCGGTCCAGAAGGGTATGGTTTGCATAGGAGGGTACGGGGCAGGGAGTAAGGAGTAGGGATGCGGGATTAGGTCTAATCCCGCATCCCTACTCCTTACTCCATCTTATTCTGCAACCGATACTGCGCATCGATCACGGCGAGGATGGTGACATTCACCACATCGCGCACATCGGCGCCGGTGGAAAGCACATGGATCGGTTTACCCATGCCGACCAAAATGGGGCCAATCGCCTCAGCGCCACCCAAACGGCTGAGCAATTTATAGGCGGTGTTGGCCGCGCTTAAATTGGGGAAGACCAGGATGTTGGCGTCGGTTACTTGGCTGAAGGGATAGTGCCGTTGCATCAATTCTGGAACAACGGCGACATCGGCCTGCATTTCGCCATCGATCTGCAAATCTGGCCGCCGCCGCTTGACCAAGGCCGTCGCATCACGGACGACGCTCGATTGCCCGTGTGGCGTGCTGCCAAAGTTCGAGAAGCTGAGCATGGCAATGCGCGGTTCGACGCCAAATTGGCGGGCCAGATCGGCGGCATTAAGCGCAATTGCGGCCAGTTGCTCGGCGGTCGGCTCGATGATCACCGTGGCATCGGTGAAAAAGTAGAGTTTATTTTGGACGAGCATTAGATAAACGCCACTGACAAAACGTTCCGATTGGGCACCTACGGCCTGTAACGCGGGCCGCAATACTTCGGGATAGTTGTAGGTAAGACCGGAAACAAAGGCGTCGGCATCCGTTTGGTCCACCATCATCGGGCCAAAATAATTGGTCTGGCGCATAATCTCGTTGGCCAGCGTCAACGTCATCCCTTTGCGCTGGCGGCGTTCATAAAAGAGTTGGGCGTAATCGGCGCGTTTTTCACTGTCATTCGGGTCAACGATAACTGGCGTGTAATTTAAACCCAATTCCTGGCAGCGCGCCGTAATCTTCTCGGCGCTCCCCAGCAAAATCGGCTGCGCAATGCCCTGGGTCATGACGGCATAGGCGGCACGAATAATGCGTGGGTGCTCACCTTCGGCGTAGACTACACGTTTGGGATCGCTGTGCGCCTTGAGTTCCAGGGTGCGCATGACCTGCACACTCTTGCCCATGCGCGCGGCCAGTTGATCCATATATTCATGTAAATCAATCTGCTGTCGGGCAACGCCGGTTTCCATCGCCGCTTTCGCCACGGCAGGGGCTACCCACATCAAGACGCGCGGGTCCAAAGGCTTGGGGATGATATATTCACGGTCAAAGCGCAACGTGTCCAGGCCATAGGCACGGATCACAGCGTCGGGGACATCTTCCTTGGCCAACGCAGCCAGGGCGTGCGCCGCCGCCAATTTCATTTCCATATTAATGGTTTTGGCCTGCACATCAAGCGCACCGCGGAAGATAAACGGAAAACCGAGTACATTGTTGACCTGATTGGGGTAATCGCTGCGGCCGGTGCCGAAGATAATATCAGGGCGGGCGGCTTGGGCCTCTTCATAGGTAATTTCCGGGTCGGGGTTGGCCATCGCAAAGAGGATTGGGTCACGCCCCATGCTGCGCACGGTTTCGCGCTTGAGAATATTCGCGCTGGAAAGGCCGATAAAAACATCGGCGTCCACCAGGGCATCTTCCAACGTGCGCAGATCGGTTTCCACCGCATAGGCAAGTTTATACTCGTTCATGCCTTCGGTGCGGCCTTCATAGATCACGCCACGCGTGTCGCACATGACAATATTATCGCGTTGCGCACCCAGCGCAATATAGAAATCGGCGCAGGCAATCCCGGCTGCACCCGCGCCGTTGACCACGATGCGTACGTCGGAAATTTTCTTGCCCACCAATTCCAGCGCGTTGATCAAACCCGCGCCGGAAATGATCGCCGTGCCATGTTGGTCATCATGGAATACGGGAATATCACAGGTGCGCTGAAGTTCTTGTTCGATATAGAAACATTCGGGCGCTTTGATGTCTTCCAAATTGACGCCGCCAAAGGTGGGCGCAATCATCTGGACAAAGCGGACAATCTCTTTGGGATCTTTTGAGTCGATTTCAATATCGAACACATCGACATCAGCAAAGCGCTTGAAGAGGACGGCTTTGCCTTCCATCACTGGCTTGGAGGCCAACGGGCCGCGATCACCCAGGCCAAGGATGGCGGATCCGTTGCTGATCACAGCGACGAGATTGCCTTTGGCCGTGTACTCGTAGGCCAGCGCTGGATTAGCGGCAATTTCTAGGACAGGAAAGGCAACACCGGGTGAATAGGCCAATGAGAGATCGCGTTGCGTTTCCATCGGCTTGGTGGCGACAATTTTAAGTTTACCGGGCCGGTCCTGCTTATGATAATCCAGGGCCGCTTGTTTTACATCAGACATAGTTACCCCTCCTTTCTTGCCTTCTACTGCTATGGATGATGTGTAGGTCACGTTTGCAACGTGACAATCAGCGTCAAGTCGGATCGGTGCATGCGGAAAGATTGGGTCGCCGATGCTTGTCCGGTTAAAAACCGGACCTACAACAACTATTTGATCCGTCCGCCCGCTATTTAGTCTCGGATGATCAACGTACCCCATTCGGTTGGATTATCAAAGGTAGTACGCGCTGGGGAGGCCGACAAGACGGTTTGTTGCGCAGGCGCTTTATCATCGTTGTCGCTGATACTGATGTTGAACCCAAACGTTTGCCCAACCTGGATCAGGCTGCCGTCTTGCTCAAATAAGCTCCAGGGAAGCAAAATTTCAGTTTGATAGCCATGCTCGTTTTCCTTCACGGCGCCGGAAACGGTAAATTTGCCTTCTTTTTCACGCGGCAGCCAACGATAGCCGCGCCCCTCTCTTAGCTTGGGGCCAAAACTGATGCCTAGTTGGTAATCATCCGCATCCGCAGTTGTCCGCTCATAGTCGGCTGTCAACTGACGATCAAAATGAATTTCTAACCCATCGCCTTTCCACATATCGGTGCCATCCGGTCCACTGCGATACTTATCATCGGTGACGCGCACGGCCAACAGCAGTCCATCCGGCGACCACGCAACCTGAAAATCACCGGATATATCTTCTGGGCCTTGATAATTTTCCGGCCCTTGAATCAAGGCAGCAATTGGGGTCCACTGCTCAGGCCAGTCATCAAACGTGGCATCTAACTTGATGGCCTTAGCTGCCGACGCATAAAACAGTCCATTGGCGGCCGGTCGGGTTTGGGGATTTTGGGCGGCTGGCGCGGGTTGAGTAGCCACCGGTGGTGCGGCGTTTGCGCTGCCAGCATTCCGCCATTGTCCGCCCTCCAGCATGGCAAAGAATAACGGCGACCAATCGGCATCGTGTGAGTGGTTGTAGAGATTGTCGGACGTACAAAATTCAACCGTACTGCTTTGCAAGATAAAGCCTTTGTCAAACGGCTGAAGCATGGCGCAAAAGCCTTTTTCCTGATCCTTTGCCCAACCCAGGCGATTGAAGAAGTCGTCGCGGATGCCCCAAACATAGCCGAAGCCACGCACTGGTGCTTGCAAACCCTGGGGTGGCGTACCGCGCGCATGAATGTCTTTACCATCCCAGTGCTCGTTAATTGGCGACCATTGCCCATCGTTGAAAAAGGTATAGGCCAAATCGGTGTCACTGCGCCAGAGCATCGCCCCACGCTCAAAGGGTTCCCAGGCCGCCCACACCACTTTCGGACCAGCCACGGCGCAACCCAGCGTGGTGCGGTCATAGAGTGAGGCCAATTCCTGCGCAACCGCCTGAGCACAGGCAAGTTGCGGCGTCGCCGTTGGCGTCAAAGTCGCCGCTGGCGTCACGGTGGGGGTGCTAACCGTCGCCGTCGCTGCGATTCTGGTTTGCAAAGTTGGCGTGCCTTGGGCGATAGCAACTGGCGTCAGCGCGCGGTGTGTAGACGTAGCAAAGGGCATCACAACGGGTGCGCTGGCCTCAGGGGCCGAACGGTTCATCATCGTCATAATTGCCATGCCCGAAGCAAAGGCCAGAAAGATGATGCTAAAGACGAGCACCAGCCAAAACCAGCTTCTCGAACGATTGCCACCCTGCGGGCCGTTGTCGATAATATCATAATCATCGGCAACGACGGGGGCTGGCTGGGGTGCGGGTACGATCACAGGCCGGGCCGGGCGAACAGGCGCCGGTTGGGGAGTATATGTTTGTGGCGGACGCGTTTGCTGTGCGCGCGTTTGACTGGCAGCGACCATGCGCGACGGTGGTTGCTGGACGATGTCCAAGGCGTAGGCCCAGGCATTGACGGCCCATTCGGCCCACACATCGTCAAAGCCGCGGTCATCGATCAACTGTTGCACGAGGCGCGACCGCTGCAACTCTAGCGGCAAGCCCCGTTGCAGTTCGGTGGGCACTTTTTCATATTGCGCGCCGATCAGCAGGTGGATTTCCCGTTTATACTCTCCACACAAGTCTTTGAGCAGCGCTTCACACCGCCGCGGTTCATCAGCAAGGGAAGTGCCATATTGCTGGATAATTTTACGCAGCGTCTCAGCGGGAATGTCGTTGGTAGAAGATAGTGTCATGGTAAATAGATTACGTAATAAGAAAATCGGCTAGGAGCGAACTTATAGACAAACCATTTAAAAGTTACACAAATGAGGAGTCAGCGTTCTCTAACGCTGTTCCGGGCGCATTCTCTAATGCGCTCCCCGCAAATGTGCGGAGTTTACCTGTTTTGTCTATATAGCCTACAGGCGGGCCAATTGCCTAGAGCGAAACAAAATTCCTCAAAAATTGCCAGATGGCATCCCCATTATCAAGCAAGTAAGCGGCGCCAAAGATCAACAGGAGCACGCTGAATAATAAAAGTGAAGACCAATATTGATCCCGCTTACTCGCTTGCAGTGGAGAAATAGCTCGCGGCCATAACCAGTGCTCCGGTTGCGGCGCGCTGAGCATAATCGCGGTCTTGCCTTCATTCGTCACCGCTTTCAGATCAATTTGTTGGCCGATCCAACTGGTAAACAGCGGGCTGCCGGTCAGTTGGATCAGCACCTGACCTTGTGTACGGTCGATCACAAGCCGCTTAGTCGGAAATTCCTGCAAATGTAAGACGGGGTTGAGTTCTTCCACGCCTTGCAGCGATACATTTCTAATCGTAACCCGCAACGGCGCGCGCCCTACATCAGTTGGTTTAAGCGTGTAAAGTTCATCAACTAAAGGTGACAAGGACATCTTTGCGTCTGCCAGTTCTTACCCAATAAACAGCCAAGTACCCGATCTGGCGAAAACGTACGTCAGACCGAAGGATTTTACCACTGTAGGGAATAAAGACGCCAGTTAGCAAACCAAATACCAGAGCCTTAGCGCATTATTATGTTGGCACTTCACGCATCGTTGCGCTGACGCGCATAATGGCGGCGCGCCTTGGCCCGATTGCCGCAGCTTTGCATGGTACACCAACGGCGACTATGGTTGCGGGTCGTGTCAATAAAAAAATAGCCACAACCGCCGCGATCGTCCGCGCATTGCTTGACCCGATTAAGCTCTGGAAAGGTGAGTAAATCGGCAGCCGAGCGCACCACAGGCCAAAGCATACAATCCAGTTCATCGCCTTTGCTTTGCCAGCCCCACATAAAATGATCGCCACTTTGAAGAATTTGTAAATGGCTATAGGCGGCGGGCAGCATGGCATTCAAACTCGTTAAATCAGCCGCATCAGGTGGTTGCCCGGCGGTCGCTGCTGTGAAAATTCGATAAATCATCTCACGCAAAGTAATCGCTTGCCCAAGCAGTTGCGTCGCCTCTAGTGGAAAACGTGTAGCCTGTTGGTTAAGTTCCTCTGCCGTATGACTGGTCAGCATGTTGGCCCGCTGCGCCCAAGCGACCAGATCGGCATAAGTGTGCAAAGTCTCAACTGGATGCTCACTGGCGTGCCAGTCGGCCGTGTTAGCAAAATCCAGACATAATTGTAAATCGTCGGGAAATATTACATTTTTATCCATGTACGCCCTTCAAAGTGGTTCAAAATACCGCCATTTCATTAGACATGATCGGGAATAAGCCATCCGCTCTGGTCAACAGGCTTCGACGCTTCAAGGTGAGCCTCAGCCGAACCGTGAGACCTCGGCGTGAGCTCGGTCGAACGCTCGTCGAACGCTCAGCCGAACGGTCGCTAGGTAAACAGGCAGGTGTCACTTGTCTACCTGTAGACGTGTTTACCTAGCGACTGAACACTGTTAATCCCGATCAGGCCTATTTTATATCAATTTCTCTCTATTTGGATCTATAGAGAATACAAATAAATATTTAACCGTCTAATACCGCTTGACAGGTTATAATATTTGTGCTATTATTATAACCATTCAACTGGCTAAAGACAGTTATACTAATTACTAATCCGCAAGAATTGGGTGGCAAGACGAAGGGTAACAAGTTACAATCATCCAGTATGATATTCAAGTTAGCTTTACAGGAATAAGGAGGTTGTTATGATGCCGCAATTGATCGAGATAATTGCTCGTGAGCGCTACCAAGCTTTATTACAAGAAGCGGAGCAGAAACGTTTAGCCAAAATGCTGCCACCAAAAGCATCTACTGCTACCAAAATTATGGAGCAAGTTAGCTATTGGCTGGGTACATGTCTGGTGGTATGGGGCTTGAAGCTACAAGGCGTTCGTGTCGTTGCGGTGCCTCAACTTTCAAATCACAAACCATACAGTTTTTAATAGTGATGGCGCTTAAAGTGTTGGAAGGGGTAACATGCATGATTCTTTAGCGTTAGTGTCGCCAATGCGTCGGCAACGTCCTTTGTTAGAAACACAAATCGCCCAGCGCCTTGTCCTATATCGCGGTGAATTGTATCGCGTGCCAGCCGAATACCATATGCTGCGCATCAAATCCGGCACGGCCTATGTCACACAAGCCGGCCAAGATCGGATCGTCAATGGCGGCCAGATGACCCTGCTAGAAGCGAATGCAGATGTCGCACTTATTTCCGTGCTGGCCGGTGAGCCAGTTGTACTGGAGCTTTTCCAATTATGTGATGGATGATTGGACAAATCAAGGGGCGGAAGACAACCAGCAGAATCCATTATTTCACACCAGACTTACCAACTTCACCCATAAGCAAAGGAGAAATCACCATGCAAACTGAGGCTAATCATAGCGAGCAGAATGACTATTCTGCTCTTCCGGGTGACAAAGTGGCGTTAATAGCCCGCATTCAGCACGAATGGGCCGCATTGCAGCAGGCGATTGCCCAATTAAATCCAGCGCAGATGAACAAGCCCGACGCCGGCGGCTGGTCGATCAAAGACAATCTAGCCCATCTTAGCAGTTGGGAAAACTTCTTGCGTCTGTATCACTTACAGGGTCAACTACCACATGAGGTGCTCCAATTAGACAAGCAGACGTTTGAGCAACTTGATGAAAATGGTCTCAATCAAATTTTATTTCAGCGCCATCAGGTGCGGTCGGTTGACGACGTGCTGGCTGATCTGGAACGCACCCATGTCCTGTTATTAGCTGATTTAGAACAACTGTCATACAATGATCTCATACAGCCTCGCTATCCAGATGATCCAGAAGCGCGCCCCTTGCTGGGGTGGGTGATTGGTAATACCTATGAACATTATCAGGAACATCGCACAACGATCCAAAAGTTTATTGAAACGCTAATTTAGTGGTAGGCGAAGGAATTTACGTTTATGATGGTGCAGGCGATCATGTGATTGGACTGGCGACCTGCCGCTTGGATGCGTTGCTTGAATACGCCCGCTTTGGATAACACGAAGGGGAATTTCATGAACGAGCAGGCAATACCCGCTACAACAGCGGATCCGGTTACGGCGCGCACGCGGGCGACGATTGAACAGTTTCACACGGCTTTTAACCAGCATGATGTCGATGCGGTGATGCGTTTGATGACGGACGACTGTGTTTTTGAAAACACCTATCCACCACCCGACGGTAGCCGCAGCGAAGGTCAAACGGCGGTGCGCGCCTTTTGGCATGAGTTATTTAGCGGCTCACCGCAGGCCCGTTTTGAGACAGAGGAGATTATAGCCGCTGGCGACCGCGGTGTATTGCGCTGGACCTATCACTGGATTGACCAGGATCAGCAAGCCGGACATGTGCGCGGGGTCGATATTTTCCGCGTGCGCGACGGGAAAATTGCCGAGAAGTTCTCCTATGTCAAAGGCTAACGCCCGCTAGAGTATGCGGTAATAGAGAACCGTATCGTCCAGCCCGCCGGTTGCGTTGCTGGCATAACCCGGAATGATGCCAGCCTGAACGTAGCCGAGCTTTTGATAAAGCGTCTCGGCTACGTCACCGCGCCGCGTGTCCAACACCAGCAAGGTGCGTTGCGCCGTGTGCGCCGCCGCTTCTACCGCATCCATCAATTGGCGACCAATGCCACGCCCACGAAATTCCGTATGCACCATCACCTTTTGCACCTCGGCGCGATGAAGGCCATTTTTGCGCATTTCCAAGGCCAGTTGCGCCGTACCAATCACCTGTTCTTCCGCTAGGACGACAAAAAGCAACAGGTGACCTTGCTCCAGATTGGCGATAACCTTTGTCCAATAAGCCTGCGCTTCTTGAGTAGGCAGCGGCGGGATAAACCCGATTGACGCGCCGTTATCGACCACATTCTGCAGCAGTAGAACTAGTGATTCAAGTGATGCTTCTGCCTGCGGCTTGGTAAGTTGTTGAAGGGTGGGCATGGTAATGATAAATCCTTTATTTTTGTAACCCCACCCGCGCCCAAAGAGGGCTCCCGCTCCCCTAGGAAGGGAGGGAACTGCTTAGGGGAAGACAAAGTGGCTGGTTCTATACCAACTGAACGCAAAGCACCATCAGAGAAAGAAATAGCCACTCAGACTGTCCCTAAACCAGTCCCCTCCCAGCAGGGGAGGGTTAGGGAGAGGTCACGTTATTTTTATAATGAACTTCGCTCTGTTCACGTAAACGTGCCGTCGCTTGTTCGGCGGTGATATCACGCTGCGGATTGCCAAGCATCTCATACCCAACCATAAATTTCTTGACCGTCGCCGAACGTAAAAGCGGCGGGTAGAAGTGGGCATGCAATTGCCAGTAGGCGTATGCGGCACCATCGGTCGGCTGACCATGCCAGCCCATCGAATAGGGAAAGCTATTCTCAAACAAATTGTCATAGCGCGTCAACAGCCGTTTGAAGAGTTCGGCCAAGCTATCGCGCTCAGCATCGGTTAGATCCGGCAACTGCGTCACATGGCGGCGCGGCAACACCAATAGCTCGAACGGCCAGACCGCCCAATAAGGCACCAGCGCCACCCAATGTGCGTTTTCGACGACAATGCGTTCTTGGGCCGCTAGCTCCGCGGCCAGATAATCGACGAGAAGCGGTGAGTTGTGGCTGGCAAAATAGGCCTTTTGGTGAGCATCCTCTTTGGCTGGCTCTTGCGGAATATGATAGCTAGACCAGACTTGCCCATGCGGGTGCGGGTTGGAACTGCCCATCGCCGCGCCCTTGTTCTCGAACAACTGCACATAATTGATGTTCGACCGGCCACCCAAATCTTCGATCTGTTCAGCCCACACATCGACCACGCGCCGAATCTCGGTCACGGCCATTTCGGGCAAGGTCAAGTTATGCTGCGGGCTAAAGCAGATCACGCGGCAAATGCCTGCTTCACCCTGCGCTTGAAAAAACTCGCCTTGGCTCACATCGCCGATAGGGCCATCTGGTAGCAGCGCGGCGAAGTCATTGTCAAAGACAAAAATGTCAGTATAGTTCGGATTGTGCTTGCCGCCCGCGCGCGCGTTGCCTGGGCAGAGATAACACTGCGGGTCATACGCGGGACGATTGTCCGGCGGCGTGCGCTCCACCTGCCCCTGCCACGGGCGCTTGGTGCGCTGCGGCGAAACAATCACCCACTCACCCGTCAGTAAATTACGACGGCGATGGGGCGTTTCGGAAGGATCGAAATTTGGTTGAGTGTTTATAGGGAGCATGGGCATCCAATTGACGATTTTAGATTGAAGATTGACGAGGTCGCTTCGTCTACAAAATAACTTCGCAAATCGTAAATTCACAATATTTGATTGAGCGTTTATAAGGAGCAAGAGCATCCGATTTTTGATTGACGAAGTCGCTTCGTCAATCGTCAATCAAAAATCGTCAATTCTTATGTCTGATTCTGGGCCGCGGCTTCGGCCAGAGCGATCGCGCCCAACACCCCAGAACGGTTACCGAGGCCGGGCGGCACAATATAGCGGTCCATATTTTCCAGAATCTGGGCCGATTGAATATAGCCATTCAGCGACGTGTACACATGATTGTGGACCAGGGCAAACAGTTGGCGTTGTTCCATCACGCCGCCGCCCATGATAATCCGTTGCGGAGACAACGTACAGATAATGTTGTGCAAACCCAGAGCCAGATAATGTGCTTCCAATTCCCAAGCATTGTGATCCGGTGGCAAATTTTCTGCGCGCGTCTGCCAACGGCCTTCGATCGCCGGGCCAGCACACAAACCTTCCCAACAGTCGCCATGATAGGGGCAAAAGCCCGCATACGGATCAGCATCCCAGTTGTGGGGAATCACCATGTGGCCCATTTCTGAATGGAGCAGACCATGAATCGGTTTGCCGTTGATAATCCCGCCGCCACCCAGCCCCGTGCCAATCGTCAGATAAACGAAATTGTCCAAGCCCTGGCCAGCACCCCAGCGCCATTCACCGAGCGCGGCGCCGTTGACATCGGTATCAAAACCAACCGGCACGCCTAATGCCTGGCGCAACGGCCCCACAAAGTTGGTCTGCGCCCAACCCACTTTAGGCGTGGTGGTGACATAGCCAAATTTCGGCGAACGCGGGTCGGGGTCAAGTGGGCCAAAACAGGCAACGCCTAGCGCGGTCAGCGATTGCTTTTTTTGCTGCTCCCGAAAAAATGCAATCGCATGGCTGATGTTT
>JBBREZ010000149.1:0-13768 GCA_038225095.1 Caldilineales bacterium
CTTGGTCAAGCTTTGACGCAGCGCCGCCAAGGTGCAAAGTAAAGTACGTCACCTAGCGGCAGTCAGCCCTAACTCACTTACTTTTGCCCGCAAAAAGAAACGTCGGTACGCGCGAACTTCGGCCAATTGCTCTTCCAACTCCGCCTGTAGGATCGTAGCATTCTCCTTCTGATCGTGACCATCACCGGCCGCAATGCGCATGCTGTCGCCTTCCAAAAATTCCTCGATCTTAAGCCGGCCGCGGCTTTGCAACCAGAGCAAACTGTGGCGAATCACAGCTTCGGTCGTGCCCAGGCGCGCCGCCATCCGGTCGATATACACCAACTTGTCGCGCTCTAGCGCATATTTACCCATTCCCGCCACATGACGGAGCACACCAGCCAATGAATCGTCACTGGTCATTTGGCCGCACAGGTGGATACTCGTTGGCTTCACACTGTCCACGATCCAATGCAACAGTTCCGGTGACGGAGGAATTCCCCAGATCACAAACGGTCGGTTGCCAGCTAGCCGTTTGGTTTGGGCAACTAAATGAGTGCGTGGAGCATAGGCGATGCTTTCGCCGTTCCAGGTTAATGCGACGCCTTCCGCAAACCAGATTGCCTGATCTGGGTTGGGCAAATCGCCTAAGGTAAGATCCTGGCCGCGCCAGTCATGCACTTGCCACTGGGGCGCTGCAGAAGGCGGCACTTCAACGGTTTCAAGCTGGCTAGATCGGTTAGCAATATAGCTCAGCTGTAAGCTGCGTTCACCCTTATATTCATTGATCCCGGCGGTATAAACGAGATCAAGCGGACCGGTTGGCAATTCAACATCGGCGCCATTAAACCAAATCACCGGCGCTTTGGCACCATCCGCACTTTGTACGGTCAAGCGCCGATGCGTACCTTCCCGCCCAATGCGCCGGTCTTCGACAATGGTCAGGTTACGACTCATAAACTGGGGTGTCGGGTTGCCTTGGCCAAAAGGCGCCAGGCGCTGGAGTTCTTCGGCCAGCGCTAGATTCATTTGGGGCAAGGGCGCTTCGATGTCGATCATCAACCCGGTCGGCGCGGTGCTGTCGCGATGCAAATCGATCTGCTGGTGCAATTCGCGGCGAAAGCGGTCAATATTTTCGGGCACTAAACTAAGCCCGGCCGCGCCAGGATGACCGCCATGACCCAGCAGCAAATGGCTGCACGCCGCAATCGAGCCGCCAATATCCACCCCGGCAATGCTACGTGCGCTGCCGCGCGCAGGTAGACCCGGTGGCTTGAGCAGCAGCACGGTCGGCTTGTTGTAGGCTTCGACCAAGCGCGAGGCCACAATGCCCACAATGCCCGCGTGCCAGCCTTCATGCGCCAGCACCAGCGCGTTAAAATCCAATAAACTGGGATCGCGCTCAATCATGTCCATCGCCGCTTTGGTGATCTGGCTGGTGAGCAGCCGCCGATCCTGGTTGAGCCGTTCCATCTTGGCGGCCAGTTGGCTGGCGCGGATAATGTCGCGCGTGGTCAACAATTCCACGGCGACAGTGGCATCTTCCAAGCGGCCCAGGGCATTCATGCGCGGGCCCAGTTGAAAGCCAATCGACTCCGCATCGACGGTCTGTGGATTGAGCCGCGCCACTTCCATCAAGGCCAACAGTCCAATCCGTTTGGTGCGGCGTAGTTTGTCGAGTCCTAATTGTAACAAATAACGGGCGTCATTGACTTGTTCGGCCACGTCCGCCACGATGCCTAGCGCCACGAGGTCGAGTAATTCAGTCTCTTCGCCGGCGCGGTTGCACTGTTTATAGACTTCTTGCACCAGTTTATAGGCCACGCCCACGCCCGGCAACGTCCGGAGTGAGTCGCCCAATGGCTGAAACTTGGGGTTGACAATCGCGTCGGCGCGGCGCACGCTGGCTTTGCCGACAAGGTCACTGTCAATGCCCCACAGTGGATCTAAGCCGGGTCGCAGCTTTTGGAATTCAGGCGTCAAATCGTGGTGATCGGTGACGACAACGGTTATCCCGCGATCCTTCGCATAGGCTACGCCCACGGTTTCGGCGATGCCAGTGTCACACGTCAGAATTAGCTGCGGTTGAAAGGTCGGATCAGCCAAGATTTCGCCTAGCTTGTCGGGCAGCATGCCGTGCCCTTCGCTGAAACGATTGGGCACATGAAAGCGCACGCGTTCCACCCCAGCCAGTTTTTGTAGCGCGGCCACAAGCAACGAGGTGCTCGTCTGGCCGTCCACATCAAAATCGCCCCAGACCAGGATGTTATGGCGGGCGCTGATCGCTTTGCAAATTAGTTGTGCCGCTTTGGCGACGCCAAAAAGCGCCGTGGGCAGCGCCGGTGCATATTGGGTGGGATCGAGAAAGGCGCGTGCCTTGGCCGCGGTGTCAAAACCACGTTGGGCCAGCAGTTGCGCGATCAGTGGGTGTCCACCAACGGCGGCCATTAGTTCAGGTGATGGGGGGATAGAGGGGCGAACGGTCCAGGGTTGTGACATAATAAAACAATTGATTAGATAGCCGGCTTCACTTTGCTTTGTGCAAGAGCCGCGCTATCTCAGGCCATAGTTCGGGCATTTCAAGCGCTTCAGCAAACTGCTCAACCCAGAATTGAATCCGCTTACGATCTAATTTCGGATAACTTGTGATGATGGACTCGATATCGATCAGATCTTTGGGGCGATGAGCCACGGCTTTCATGATGAGCAAATCTTCGGGTGTGGGTAGCCGAAGTTCTAATGAACCCGCCCGATGGAACTTACTGCGTTCCACCATTTCTATCTCAAACGGTAATAGTCCCAAAGATATATCAACATCAATCTCGCTTTCCGTATGCCGCAAGAGTAGCACTCGGTTGCGTTGCGCGAATTGTTCGGCGTGATCAATCCGTGGCACCAATCCCTCTTGTCTGGCCAAATCTAGTAAACGGGGTAAATCGTCTAGGGCTAATAAAATGACTACATCGGCATCAGCCGTAAAGCGTGCTTCGGCTAGCAGGCTAACCGCTATACCGCCTATGATGACACCTTGGTTATTGAAATGCGCGAGCAAACGTTGTAAAGCGGCTAATGGGCTTTGGAATGAACCCAATAAGGCGGGCAGAGACACTATGAAAGCTCCTTCAATTTTTTCCAGCGACTTCTTACCGCTTCAATTTCGTCATTGTGATCATCTGTTTTTAAGCCTAGGCTGGCAGCCAATCGAATAATTGAATTGAATTTTCGCCAACGCTGATCAACCGTAGCCGTTTGATGTTCTACCCGTTCAACTTCAGCAACAGCTTCCCAGCGCGCCCGATATTCTTCAAGTTGAGTTTTTGTTACTGTTCTTTCCATTTGAGCACCTTTCGCCTGTTAAAACGCCAACTCCGTCACATCATCCAGCGTAAATTCCAACGCCGTGTCTGTATCGACGCTGAAGAAATCTTCGGCATCGGCGACTTCATCCAAATGGCCGGCCACTACGCCACGATTGCACCGGCTGCGATAGACGCAAAAACCACAGAAGCGTCTGCGGTTAATTTCCGTGTCGGATACAGTGGGAAAATCGGCCTCGCGCTGGCCGGCTAGAATTTCATCGAGCATATGATGCAGGCGATCATGATTGGCTTCATGTTGGGCGCGATCATAGCGAAAGACAACCGGTTGACCAGGGGCGGCGGTAAACCAGTAGCGCATCTCCACCTGTTCGGGCTGCACCGGTCCCCAGGGTAACTTGGCGCTGGCTTCGACCAACACGTATGGGTAGACAATCGTCTGCAACCGTTGGCGTAAATTAGCTGGGTCTGTGCGCTTGCGGGCGGTCTTCCAGTCGATAATCACGACGCGACCTTCTTTGTCGGCCGCAATCAGGTCATATTTGGCTGCGAGCCGGTAGACGGCATCCGCTTTGAGTGCTGCCACGCCGCTACCATTCAAGGACGTGGTCGGAATGGCGGCTGAACCAAACGGCATGCTCAGGATCCGTTCCACTTCAAAAAAATCGTTGGGCAAATCGGCGGGTCGATGGCGCAGATAGGCGTTGAACCAATCACCCAGCGGCGGTTCAAGCCCGGCGCCCAAGAGTTCAGGGTCAAGCCCAATCTGAGCGCGTTGCACCAGCAGGTGAAATGTCGAACCCAGGCGCATCAACTGTTCATGCTCGGCTACCGGCGTTGCCTCGATGGCGGGCCAGGGGAGTTGCTCGGCATAGGCCAGCCAGAAACGGCGCGGACAATCCTCATACGCCTGCAAGCTAGACTGGCTGAAGGCGAAGGTGTCGGGTAATTTGAGGGCTTGGGTGACGGATCGACTGGCTGTGCTCATGCCCTGCATGATAGCACAAGTGAGCGGAATTTGCCAGACTTGGGCCCATACGCTATAGGACTTTCGTACTCTTGATCAGAGAATAGTGGAGAGGTAAACTCTGTTGGCGAATAAATTCGCTGCAACTGTTGCAAAGCTGCCCTGCGGCGGCTGAATCAACCCACGAAGTGGATTTTGCTGCTGTAGCGCGTGATTTTAATCACTGCGACTAGCGCAACACGACAACCAATTCCGCATTCCCTAGCCCTTCGCAAAGCAAGCAACGACCAGCCAGCGTTGTCTCCCAGCGCCAGGTGATTGGTTGCTGGTTGAGCATCACCGTTTGCACCTGCACATCAGCGGACAGATAGACACCGAGTTCTAGCTGATAATCAGGCGCATCGCTGGTAACAGAGAGCGTATACTGTTGCGGGCTACGGGTAACGTGGATCGCAAACCATTGATCGCCAATACGTAATTGGCGCATTTCAACTTGATCCCAATCGGTAGGCAAATTGGGCACAACGCGTAACTTGCGTTCGCCCGCACGCGGTTCAATACCCAGCATACCTTCCATTACTGGTGAGATAATCCCAAGCGCCGACCATAATTGCAAGAAACACCATTTGTCCGGCAGCGCCTCGCTGATGGCGCCTGGCATGTGCAAGGGCAGCGTTTTCGCCATGCGTTGCACCAGATCTAAAGCCTGATCGATCCGCCCATAGCGAATGTTCGCCAGCGCTAACAGTCCGGTGTTGATGCTCATTACATCATGGCGATCAGGGTGAAGGTACATACCCCACTCGTTGCAAAACTCGGCTGATATGAGTCGATCCAATGTCCGGTGCGCTTGCTCGGGCGTCGCTAACCCTACTTCCACCGGGCACATGACTACCCAATGGCGCAGTAGCCAGGGCAAATCAACGTTGGTGGGGTTTTGCTGATAGTTGGCTAGCAAAGGATCAAATAGCCGGTGCGCCTGGACAACTTGGCGCACAAAATCATGATTGTCGGGCTGGCTTGTGGCCAACGAGTCCAGCTGTTCGAGCGCGCGCTGCACCTCGGCAATACTGGCCCGCACATCAGCGAAGAGACCCTCCGATGGCAACCACCATTCGTCCTGTAAACGGTGGCCTAAGCTATCTGCCATGCGTTCCAGTTCGGGTATGATTGAGTGGTCACCGATGGCCTGCGCCATATCCGCTAGCCGCTGTAACGCTTCCCAGGTATACGCCGCTGGGTCGATGCATTCAAAGCCAGCGTGCATCTCTAATGTCTCAATCACACTGCGCCCGGACGGACATAAATCACCATCGGGATCGCATTGGCCCAACGTATAATCAAGGACCCCTTGCTTGCAGAATGGATACATCTCGGCCAGAAACGTAGGGTCGCCGGTCCAGAGCCAGGTTTGGTGCACCGCGCGTGTAAAGGCTGGCGTCTCAACCAGGTTGCCGGGGTTGTGAACGATGCCCGTCGTTGACATTTCGTGGATGATCCGCCCCGGTTCGTTGCGGTTTTCGGCTTCACTGACCCGTTTCAATAAGCGCAAGGTCGCTTTGGTCAGGTCAAAGAGGCCAGCTTGCAGCATGGGCAAGACGGCGTATTCGCTGTCAATGCCAAACCACCAGGGATAGGTCGGGAGCCCGGCGCCCGCACCCAAACCGTGGGTGGGCGTCGCGCGGGCGAGCATCTGGCAATTCACCTTCGCCCACTGAAAAGCCTCGTTTAGCGTTGTATCGGGCGCAATCAATTCACTGTGTTGGGCGATCTGCTGATAACTGGTCTGTTTGGCGGCCACCAAAGCCGTGTGCTCACGTTGCAATTGTTCAAATATTGCCTGGGCCGATGCTTCGCTTTGCGACGAACCTGCGATCAACAGGGTAAGCGTCGTTGTCGCTTGCTCGGTTAGAGGAAAAACTAGTTGCGCCGAAGCACCCTGGCCCATCGTCTGCTGGATGGCTGGAAGATTGCCATGAATCGTAATCGCAGTGGCCGGTCGATCACTGCCCACGATGGCAAACCAAGGATTATTTTGATCATGAAAGGTAACAAAGCGTCGATCCGCCGCTACTGTGGCCAGATCTGGCCCATCGTCCATCCCGGCCTGTTCGCCCAGCCAAGCCGGACGTAAATCGGACCGTACTAATACAATCGCTTCCAATAATTCGGTAAAATGTTCAGGAATTTGGACAGTGAGGGTGACAATCAACCCTTCGAGGCCATCTGGCACCACGTCGCGCCGGGTAACGTGTAGGCCATCCACCCGATAATCAAACTCCGTATAGCCGAGCCCCACCCGACATGCATCAGCCTCTAACAACCAGTTGGTCACCTCAGAGGCTTGGGAGCGTAAGGCAAACCAGAAACCATCAAGCAATTTGATCGGATGATCCCAAACGCCGCCCATTTCGTGCGCGACATGCCCGTGCCAGGGAGCGGGAAAAAGACCATTTTGGGAGCAGATCACATAGACCCGATCCCCGGTGGTTGCCACTGGATCGGCGAGGCGCGTGTGCTTTTCGATAAATGGAAACATTTTTGGAATCCTAATAAGTAACAAGTAATTTTCGCTTACCAACACGATTTCGTTACCTATTACTTGTTACCTATTACTTGTTACTTATTTGCTCTCACGCTTTTACTCCACACCAACCCCGCTAACGCCCCATACAAAACCGCGCCAGTCAGCATCGCCAGCCCAAAGCCCCAGGTCATGGCGATGGCAACGGCCAGGGTCGAACCAAGCACCGAGCAAGCGCCGTTAACGCTCCAAAGGTAGGCAATGCCTGGTTGGTTGGTCTTGAATAAGCGCAACAAACTGGGAAACGGTATCCCCATTGCCACACCAGGCAGGGCGGTCAAAAAGATCGTGGCTAGCACGCGTATGACGAGCGATGTTGGCAGCAATAGGCGCACCACGGCGGGTAGCAGTAACCAATAAATAGCTGTGATGACGCTAATCGAAAGCGCGGCAACCCACACACGTTGCGATAACGCTTGCTCGCGCCAGCGCTGGCTGAGCCAACTGCCTAAGCCACCCGCCAGCAGCAACGCGCCTAATACAGTGGCCAATGACAAGACAGGATAGCCCAATAAAAGCTGGAAATGCTGAATCAGCGGCACCTCCACCAGCATGAAGCCCAGCCCCAGCAAGGCCACATAGAGGAGCGCGCGCCACCCAGAACCTGACTTTGCTTGCTGCGTTTGCCTTAACCCTAGGAGTGATAAGCCAGTGGCCAATCCTGCCGCAATGACGAGCGCCTCGCGAATTGCAGGAGGCAGACCCGGATCGAGTTTGAAGAAGAATGGCCGGTCATCATCGGTTGGCCCCAGTTCATAGGCGGCGTCGGCGACGACAAAGTCTTGCAAACTCGCGCCTTTGCGTAAAGGCGCAAAAGCCGTCTCGAAGACGCCGGGGATAAACAATGGCTGCATGTGCTGTTGTTGGCTCTGCGCGACATAGGCGGCAATCGTTGCCTGACTGAGCGGCTCACGGCCCACCAACAAAACGCTCGTACGCAGGGTTGGGTCATCGGCGGTTAGCATACTCAGCGCCAGGTGATCGAGCGCTCGCGCCGGGGGAATGCCCAGATCGCTCAACGCTTGCAGGGCGGTGACTGCGGCGCGGCTGCCTTCCAACGCGTTGTGGGAAACAATCGCCAAGTGGCCGTTGGGTGTCAGATGTTCCAGATATGTGCGAAATGCTTGGCGGGTAAAGGTGTAATTTTCGGCCAATGCTTGGCTGGCGGGGGCGGCGGCTTGGGTATAGACCAGATTCAAGTAGATCAGGCTGGCCAATTGCGTGCTGCGCTCGACATAGGTGCGCGCGTCGCCCACCACCAGATTCACCTTAGGGTCGTGCAGAATATGACCATTGTAATCCGACTCTTCCTGCGTGATTTGCGCGGTTGCTGGATTCACCTCGACCGCAGCGATCTGTTGCGCACCGGCCAGCAACCCCATGACAATATCTTTGCCCGCGCCTGCGCCCAAAATCAACGTTTGCGTCACTGGGCTCACGGCAAAAGGGATAAATTCGGGTGTGTCGCGTAAATAACGAACGGCATCCAGATCAACGCCATCAAAGTGGACCATCGTACTGCCTGCACCAGCGTCGGCAAAGACAAATTTTGCTTTGGCGTCATTCGTTTCCACCATATCGACGCGCGCAAACGGGCTCCAAACCGTGCGCACCAAGCGCGCAGCCTGCGTCGGATCATTCAGAATCGCCAACATTGTCTTGTCACGCGGCGCATTGGCAATATTCGTGGGCAATGCATCGAGCCAGCCAACTGTCAGATTGCTAAGGCAGATGACGCTGACAATAAATAAAACGCCCAACGCTCGCCATCGCCCGGCGCGGGCGTTGGCTCCGATTAAAAGGGTGGCGGCCAATCCAATCATCACCCCCAGGAAAAGCGTAACGCTGAACGGGCTCCAGATGGTTAATAAACCCAGCGCGCCGATCACGCCTACGCCGGCCCCGCTTAGATCCGCCGCATACAGCGAACCACTGGACGCCGTAAAATGCCCAAAGGCCAGCGCCGTCCACCAACCGATCAGTAGAAAAGGCAGCAGCGCCAGGATCGCCCGCGGCCAGATTGATTCCATCCAGGGTAAATAGGCCATACCCACGGCGACAAGCGGAAAGCTTAGTGCTAGCGCCAGCAATAAAACGAAGAGCGAGGCCATCGGCTTTATCTTGTTGGTGGGCGCGCTGACCAAGCGGCTCAACACCGCACCCAAACTGAGCCCCAATACCGCCAGTGATACGGCCAGAAAGGCATAGTGATATTGGAAAAAGAACGAGAAAAGGCGCGTCACCGCAATTTCAAAGATCAAGCCGCTGGCAGAAACCAGGAAAAGGACAAAAGCGATGCGGCGTGGCGTATGGGGCGTGTGGAATGACGTAGTGTCCATGAGCGTTTATTCAAAGCCGATGATATGCCACATCACGCATTTATCCCTTAATGCCCGTCAGCGCAATGCCCTCGACAAAGGCGCGCTGCGCAAAGAAGAAAAGAATAACGACCGGCAGCATCGTCACCACGGACGCCGCCATCAGCAAATTCATTTTCGTGTCAAACTGGCCGTTAAAATAGGCGAGACCCACTGCCACGGTGTACTTGCTCACCTGGTTGAGATAGAGCAGCGGGGTGCGCAGATCATTCCAGATGTCGCGAAAGCTCAGGATGACAATTACCGCCAAGACGGGGCGGCTGAGCGGCACGATAATGCGCCAGATAATGTCGAGTGTATTCGCGCCGTCGAGCACGGCGGCTTCTTCCAATTCGCGCGGGATCGACATGAAGAACTGACGCATCAGAAAAATTGCATAGGCTTCGCCAAACCAGGCGGGCACGATCAGCGGCAGGTACGTGTCAACCCAACCCATCCGGCTAAACAAAATATAGCGTGGGATCCAGGTCACTGCATCGGGCAGCATCAACGTGGCGAGTAGAACGGCAAAAAGTGGTTCCTTACCGGGCGCTTCTAGACGAGCAAAACCATAGGCGATCAGCACGCACGAGATCAAACGACCCGCGATCATGCCAATTTCGATGATCATTGTGTTGCGAAAAAAGATCGGGAAAGGCAGCAGCGGGTTGGCAAACGCGTCGCGAAAATTACTCCATAGCGCGGGATGCGGCAACCATTCCGGCGGCCATAGAAAGATTTTATAATCCGGCTTCAGCGCCGACAAGATCATCCAATAAAAGGGAAAGAGGAAGACCAGGCTCAAAAAGATCAGCAAGGTATAGATGATCAGATCATGCATCAAATTGCCAAAACGCCGCGATTGCCACCAGCGCACCGTGCTGAGTGGGCGGTTGCGGGCCATGCTCGTCGTCGCCATAGGTCAATTCCCCTTTTCCGATTCGTAGTACACCCACAAACTAGACGTGCGCAGCACGAGCAAGGTTAGGAGTAAGGTGATGGCGAATAAAACCCAAGCCAGCGCCGTCGCATAGCCCATACTGTTAAAACCCTTGAAGGCCAAGCTGTACACATAAATCATATAGAAAAGTGTTGCCTTGGCTGGCCCACCCAGCGTGCCGCCGCTCGCCGTTCCGATCACATAGGCCGTGTCAAACGTTTGTAAGGAGCCGATCACGGCCAGTACAAAGTTGAAGAAAAGTGTAGAACTGAGCATTGGCAGGGTAATTTGCCAAAAGCGCGGCCAACGGCTGGCGCCATCGATCTCGGCCGCTTCGTATAAGGACTTGGGAATGCCTTTCAAGCCAGCCAGAAAGATCAGCATCTGCCCACCCACGTTCCAGGTGCTCATCATGATAAAGCCCCACAACACATATTTCGGATCGCTGAACCAGTTTGGCCCTGGCAGCCCCAATACTCGTAACAGACCATTCACGGGGCCATATTTGGGGTTGAGAATCCATGTCCACAACACCGCCGCAGCCACACTGGCGACAATCGCAGGCATGTAGAAGGCTGTACGGAAAAAACCAACGCCACGGGTCGCTTCGTTCAAGAGAATGGCTAGAAAAAGTGCCATGATCAGACTGGCGGGAATACTAAAAACCGTGTAAAAGCTGGTCACTTTGAGCGACGTATAAAAATCAGGATCTTTGAAGGCACTCACATAGTTAGCGAGGCCCACCCAAACTGGTGGCTTGAGCATGCCCCATTCGGTGAAACTGATGTAAAGCGAATAGAGCATTGGCCCCAGGGTAAAGGCAATAAACCCAATCACCCAAGGCGCAACGCACAGGTAAAAGATCAAGGTGTCGTGACGAGCCTTACGACTTGGGCGCGCAGGCCGTCGCGGCAGAACGGCGTTGGTCATAGTCGAGTCTCCTTGGAAAATGGGAGTAAGCAGTAGGGATTAGGTAGTAGGGAGTAGGCAGGCGGGGCTACGATCCTGCTTCTTAATCCTTACTCCCTACTGCTTACTCCCTACTTACCTACTTCGCCAGACAGGCGTCGGCATCCTTCGCGGCAGTATCCAGCGCTGCTTGCACAGCGCTGCCTTTCAGGAAGACTTCATCCATCGCCGCCTTATAAGCTTTATCGCCACAGTCACCCCACTTGGGCGTTGTGAACTCTGGCAATGGCTTTATATTCGCCAAATCCTTGATGATCGGCGCGTTGTATTGATCCGTATCCAACTTCTGCTCCTGAGCCACAGCCTTGACGGCGGTAAAGGCATAATCCGCAAATTGCTTGGCGCCATCACCCGCCGCAATATACTTGAGGAATTTCCAGGCTGCGTCCTTGTTCTTGCCAGCCGAGTTCAGCGTGAAACCGGCCCAGCAGAGCGCGTTTGCTTTGCCTTTTGGTCCAGCGGGCAGGCTAGCAACGCCAAACTTCAGATCGGTATTCTTGATATAATCCTGTAACGGCCAGCGCCCCGTCCACGACATGGCCACTTTGCCGGTCTGGAAGAGATCCACCCCTTTGAGCGCATCCATATCCGTCTTGCTCGGCGCCACTTTATCCTTCAAAATCAAGTCTGCATACCACTGCACAGCTGCCACGGTCTCTTTGCTGTTCATATAACCGGTCGTCGTTTTGCCGTCATCGCTAACGACCTTGCCACCGTTTTGGTAGATGATCGGCAACACCCCGCGCAGCCAGGTCGGATCGTTGCCAGGGATTTCGATGCCCCACTGACTGCCATCCGGCTTGGTCAGCTTTTGCGCTGCCGCTAGCAAATCTTCCCACTTCCAGTTTTCGTCGGGATACTTCACACCGGCGGCATCGAAGAGCTGCTTGTTGTAAAAGAGCACCAGTGGGCTGTAATCTTTGGTCAGATAGAACGTCTTGCCATTCACCTTGCCAAAGTCAGCGATACCGGGCAAGAAGACGTTCATATCCAGGCCATCTTTGCCGCTAATGAATTCATCCAACGGCTGGACCGCGCCCTCTTGTACGTATTTTGCCACATCGCCATCCCCATTCTGGAAAATATCTGGTCCCGTGCTCGCGGCTAGTTGCGCCAACAGCTTGGTACCATAGTCTTGGGGAATGCATTCCAGCGACACTTTGATGCTGGGATTCTCCTTCTGGAAACTATCAATCGCCTTCGTGAACGGCTGCAGCGCGTCGCCGCTTTCCCAGCAGCTAATGCGAATGGAGGTTGTTCCGCCGGCTGCGGCCTGCCCACCACTCGCGGCACCGCCTTGTTGTGCGACCGGTGCCGCACAGGCCGCCATTAACGCAAATACGAGCAGCAAAGCAAAGTTGGCTGCCAGCTTGTGTACGCCTGCGGTTTGGATGGATCGTTTACCCATTTGTCTTTTCTCCTATGGATCATGTTTGGTAAGTACGGAGCCTCACCCCCAACCCCCTCTCCTGAGTCGTTTTTTGCTCAAGAGAGGGGGAGTGAAACTACAGCTTGTCTCCCCTCTTCTGAAACAGCTCTTCCGTTCAGGAGAGGGGGGCGCCCACAGGGCGCGGGGGTGAGGCAAGTAATTGCAATACTCTATTCACTTGGCTTAAATCAGGCTGAGTACCACCACCTCCTTTCCTTCTATGTATTCCTTTCCTGTATAAAGCGCTTTGCAATTTGCGCGCTCAACCACGTAAACTAGATTGGCGTACGATCAACCGCGGGGCGAGGTTGATCTGTGGGTTTTCTGGTGACTTGCCTTGGATCAATTGAATCAACAATTTAACAATCATCTGGCCCACCTGCCAGATTGGTTGGCGCACAGAGGTTAAGGGTGGCGTCAAATGTTGAATGCCAGGCGTGTCATCGAAACCGGTGACGCCAAATTCTTTGCCGACGGCTAGATTTGCCTGCTGGGCAGCATGCAGTGCACCGGTTGCCAAATTATCATCGACCGCCACCAGCGCAGTGGGCCGCTGGGCTTGGGGCAATTGTAATAATTGATTGGTGCAGCGCACGCCCGTTTCAAAGTCACCACTGCCGCGTATGATCCAACTAGGATCAACGGCAAGGCCAGCCCTGGTCATCGCTTCAAAATAGCCATTCTGGCGCGCCGTACCGACGCGTGAACCTTCGGGCCAGGCTAACAAGCCAATCCGTTGGTGGCCCTGCTCGATTAAATGTTCAGTGGCCGCGCCAATCCCGGCGCGGCCATCCACATCGACATAAGCAAAACACCACTCTGGGTTGGCGCGACCAAAGGCCACGAAAGGAAAGTTTAATTCTTGCAGCAAGGGAATGCGCGAATCGTCGTAGTTGGTGCCGGTAACGATAAAGCCATCGACGCGGCTGGAATGCACAAGGTTGCGATAAATTTGTGTTTGATCGATCACGTTGTGGCTTGGAAAAAGCAGCAAATGATAACCCGCGGCTTCCGCGGCTTCGACAATGCTGGTCAAAAATTTGTCGAGAATGGGATTGGCGCGGTCGGGCGGTTGTGGCGTCCACGAATAGCCGATCAGATAGCTGGCGCTTTTGCGCAAGGTGCGCGCCGCAATATTAGCGCGGTAGTCCAACGCCGCCGCCACCTGCCAGATCAACGCTTCCGTCTCCGGCGCAACGCTGGCTTGGCGGTTGAGGACTTTAGAC
>JBBREZ010000150.1:0-13766 GCA_038225095.1 Caldilineales bacterium
GCCATTCGCAGGGATGGGCAGATGGGCACAGAAGCGCCAGAGCTGGAAGTTCAAATGCCGGTACAAGACCGGGAAGCCTTGCGCAAACAGATTGAACAATTGGAAGTGGAACTGGCGGCGGCGCGCAGCGCGTTAGCAAAATTGGAAACCCAGGAATAAATTCCGCTGCTGAAAGTAGCAAGTCGCTTCAGCGACTGGGCATTTAGTGCCTGAGGGCACTTCCTATTGTCAGCAGCCAGTTTCAACTGTGCTGTGCTCACCGCGCCACATTCACACCCCATTCATAGACCAGTCGGCCACCATTCCAACCGCTGGCGAAGAGTAAGATCAATCCCACGATCAGCAACAAGCTGCTCCACACGCGCACTTGCGGATCACCCAACAAGTGCGTCGCGCTTATACCCCGTTGGATGCGTGCTTTTCTAGCGCGCACCGAACCATAGACCCAGGCTTGATAGAGCAACAGCCCATAATTGACCAGCAGCGCCAGCCCCGTGCCAATATGCCAGTTCAGAATGCCGAGATACGGCGCCTGGGGCGGCAATCCACGCTGCGCCAACAAGCCCGTGAGCACAGCAGCGGCGGCGCCAATCCAACCCAGGCGCATCGGCCACCAGGTCAGGAGTAAGAGCGTGCTGTGTGGTTGCCAATAGAGATAGAGTAAACCCGCCACGCTGGCTAACATCAACAAAGCAATCGGGAAATGCACGGTGGCAGGATGGAGCGTTGTTGACAAGTTCTGGAAGATCATCCTACAAAATCCACCAACGAAATGAGTATTTTACGCGCAAAGATTACCCTACGGCCTATTGCAAAATGCTGGATTCGAGTATACCATATCACAGACGAGGCGATGAACCTCTGCTATGCTGGATAGACCTTACGTAGAGATCGGGTCGAACGTGCCGGGGATGGACGGGTCGACCAAGCCTGCTCTATCCCTGATCGCTGCCCCGTCCATCCCCGGCACGTTAAGAGGCGCTCTGCCTGTAATATTCTTGTAATAATTTCTTCACTGAATCTTTAGTGTCGTCCGTTATCCTATTTACAACGGCTTATACAAATCTTCTTTTCCCGGTGCTGCCGGAATGGAGCAACAAGTATGATTAAAATCGCATCTTCAGAAATTACACCTGAACATATTTACTTAAATCGCCGCAAGTTTATGGTCGGCGCCGGCTCGATTGCTGGTGCGTTGGCGTTGGCGGCGTGTGGCAAATCGGATTCAGCGGCCACTAGCGCGACGAGTACATCCAGTCAAGCGGCAGCGGCGGTCAAAGCCCCCCTCTTGACGAATTTTCCAAAGGCCACGTTGGACCATGCCCAGCCCTATGCCAGCAAAGCCCAAGATGAATTGGGCAATAAACTCAATAAATATGACGAAATTACCAATTACAACAATTATTATGAGTTTACCACCGACAAAGAGGGTGTGAATCCGCAATCGCAAGGCTTCAAAACAACCCCTTGGAAGGTCGAAGTAAGCGGGCTGGTCAACAACCCCAAAACCTACGACCTCGACGATATGCTCAAGAAATTTACGCAAGAAGAGCGCATCTATCGGCTGCGCTGCGTCGAAGCCTGGTCAATGGTGATCCCGTGGGTCGGTTTCAAGATTGCCGATCTGCTCAAAGAAGTTGATCCGAAAGCGGAAGCGAAATTTTTGAAGTTTACGTCGGTTATGCGCCCAGAAGAGATGCCCGGTCAGCAAACGGGCATGTTAAACTGGCCGTATGTCGAAGGCTTGCGCATTGACGAGGCCATGAATCCACTGGCAATCTTTGCCACCGGCATGTATGGCAAACCGCTGCTTGCCGCCAACGGCGCCCCCTTCCGGCTGATTACACCGTGGAAGTATGGCTTCAAGGGCATCAAGGCAATTGTCAAGATTGAACTGGTGGACACGATGCCCGTTTCGGCGTGGATGACGGCAGCGTCGAATGAGTATGGTTTCTATGCCAATGTCAACCCCGAGGTGGATCACCCCCGCTGGTCACAGGCGACGGAACGCCGGATTGGTGCGCTAGGTCATATCCCGACCTTGAAATTTAATGGGTATGAACAAGAAGTGGCAAGCCTATACGCGGGCATGGATTTGAAGGCAAATTTCTAATGAACATGCTACGGCAGAAACTCACTAAACACTGGTTCTGGCTCCTCGTCAATCTGGCCGCATTGACACCGCTCTGCCTGTTGATCTGGAGCTTTTGGACCGACAACATGGGGGCCGACCCGGTTGCATACATCACCAAGAAGACCGGTCAGTCAGCCATCATTTTGCTGGGGCTCTCGCTGGCCTGTACGCCGATTAACAGCGTTTTTGGGTTTCGGCAGGTGTTGACGGTGCGCAAGTCGCTCGGTTTGTATGCCTTTCTGTACGCAGCGATGCATTTGCTCAACTTTATTGGCCTGGATTATGGTTTTAATTTCAAATACATTTTGTCGGACGCCGTGTTGACCAAGCGTTACATGCTTGTCGGTCTTTCCGCCTTCTTGATTCTGCTGCCGCTAGCACTTACTTCGACCAAAGGCTGGATGAAGCGGCTGGGGCGCAACTGGAAACGTCTGCATAAATTGGCCTATGCCGCCGGTGTACTCGCAGTGTTGCACTACGTATGGCTGGTCAAACTCGATCTGACCTGGCCGCTGATCTATGCGACTATCCTCGGTGTATTGTTGTTCTTGCGAGTGTCGCCTGTGCGCAAGTTTGTGAGTCGTTTCCAACGCAAGCCAGCCGCGAGCGCCAAAAACGCAACTGTCCGCAAAGTTCGCCCGATGATCACAGAGGGATAAACTGCGCAAATCATAAAAAACGGGCGACAATGATGTCGCCCATTTTTGTATTACGCCAGGACTTACGCCGCGATCGGGTCGAACGTGCCGAGGACAGACGCGGGACAGATCAGGATAGGCAAACTTGGTCGCCCCGTCCGTCCCCGGCACATAGGCCTTTAAACTCATGGCGCAGTGACCAATGGGCGCACCTGTTCCAGAATACTGGGGCCAATGCCCGGCACTTTGTCGAGTTCATCCACGGTGGCATACGGCCGGTGGGCGACAATGGCGGCGGCTTTGCTCGGGCCGATGCCGGGCAACGAATCTAATTGCGCGGCGGTGGCCGTGTTGAGGTTAATCGGACCGGTTGGCGCGTTGCCAGCGGTGTTGCTGCTGCCATTTTGGGCTACCGGTTCAGAGACGCCAGCAGGTGGCTGTTGGACAGTCGCTTGCTCAGCCAGATCTGGCACATGCACCTGCGCCCCATCCTGCAACTTGGCCGCCTGGTTGATCAAACTGGCATTCGCCGTGGCGGTAAAACCACCAGCCTTGGCAAGCACATCACCAACGCGCGCGTCAGCGGACAAGTTGTAAAGTCCAGGCTTTTGCACCGCACCACTGACAAAAACCATGATGGGCGCTGGGGTTGGCAAGGGTAGAGCTGTGGCGGTAGGTGCAGGTGGCGGTGGCGCATGCAGCACAATTGGCGGCGGATCAGGATGGCGCAAGAAAAAGAGCGCACCGCCCACCAGGATCAGGCTGGTGAGCAGGCCGAGTAGATAAGACATCAAGTGGAAATGGGGCGGACCGCCAACGGGCTCCTGGACATCAAGATCCGGTGGTGACGTTGATAGCATAAAGTCATGCGGCAGGGAGGGCATGCGAACTCACTTTGAATTTCCAGAAATTCAAATTATATTTCTTGTTTAAGTTAATTTAATAGTTTGATTGTAAAACAAAATCCTCCTTTCGGCAAACTTACATTAACTTTAGTATAAAATCAGATTAGCGTGCCACGTCCCAACATAACCAGCGCTTGATCGTCGTTGACCGGGTGGTTTAGACCGCCGCGGACATCACGATAATAACGCTCAAGTGGCAACGCTTTGGTCATGCTGGCGCCGCCCGCCACACGCATGCAATGGTCTACGGCCTCAATCGCATAGTTGGTCGCCGTGACTTTGGCGGCGATCACGGCGGGCGAGAGGGCGACGCGCAGTTCGGGATAGCGATCCCACTGTTCAGCGCTGTAATAGAGCAGCGTGCGCGCCTGGTGCAGCAGTAACTCAGCCTGGCCCAGATGGCGCTGAATACTTTCCAACTCAGCAATTGGCTTGCCCAAGGCGGTTGGTATGCGCGCTTTGGCATAGCGCACAGCCGTTTGCTGCGCTGCCAGCGCGATGCCGACATAAACTGCACTTACACAAAGCATAAACCAGGCATTGGTCTTGGTGCCCTGCGTCGCTTTGCCGGCAGCCGATTTATCGGTAGCGCCGCGTGAAATGATATCCTGATTGGACACGCGCGCATTGTGAAATAGAACATCGTGGCTCCCCGTGCTGCGTAGGCCCATCGCATCCCACGTCTCGACAATTTCCACACCTTCGCCTGGCGGCACGAGAAAACGCGCCACCTCCTCGCTGCCATCCTGGAGCACAGCGGGGATGAGCATGTAATCAAGCGCTGGCGACATGCTCCCAAAGGTTTTGTGGCCATTGATCAGCCAGGTCGAAGGTTCTTCCCTCGGCCGCGGGGAAGCCGCCGCATAGACGGGGGTGGCCGTCGTCTTGGGTTTGCCACCGCGGCTAGGACTGCCGAGTTCCGGTTCGGTGGCAATCGAGTTGATCAGCGCACCGCGTTCTATCGATTCTCGGCAAATTCGTTCTAGGATCGCCGTGGGCCAAGACTGCGTCTCGACAGCTTCGCCTAGCGTTTGCATGTGCATGGTGATATTTAGCGCCGTGCTGCCGTCGCCCATGGCCAGCGTTTCCATGGTCAAGAGCGTTTCCAATAGATTGGCGCCCCAGCCGCCGTACGCTTTGGGCACGATCAGCGCGGGCAAACCAGCGGCGCGCGCATCCGCATAATTTTCATAGGGAAAGGAGCCCAAGCGGTCGTGCTCGGCGGCCCGTTCGGCGAATTTAACGGCTAAGGGCTGGGCCAGCTCGATAAAATGCGCCTGGCGTTCAGTGCGTGCATAGAACATGATAAACTCCAACAAAAATGGCAGATTCGATACTCTTTAGGTGCGATTGTAACATATTTCACCAGGAAGAATGTAAGCATTATCAGCACGAAGGATAACTTACCTTACGCAGAGGAGGGATTTGACGCAAAGGCGCAAAGAAGCGCAAAGAAAAACAGGGAGAGTGTGGCATTTGGTACAGCAATTCTAAATGAGAACGCGGATAGACGCAGATTTGCGCGGATCAAACTTTTTGCCTATGCCATCAATGGATTTAGCCATCAAAAATCCGAGTGTACCGGCGCGTATCCGCGTCCGATCTGCTGGAATTCAGCATGACTGCATCCGGTATGTGCGGTTTGCGTTTTTCGCAGAAATAGACAAACGTTGGCTAGTTGTTCATCGTTTCCTTCGCGTTTCTTTGCACCTCTTGGGCACCCTCTGGGTATATTTGCGTCAAGCTTTTTCATGCAATCTAGGCGAATCAATGATAAACTTTCATCACAATTCAAGCTTGATAGAAAAGCCTTACAGGGGGGATATGAGTGAACAAAGAATTCGCGTGCTCGTGGCCAAGCCAGGCTTGGACGGGCACGACCGCGGTGCCAAAGTGGTGGCGCGCGCTTTGCGCGACGCCGGTTTCGAGGTAATTTACACCGGCATCCGCCAGACGCCGCAAATGATCGCCGAAGCCGCCTTGCAAGAAGATGTCGATGTGGTGGGGCTGAGCATTCTCAGCGGCGCGCACATGACGCTCTGTCCCAAAATCGTCGATTTGTTGCGGGCCCAAGGCCAGGAGGACGTGGTCGTGCTGGTCGGCGGAATTATCCCACAGGAGGACATCGAAAAGTTGAAACAAGCGGGCGTCGCGGCGATCTTTGGGCCTGGCACCACCACTAGCGACATCGCGCACTTTATCCAGCAAACCGTGAACCCGCTGGCCGAGGCGTAGATGAGCGAGTTACCAACGCGCCGCGCACTTAGTGCAGAGGCGCTTGTCCAGGGCGTATTGACCGGCAATCGCTTGTTGTTGGCGCGCGCCATCAGCTATGCGGAAAACGAGCACGCCGATGCCCATACCATTTTGCGGGCGGTTTTCCCCCACACCGGGCACGCGCACATTATCGGCATCACGGGCGCACCGGGCACCGGCAAATCGACGTTGGTGACCACGCTCGCCCGCCATTATCGCGCCGCCGGCCTGACGGTGGGCATCGTGGCAATTGACCCGACCAGCCCTTTCACCGGTGGTGCGCTGCTGGGTGATCGCGTGCGGATGCGCGTGCTCAGCGGTGATAACGGCATTTTTATGCGCAGTATGGCTACGCGCGGCAGTTTGGGTGGCCTGAGCAAGACAACCAACGATGTGGTGACCCTGCTGGATGCCGCCGGGTTCGACCGGATTTTGGTGGAGACAGTGGGCGTTGGACAGGCCGAAGTGGAAATTGCCAGCCTGGCCCACACGACAGTGGTCGTCGAAGCGCCCGGCCTGGGTGACGAAGTGCAGGCGATCAAGGCCGGCGTTTTGGAAATCGCCGATATTTTAGTCGTCAACAAGGCGGATCGGCCTGGCGTGGACAAGACCGTCAAAGCATTGGAGATGATGTTGGAAATTGAAGGCAGCAGCCCGCGTGTCGTGCGCCATCATGGACAATTGATGAAGGTAGAAACGTCGCCAATCGCAAGCGCGCAGGCAGACCGTTGGCAGGTGACGGTGATGAAAACGGTTGGGGCCAGCGGCGATGGCATTGAAGAATTGCGCCAGCAAATCGAAGCGCATCGCACTTGGCTGCATGCATCAGGCGAGATCAATCTGCGTGAGCGGCTGCGCATTGCCCACACGCTGGAAAATATCATTCGCGCCGAGTTGAATCGGCGCATCAAGACAAAAATGCCGGTTGACCGGCTAAATGGAATCGCTGAGGCCATTCGCCAGCGTACCATTGATCCGTATACGGCAGCCAGCGAAGTCTTAGCGTCGATTGAGATTTAGAGCAGGCATTGGTCTGCAAAATTGTGGACATAAAGCAAATAGCGACCACCCGCACCAGATCAACGATCGCCATTGATTAGATCTGGCATTGGTAGTCGCTACAACCCAACGTGATTTAGGGATCAATCGATCCAAGGCAGCAGTTGCTTAGACTGGCGCTTGGCCAAAACGGTTGGGGCCAGGTGTGCCAGCCAGAAAGCCTGCTTCAATCAACGCCCAGATCCAACCGATGACTGGGATGAGGCCGATTAACACCCACCAGCCGGACTTATCGCGATCATGCCAACGTTTGATAGCAACCGCCAAGTTGGGGACGATCAGGATCACGCCGACAACGATGGCTAAGATGTTGTTCATGCCAAGCGCGCGATCGACAAAGCTGGCGACTACGCTGATCAAAAAGATGGGCAGCACCCCTTTGAGCCAAAAAGTACTGCGTGTGATACGTCCATCAAATGATGTATATAAACTCATGAACTGCCTCCTGATAGATGATAAAAAGAAATTAGTGATAAGTAGGTATCGGATAAAGACATTCGTTTCATCCACCTCTACTTATTAATCGCTACTTTACGCCAAATCCTTCGCGCCCTAAGGTGAAAAACATCAAATTGCTTGCCGTTCGCTTCGACAAAGAGGTTATTATTATGCCGATTGCCGGTAAAATAAATATTGATGCTTACTGTGACGCTAAAATTCTTGATGGCAGCTGATGATCTGATCGCGCAATTTGATGGTCTGGTTGCACAAATCGGATGCGTGCAATACAATGTTACCAGTTATTGCCAAGTTTGTTTTGGGTCCTCCAGAAAGCGAGAAAAACTGTGCATGCTGTCACTGTCGTAGAAGCAAAATTGAATTTGGAAAGCCTGATTGCGCAAGTAATTGCGAATGCTGAACCTATGATCGTGAGCACCGATACCGGACAAAAAATCGTCTTATTATCATTAGACGAGTTCAATTCCTGGCAAGAAACGTTGTACCTATTGTCTAATCCTGCGAATGCCGAACATTTGCGCCGCTCTATCGCAGAAGCCCAAAAGGGCAAAATTCAAGAACGTGAATTGATTGACGCATGAGATTGGTTTTTACCGAATCGGCTTGGCAAGACTATCTCTGGTTTCAAGAAAAGGATCGGAAGCTATTAAAGCGGATCAATAGCTTGATTCAGGATACCTTGCGAACACCTTTTGAAGGCTTAGGTAAACCAGAACGACTTAAAGCTGACTTATCAGGCTATTGGTCACGGCGAATTGATGATGAACATCGTCTTGTCTACAGTACAGATAATAGCGAGATCATGATCATTGCTTGCCGCTTTCATTATAAAAAATAAGATGCTAGCGTTTTTATGCTAGACTCACATCATTTTTCAGCTCCATAGGACCAGGAACAAACTATGACTACATCCTACCAATTCAATGAAATCGGTCGCCTGCCGCTGCCGGGTGATAACGTTGCGATCGCGACGCGACGGCTCAAGGTCGGCACGGAAATCATTTACAAAAATCAACGTTTTACACTGGATCGCACCGTGATGGAAGGCCATCGTTTTGCGATCCAGCCGATCGCGCCCGGCGAGGAATTGCTTTCCTGGGAATTGCCTTTCGGCGTCGCGCTGAAGCAGATCAACCCCGGCGACTATGTTTGCAATACGGCCATGCTTGACGCGTTGAGCGTGCGTGCTTTGGATTTTACCCTGCCCACTGAACCCAATTTTGCCGACCGTATTCAATCCTACACGATTGATGAGCAGAATTTTCAGCCGGCGCCGCCCGTGCCGCTCTATGCCAAGCTGCGCACCTTTAGGGGCTACCGGCGCGCGGGCTTGCGCGGGGTAGGCACGCGCAACATGATTGTGTTGCTCGGCGTCACCTCGCGCACCAGCAGCTATGTGCGCCAACTGGAAGCGCGTCTGAAAGCCACGGTCAAAGCCTATCCCAACATCGATGGCATTGTGGCGGCGGCGCATACCGAAGGCGATTTTGTGAACCCGAACAATCAGGAAATTTTACTGCGCACGCTCGCTGGTTTTATGGTCAACTCGAATGTCGGCGCGGTGCTGGCGGTCGATTATGGCATCGAGCCGGTGACCAACGCCATGCTGCGCGCCTACATGGAGGAACACCACTATCCATTGGCGGATGTGCCACATGAATTCATCTCGCTGAGTGGTGGTTTCCAGGAAAATCTGGCCCGCGGCGAAGCGATTGTCAAAAATTGGCTAGATCAAATCAACAGCACGGCGCGTACAGAAGAATCGGTGGCGCATTTAAAAATTGCGCTCCAGTGTGGCGGCTCGGATGCGTTTTCTGGCATTTCCGGCAATCCTTTGCTCGGCTGGGTGGCGCATGAGGTGGTGCGCAACGGCGGAGCCACGGTGTTGGCCGAAACCGACGAGTTGATCGGCGCTGAGTCGTACGTGTTACAAAAAGTCGCCAATCGCGAGATTGCTCACACCTTTCTAAACATGATCGAGCGCTTCAAGGAGTACGCTTCGTGGCATGGCGCTTCGGCTGAAGGCAACCCATCGGGCGGCAATAAATATCGCGGCCTCTACAACATCACGCTCAAGTCGATTGGCGCGGGCATGAAAAAAGACCCGCGCACGCGCATCGATCATGCGATTGATTATGCGATGCCGATCGAGCAACCGGGTTATTATTTTATGGACAGCCCCGGCAATGATCTAGAGGGCATCGCCGGCCAGGTGGCGGCGGGCTGCAATATGATCTGGTTTGTCACCGGCAATGGTTCAATCACAAACTTCCCGTATGTGCCGACCATGAAAATTGTGACGACGACCAAGCGTTTTGAGCTATTACATACCGAAATGGATGTGAACGCCGGCGCTTATCTGGACGGCACGCCGATGGATGAGTTGGGCCAACAGACGTTTGAATATGTGCTCAAAGTGGCGTCGGGCCAGTTGAGCGTGGGCGAGAAAGCGGGTCACGCCCAGGTGCAAGTCTGGCGCAACTGGATGCAGACCGACACCAGCAACGTCGAACGCTTGCTCCACATGCCCAAACCGAACGGTGCCAGTTTGCCGATCCAGCATGACGTGACCGTGCCCAACGCGCCGATCAAGTTGACGCGCAGCAATGGTCACCGCGCCAGCGACCAGATTGGGCTGATTTTGCCCACCAGTTTGTGCTCGTCGCAGGTGGCGACTATGCTGGCGATGCGCTTGAATCAAAAGAAAATCGGCCAAGGATCACAACTTTCGCGTTACGTGGCCCTGGCGCACACTGAAGGCTGCGGCTCGAATAGCGGTCCGTCGGAAGATTTGTACATTCGCACGATGCTCGGCTACATTGCACATCCTTTGGTCAAGCATTGCATGCTGATCGAGCACGGTTGCGAGAAAACGCACAACGATTACATGCGCCATGCCGTGCAAGACATGGGGTTGGATGCGAGCAAACTCGGCTGGGCCAGCATTCAGTTGGACGGCGGGATCGAGAACGTACAACACAAGCTGGAAGCGTGGTTTAGCCAAGAAGTGGCCCATGACAGCACGCCGGTCACCGAAATTGTTGGCTTGGAGGGGCTGCGCTTGGGTCTGTTAAGTGACGGTCCGGTGCCCGCGGCGGTGGCCCAACAACTGGCGCAGATTACCAAGATGGTGGTGAAGGCGGGCGGCTCGGTGGTTGTGCCCGAGAACACAGGTCTGCTTTCTAACGCTGATTATCGGAACAACGTTTTGCAACAGCCCACTGTGCTGCCTTCGTTGGCCTATGGCGAACACATGGCGACGAACGGCTTTCACATTATGGAGACGCCCACCGAGCATTGGGTGGAGACGTTGACCGGCTTGGCTGCCACCGGCGTCGAGTTGATCTTAGCCTATGTGAGTGACCAGCCGATGCAGAGCCATCCCCTGGTGCCCGTGGTGCAGCTCACAGCCAATGCAGCCATGCCGCCACAATATGCCGCTGATCTTGATCTGATATTGACGAACGATCCCACTAGCTGGCAGAATGAGATCTTCCAACTGATCACGCGCGTGCTTGAACATGCATATACGCCCAAGTTGACCCAGCAGGGAAATGTTGATTTTCAACTGACACGTGGCCTATTGGGTGTTACACTCTAAAAAAGAATCAGCGATTAGCGTAAGGAAATGATTGACAATGGAAGTCATGGAACATACGACGAATAATTTCGGTGGCGTCATCCTCAGTCCATCAGCGCTGCCAGCGTCCATCGATGAATTTAAGGCCCGGTTGGGCGCCTCAATCACGCAATGGAAAGAGCAGGAATCAAAGCTGGTCTGGCTGGAAGTGCCCATCGAACGCGCCGAGTTAATTCCTGTGGCCGTGGCGATGAATTTTATCTTTCATCACAGCACAGACAATTATTTGATGCTTGTCTACAAGATCCAGCCCAACGCGTTTATTCCACCCTATGCCACGCATTATGTCGGCATTGGCGGCGTCGTGCTCAACGAGCAACGTGAACTGCTGGTTGTGGTCGAAAAATATCACAAGGTCAGTCGCCCCAACTTCTATAAGCTACCCGGCGGTGCGCTTCAGGCCGGCGAACATCTCGTCGATGCCGCGATCCGCGAAGTCTACGAAGAGACTGGCGTCCAGACCAAGTTCGACGCGTTGGTCTGCTTCCGTCATTGGCACGGTTATCGCTATGGCAAGTCCGACATCTACTTTGTGGCGCGCTTGGCGCCGATCAGCCATGCGATCACGCAAGACCACAACGAGATCGAAGAATGTCGCTGGATGCCGGTGGAGGAATATCTGAGCCACGACACGGTGCATAATTTTAACAAACAGATTGTGAGGGCGGCGCTCAACAGCCGCGGACTACGTCCTTCTTCGATTGAAGGCTACGACGACCCGAAGATGCGCGAGTTTTTTATGCCGTTTGAGTTGGCAGAGCACGTCACAAAATAAGCAGCGTAATAGGATTTACGATTTACGAAACGATCTCGTTAGCGAAGTTACTTCGTAAATCAAAAATCGTAAATCAAAAATCGTAAATGGACAGGTTTTGTTCTATATCTGGTGAGAAATGAGTAAAACGAACGCTTCCAACGGGAAAGATGAAAAAACAGGCATGCTGCGCTCGATCATGGAAGGCGTAGTCGGGACGATTGATGTGACCGATGAGGCAGAAGCAGCGAAGCATGTAGCGACATTGCGCGCCCAATATCCGCAAGCAACGCCTGACGAGTTGGTCGAAAAATTGATTAAGCAGAAGTGTCTGAAAGCCGGCGCGATTGGCGCGGTCACCTCTGGTACAGCCATTATTCCAGGGTTAGGCACCTTTGTTTCACTCACTTTCGGCGTGGCGGCCGATCTCAGTATGACCTTCAAATTGCAGACGCAACTGGTGCTTGAGATCATCAATGTCTATCAGCACGAACTAAGCTTGGCCGAGAAACGCAATATTGCCATGCTGATCAGCGGGTTCTCGATCGGCGGCGGGCGGCTGATTGGCAAAGCTGGCGCTCAGATTGCGGAAAAAGCGACGATCAGTTTAGAAGAGAAATTTGTTGCTAAAGCCATCCCTGTGATCGGCGTTGCGGCCTCAGCGGGGATCAATATTGTCTCCACCTATCTGATCGGTCGCCGCGCCCAGGTTTATTTTCAACGGGGACCCGACGCGTTGGGGGATTGGAGCGAGAACGCCCGCGCGCTCACCGGCCTGGATGAACGTAAGATCAGTGCTTGGTTGGCCGAAAGCACTGAAAATGCCTGGCGCTTGACCAGCAGTCGGATGCAAAATATGGCGGGGTCGCTAGTTGTAGTTGCCAAGTCTACTGGTGAACTGGCCGTTATTAGCGCCGGTAAAGCCGGTGACGCACTGACGCACACGCGTAAAAATTTTAGACCGGGTGTTGGTTCGGCGCTAGGCACAATAATTGACCTGACACAGAAAGTTAGGCGCGGCCTTGCATCTGGCGCGCGCAGGGTTAGTTCAACGATGGGTAAATTCAAAAGAAATAAGCGGGCGAAGCCGGGCAAATGAGCGGATGACTCAGAAAAACACGTATGAAGTTCACAACCCGCATGACGCTTTTTTCAAACAATTCCTGGCAAAATCGGAAATTGCCGAAGACTTTTTGCGCCAACATTTGCCGCCAGAGGTTGTCGAGCAAGTAACGCTCACTACCCTGGAGTTGCAAAAAGATTCATTTATTGATGTTGACTTGCAAGAGCATTTTAGCGATCTACTTTACCGCGCCCCGTTAAAAAATGGCGAACAAACGTATGTTTACCTACTTTTTGAACATAAAAGTTATCCTGATCGCCACGTCGTCTTCCGACTGCTGCGCTATATGGTGCGCATCTGGGAAAAACAACTGAGCGAAACCAAATCCCTTGCGCCGATCATACCGCTGGTGATCTATCATGGCCGGGTGAAATGGACAATTCCTACGAACTTTGGCACACTTTTTACAATGCCAGAATCGTTCCAGCGGTTTTCACCAGAATTTCATTACCAGTTGGTCGATTTATCCGCCCTAACTGATGAAGAGATTCGCGGGCAGATCTGGCCGCGAATCTTTCAATTAATCTTAAAACACATTTTTGACGACAAACTTGGCGAACGTTTGCCAGACATTCTTCTGTTGGCACGTGATCTTGTCCAACAGTCCACTGGGTTAGAAATGCTCGCCACCATTTTACGGTATGTAGCGCGAGCAAGCCAAGCAGTGACGAATGAAGATTTGCGTAGAGCCGTAATGGCATTGGTTCCTACAGATGGAGGCATACTCATGAAAACATTAGCCGAACAATGGATTGTGGATGGGATCGCTAGAGGCTTGGAACAAGGGCTGGAACAAGG
>JBBREZ010000151.1:0-13630 GCA_038225095.1 Caldilineales bacterium
CTGCCCATCTGATGCGGTGGATCTTGCTCTCTACTGTTGTGTTTGGGGCGAGCGGGCTGGTGATGGGCGCGCTGAATGCGGTACAGCACTTTTTGTTACCCGCCGCCGCACCGATTTTTTACAACCTGGCGATCATTCTAGGCGCAGCGCTGTTAGCCCCCCATGTAGGCATCTACGGTCTTGTGATTGGGGTGGTAACGGGTTCGGTGGCCCATTTTTTGGTGCAACTGCCCGGCCTCTGGCGTGTGCGCGCAAGATATACGCTAGCGCTTAGCCTCAAAGATGCCGGTGTACGCGAAGTGGCACGCCTGATGGGGCCGCGCATGTTGGGCGAATTTCTAGAGCAGACGCACTTTCTCGTCAACACGATCCTGGCGAGCAGTCTAGCGGCGGGCAGCATTGGCGCGCTTAACTATGCGTGGTTGCTGATGTTGCTGCCGCAAGGGATCTTTGCGCAGTCGATTGCGACGGCAGTTTTCCCCACGTTTGCGGCCCAAATTGCCGCTAACCAAACTAACGCCATGCGCAGTTCGTTTGGTTACACGTTGCGCACTGTACTTTTTTTAACGATCCCAGCCGCGGTCGGCTTATTTGTCCTGCGCATTCCACTGGTTGGCGCGCTGTTCCAACGTCACTCGTTTAGCGCCGAAAGCACACAGATGGTCGCCTATGCGCTGCAATTTTATGCGCTGGGTCTAACCGCCCATGCCGTCGTCGAAATTGCGGTACGCGCGTTTTATGCGCTGCATGACACTCTGACGCCGGTCGCGATTGGGGTAGCCGCCATGCTGCTCAATATTAGTCTGAGTTTTTGGTGGGTGCATTGGCTTGGGTATGGTGGACTAGCCTTGGCAAATACCACCGCTACCACCATCGAAATGCTGGTCCTGCTTTGGCTGCTACGCAAGCGGATGGGTGGCATTGATGGACGGAGCCTGGTTGGGTCGATTGCGCGCAACGGTTTGGCAGCAGTTGTCATGGGCGCAGTGCTGGCGTTATGGCTACATTGGCTTGGCACCAACGCCCAGCTCCACCTCGGCAGCACGCGCATGTGGCTGGTGACAGCCGGCGGGATTGCGCTGGCGACGACGGTTTATCTCCTGGGTTGCCTCATGGTCAAGAGTACAGAGCTACGCCCAGCGCTCGCTATCCTGCTGCGGCGGCGCTGATTCGACAAGATCAGTAACAGAACGCTAATGATTTTCTAATTACATTCATATAGAACTTATGGTAGAGTAGATGCGTATTGATGGGTAAGTAATGGATGGCTGGCTCGTGGAATTAGGCCACGAAGCGCTTTCCTTCAAGTGCGTAAATCATCTCCAGGAAAAGATTGAGGAGATTTAGGCGCCGCTTAGAACATAAATTTAGGAGATCGAACCGATGTTTTTCAATCCGCTTTATTTAGTCTTTGCATTACCCGCCCTGTTGCTGGGTCTGTATGCTCAGGCGAAGGTCCGTTCGTCCTTTGAAAAATACTCACGCGTACGCTCGGCCAGCGGCATTACGGGTGCACAAGCCGCACGCCATATCTTGGACGAAAATGGGCTGCAACACGTCACTGTGGAAAGGGTTGATGGCTTTCTGTCGGACCATTACGATCCAAGCAGTAAAACTTTACGGCTGAGTTCAAAGGTATATGACACGCCAAGCCTGGCTGCGGTTGGTGTCGCTGCTCACGAAACGGGTCATGCGCTTCAGGATCAGCAACATTATGCACCGCTCAACTTGCGTTCAGTGATGGTGCCTGCGGTGCAGATTGGCAGTTGGCTGGGCCCAATCGTTTTCATGATCGGTTTCTTTATGTCGAACATGGTGGGCCAATCGATTGCCTGGATCGGGATCCTGCTCTTTGGGGCGACCGCGGTTTTTGCGCTGGTTACGCTGCCGGTGGAGTTCGATGCCAGTAAACGCGCCAAGCACTTGCTGGTCAGCGAAGGCATCTTGAACGCCCAAGAGATAGAAGGCGTCAACAAGGTGCTCGATGCAGCGGCATTGACCTATGTAGCGGCGGCGTTGCAAGCGATTATGACGCTGCTCTATTATGTTTACTTATTGACGGGCAGCCGACGGCGCTGATCGTTGAGCAGGCGAGACATCGAATCTGCCGCATGCTCGCTGATGTAGGGCGGCGTGTGATATTTGAAAAAGGAGGAACTTTCATGTTTACAGGTTTTCCAGGTTTTATGCGCTGGCGCAGTTATGGAAACCGTGTACCGAGTGGGGCATGGTGGCTGATTATGGCACCGGGCTTGGTATTAGCGCTTGCCGCCCTTGCCATCCTGATTTGGCCGGCATTGCTGGCTTATCTAGTGGCAACCGTCATGCTTTTTGCGGGCGTTTCGCTGACGCTGTGGGGCTGGACCCTGCGCCAGGTAGAACAACATCGCCGCAATGTCACCGTTCGATATGATAACTTATAGTGTCGGGTATAGCTGATATTCGATCAGAATAGCCTTGATAGAGAATAGACATGATCGGGCTTAACCGCGTTCAGTAGCTAGGTAAACACGTAAACAGGTGACATATCTCTATCTACCTGTATATCCTAGCTACCGTTCGGATGAGCATTCGACCGAGCGTTCGACCGAGCTCACGCCGAGGTCTCACGCCGAGGTCTCACGGTTCGGCTGAGGCTCACCTCGAAGCGTCGCAGCCTGTTGACCAGCAGGGATGGCTTATTCCCGATCATGTCTATTCTATATTTTCCTAAATAAGCGCAGAATTAGTCTTAAAATAATAAAGTGCCATTGAAGTCACAAGCTGGTTGTGGGGTTCTCCCGTCAACCAGCTTGATTTTTTGTATAATCACTAGGCTGATATATGCTTTGGCTTTTCTTGATGATTGGCATAATAGCTCGCTTTGTGCTAAAATCCACAATTAAATCTGGTACAACGAACAATCGTTCACTAGTGTAAAGTCTAAACTAAGTAAACAAAGAGTGATGTATGAATTATCAGGAGCTACCTGTAGAAGAAATAAGCGCCGATAAAGCAAGTATACCGGATATTGTCATCGGACGACTGCCTGTTTATCTGCGCACGTTGAAGCTGCTGCAAGGGCATGGCCAGGAGGTTACTTCGAGCCAGGAGCTAGGCGATCTGTTGGGGATCAGCTCAGCACAGATTCGTAAGGATTTAAGTCATTTTGGCGAATTCGGTAAACAGGGAACAGGCTACGATATTATTTATCTATGCCGCCAGCTAGAAGAAATCTTAAAGGTTGATTGTGTCTGGCCGGTCGTATTGGTGGGTGCAGGTTATTTGGGCCACGCATTGGCTAGCTACAATGGCTTTGAGCAGCGCGGTTTTCGGATTATTGGCGTTTTTGATAGCGATCCGGCAAAGATCGGCGAAGATTTGGGCCATGTGGCCGTGCAGCCGACGAGTGAAATTGCCGCTGTGGTTAAACAATACCGTTGCCAAATTGCCATTATCGCCGTGCCTACCCCATATGCCCAAGAAGTTGCCAATGCGCTGATTGCCGCTGGGATTCAAAGTATTCTTTGTTACGCACCCATCACACTCACCGTTCCCAAATATGTGCGCGTTGAATACATCGATCCGGTCATTCATTTCCAGCATATGACCTTCTATTTAGAGAAGAAAGGCTTAGAAGCATAAAATAGCAAAAATCATTTGCTAGGCCCTAGCCTAATGGCTTCTTACGGGCTAAGCCCTGAGCGCGCGGATAAAAGTTCGGGGTCAGCTTGACCTTCTTGATCAGTAAAATAAAACGTTTTTCCTCTAAAAATGGGATTTGCACCGGCGCCAGACGCACAGGCTCGCCGCCCAATAATTCAATTGCTTTGCGAGCATCCATAAATTCCTGCGGAGCGCTCGCTCCTTTATAAATCATCGCCAACCCTTCACGCCGGAGTAAGGGCAACAGATACTCGACAAGTGTGTTTAGTGGGGCAACCGCGCGCGCGGTGACGAGATCGAATTGAGCGCGATAGGTGTTGTCTTTGCCCAATTCCTCCGCCCGGCCCTGCACAAGCGTCACGTCTTGCAAGGTAAGCTTGGCGATAAGTTGACTTAGAAATGTAATTTTCTTCCCCGTACCATCTACCAATGTTAACGGCAAACGCGGCATAGCAATCTTCAAGGGCAGACCGGGAAAGCCTGCGCCCGTGCCCACATCTACGCAATGCAAAGGCCGAGTAAGCGGCAATGATTCGCCCAGTGCATCCGCCAAGATCGGCAAGCCAGCCAGACAATCCAAAAAGTGCTTCGTCTGCACTTCCTGATAATCGGTGATTGCCGTCAAATTGAGTCTTTGATTCCACGCCACCAATTCTTCGTAAAATAATTGAAACTGCGCTAATTGAGTTGGCGTCAAATCAAAACCAAATTGTTGACAACCTTTTTGTAAAAGGGCAAGCCCAGACAGGGGATTGGCATCTAGTGAGAAATCTTCTGAATGAGTAGGCAAAGTTTCCATAGGCTAATTTTATCATGGTTGGCAAACTTCAGCATCTTGTCAGCTTGTTGCATTATAAATAGATTGACAGTATGCTCGATTCTAAATATAATCAAATTAGTAATTGTTATGAGATTGATCATAAAAATTAACGGCTGCCAACATGGTTGGCATAACCTTTGTAAAGCCGACAGGGAAGCTAGTTTATGCCAGGATCAGAACTAGCGTTAAATCGCTGCATTGCATCAAATAGCCAATCGTTTTTTGGCAATGCAGCCTTGATATCCGTTGAATTCCAGGCGAAGAGAAAAATATGCAAACATTTTGTGGTTTGACGACCGATGGCATGCTTGATTACTTGGCAGCTATCTACGAATTAGGACAGGAGTATGGCCGGGTGACAACCTCTGTATTATCCGAGCGCATGAGTGTCTCACCAGCGGCGACCAGCAGTATGTTAAAACGCCTGGAAGAGTCAAGTTTTGTTGATCGTTCTGCCGCCGATGGCATCCGGCTTACAGAACAAGGAAGCCTGGCAGCCCTCCAGCTTCTCCGTCGTCACCGACTATTGGAAGTTTTCTTGATGCAAGTAATGGGCTATACGTGGGATCAGGTAGAAGTCGAAGCGCATCGCCTGGAACACGCTATCAGTGCATCTTTTGAAGAGCGCATGGATAGCCTGTGCGGTTATCCAACCCACTGTCCGCATGGCGACCCGATTCCTCGTAAAGATGGCACACTGCCGGATGAACAATTGGTCTCGTTGCTTAAATTGGTGCCCGGTGGTCAAGGTGTACTGCGCCGCGTGGCGACCAATGATGCACAAATTCTGCGCTATCTAGGCCATTTACATCTCATCCCCGGCCATACCCTCAAACTCTTGGAAATGGCGCCGTTCAACGGTCCGGTAACCTTAGCCATCATCAACCAAGAATCCCATGTCCAGACGACGCAAATGCTGGGCAGCGAATTGGCCGAGAAGCTGTTTGTCTATTCGCAGTAGTATCACAAGAGGGGCGGGCAAATCACCATGATTGAAATTCAGCGTTATAGCGCCGCCGGTGGGCTAGTTATCCACGCCGGCAACATGCTTTTATTGGATCGACCGAGCCGTCAAGAGATCCGCCTGCCCAAAGGCCACATCGATCCAGGTGAGACGCCCGAGGTTACAGCGCTACGCGAAACAGCTGAAGAAAGTGGCTACAATGATCTAGTGATCTTGACCGATTTAGGCAGCCAGACCGTTGAATTTGAGCACGAAAATCGCCATGTAATCCGCACCGAATTCTATTTTCTGATGCGCTTGGTCAGTGAGCGCCAAATATTGCGCTCCCCGCACGATGCGGCTCAATTTCAGGTTCGCTGGGCGCCGATGGAACAGGCCGTCGATTTGTTGACCTATCCCCCCGAAAAATTCGTTGCCCGGAAGGCAATCGACGCCGCCAAGCAGCTTCGCTTACCCTGATCGGCTACGGTGGTTACGCAAAAACTTTTCAAGCAGCATCTGCGTGCTTCGTATCAGCTTTTTACGCGATTTTAGTCATAAAAAAAAGGGTGAGATATCGCTTCACCCTTTACCGTCATCGATTCTAGCCGCTAAATTGTGCAAAACCAGCGATTCAAAAATCAAACTTCGCCCTACACCAGGTTAATTTTTATGACGGTAGATAATGCGACCGCGCGTCAAATCATACGGGCTCATTTCAACCCGCACTTTATCGCCTAATAGGACACGAATGTAATATTTGCGCATCTTGCCAGATAGATAGGCCAGTACCGTATGACCATTTTCCAGTTGAACGCGGAACATTGCATTCGGCAACGTATCAACAATCTTTCCTTCTACGACAATAGCTTCTTCTGAGGACATGTAACTCCATTCTGACAAATGCTAAATAGGTTCACTCATCAGAGCAAGTGTGCAGGACCAGCTTTTGTCAGCATTGGTTTGGCTGATAGCACACTAACTTAGATGAGCAAGGAGATTTTGGACAGCTTTACTGCCCAAAACCGTTTATCACTCAGACAATGGTGTCCGTTGTGATTTCCTGATGGCTTTTTGCCGTTTAATGCGCTTAATTTCACTTTTGGACGTAAACCAGCGTTTTTGACGCACAATCGGCAAAATGCGAGCTTCGGCCACAGCCTTACGGAAGCGGCGCAAAATACTTTCTTGAGATTCACCGGGGCGTAGATCTACACTCATTTCTTTCACCTCCTTTCAAAAGACTGGATTAGTCGACAAGCCAAACAACATCAAGTCACTAACAACAGACAAACAGAACCTGCCAGATGCCCATAATGGCACTCTGACAGGTCTGGAGAAGCCAAGCAAACTTTCTACAGGGGTATTATACTTTACCTTTGTAATACCCGGCAAAAACAATATCCAGTAAAATTTGTACCTTCAATCAATGATCAACTTGAAAGCAAGCGTCGCGCGCCGTCAATTAGGCCGATGTAGATTCTTCATCGGTTCCGGCTTCCAACGCCTGTCGCCGGCTTAGCCCAATCCGTTGGCGCTTCGGATCAATGCGCAGAATTTTTACCTGAATTTTTTCACCGGGACGGACGGTCTTCAACGGTTCCGCCACGGAAATATCCGCCAATTCGCTGAGATGAATCAAGCCTTCAATACCAGGCTCAACCTGAGCAAAAGCGCCAAAGTCGGCCAATCGTGTTACAGTGACCGATAGTATTTCGCCCACCTGGTAGCGACTTTCAACATCCGACCAAGGATTGGCGTTGAGCCGTTTGCGGCTGAGCGCAATCCGTTGGTTTTCAGGGTCCAGACGCAACACCTCTACCTCGATCTTCTGGCCAACTTCTAATGCTTCGCGCGGGTGATTAATCGGTGCCCAACCGATTTCGCTGACATGCAAGAGGCCATCGGCGCCACCTAGATCGATAAAGGCGCCAAAGGGTCGCAGGCTGCGCACCTCGCCGGTCACCACATCGCCCACTTTCAGCCGCGTAAAGAGCGCTTCCTTTTGCGAGGTGCGATATTCGCGTTCGGCTAGCATTTGCGACATTACCAGCCGGCGGCGACGGCGATCGACCTCGATCACTTTGAGGCGCATCTCTTCGCCGTTACGGCGTTCAAACTCGATACGCCGTTGATCCTCGTTGAGGTTACGCGGCATGTCGATAATATGCGAGGCGGGAACAAAACCGCGCAAACGGTTGAATTCAACCGTTAAACCACCTTTGTTGTAGCCAATCACTTTGTGCGTAGTGATTTCACCATTGTCCATCAGCTTTTGCGCGATGATCCAATCTTTTTGTTGGAGTGCATCCGCAATGCTTAATTGAAAGGTGCCGTCGTCTTCGGCTGGCCGACTGACCACCACATCTACCGTTTGGCCTTCATGCAAATTCTTAACAAATTCTGGATCGAGTTTGGCAAGATCTGATTGGGGCACAACGCCATCGCGCTTGCTCCCAACATTGACTAACAATTCGCTAGGCCGAACTTCGACGATCACGCCTTCGCGTAGGTCGCCCCGTTCGGGCGAATCAAAGTCTCCATCGGCTTCTAGATATTGTTCAAACAACGCCAAGTCTGATTGATCTTGAGCCTGGCGTTCGACAGTGCGTGTCTCAATGTTGTTTTGGGCGGATTCTGACATCTTAAAAACTGCTCCGGTTTATGTTTATGCGGGTGAAGTTGGCTGCCACGTATACGAATTATGCCTATGACAGATCATTCACCTTATAATATGCCGAAAGTATCATTAATTTGTGTAAGATTATAGCAGGAGCGGGACAGATCGTCAAGAGCAATTTTTGTAGCAATTTCAATAGGCGTACGTTTATGAAAAGGGTAAGGTTTTTTACAGGCGTAGTTGCCGTTTGAGCTGCTCCCAAAGTTGCTGCAAGCGCGATGCTTCGGTAGCGGCAACCGGCGTCTGCGCATAGCGCGCCTGAATAAAGGCAGCGGTCAAGGCTTGAACATCTTGTAACGCAACATCCGTTTGGATCGTTGGCTCGGCCAATGTTGACGATGATGGCGTCTGGGCGATTTTTTCGTCGGTTGGCAAAGCAGAAGGTTGCGCTTCCGGCGCAAGTTTACTGTCTAGATTATCTTTGGATAGATTGTCATGCAAGGCGGCAAGCTCTTTCGCTAGACGTGGGGCATATCGAAGCGGTGTTTCACCTTCGGCGCGCGGCAAACCAATTTGCGCGGCCGCGTGTAGCAAGGAAAGATAGAGATAACGCACCCGTTGATTCGGATCAAGATCGCCCCGTTGCTGCCACGCGCCGAATTTATCACGTTCCAAGTTATTCAGCGCGTTCGCAACGTTGGCGGCCGTGCGCACCCGCGTCATTTGCCACTGTTGATACGCGCCGAACCACTGCAACCAACGTTCGCGCAATGATTGCCACAACGCACGTAACCAAGCAAAATTGAAACCGCGTCCGCTAAAATAAATATAAGCGGCATAGCCAAGCAAAAGCGCCATTGTCAGCCAAAACAGTGCGCCGCCAACCCAGATCGGGAGATGGGAAACTTGCGGCTGGGCTTGTATAATTGGCGGCGGCGGCGGGGGCGGTGCCTGTTGTTGGGCTGGCGGCGGCGGCGCCTTGCCTGTGATCAGCGAGATGAGCAACATCAACAACATCATCACAAATTGGAACATGCCAAAGAGGGCGTTAAAGATGAGCGCAATGAACCCACCCACAATTTGCGCCAGATAAAAGGTGCCACCAAAGGGCAACAAGATCGCCACCAGCCCAATGATCAAAAGCAGCGCTAGCACATAAAGCGGCCAGTTGCGTAGCACATTATTGGCACTAGGCACGCGATCAATGGTCCACCGAGAGCGGAGCAGGGCTAATTGACCCTGGCTGATCAGCAACAAACCAGTGAGGAAATAAATGACCACCGCGCCGACGACAGATAGCTGGATATTCTGCTGAGCGAACGCAAAAAGCCCATTGCCGGTCGGCGGGCCAAGGCGCAACGAAGCAGCCAATAAGATGATCAGCATGCCGCCGATCACCCAGCGATTGACGACCCCGCGCAAAATCGAAGGGCGATCCGTGTGGGATGAGCGCACCATCTCACCCATCCGATCTGTCTGCATCGCGTATAGTTCATCTGCTTGCAAGGCCAGGCGCAACAAATCGTGGGTGATATCAGTCGCCATGCTCCATGAGAAGATCACAATTAAACCACCAATGATAAATAAGCCGTCGAACAAGGTGCTCAGGGGGTGAACCAAAAATTCAGTCGCGGTGGGTAAGCTGCCCGTTACCAGCCAGATCGCAAGGCGCGTTACCGCCAGTAACAGACCGACCTCGGCCAGGCGATAGAAGGGTGTCCGCCGATGGCGATGGGCAGGCTGGGCGAGAAAAGTTGTCGTTACACAGCCGAGGATCACGGCCGTGATGCTAAAGAAAAGAATAAGGGGCACGTAATTTCCAGAAAGGGCAGGCTCGATGCGGGCAATGCAGGCCATCAGCACCAGATCCAAACAGGCAACCAGGATGGCAATCAAAACGGGGCGCAATAATGACGTCAGCCACGGTTGGTCGTAGGGTACGCGTTCCAGCGGAGAAGCGGTCGATGCTTGCGCATCTGACGAATTTTCGGGTGTATGCTTGATTTGTGCGATTTCCACCATGCGTTAAATTATCCTGTTCCCAACGTCTCTAGCGCTGCCAAGTCTTTTTCCCAAAAGGTCTTGTAAATGGCAACCCCAAGCTTTTTGCCGCGGCTTTGCAACAGATCCAAGTCAACTTGGGGCGCGCAGAGTAAGACGATCACCTGTGAACCGCGGCGATAGGCATTGTGCAGCACCCACAGCGCTGGTTCATCGAGTTGGGGCGTTATCACCACCAACGTGGCGCCCCATTCCAAATGCGTAATTTGATTAGGCAACCAAGTCGCTAAATCTTGTGTAAACGCGTGCATTTTCAAGCGGGCCAGCAAGCTCAAAATGCTCATCAATTGGCCTTGTCCATTGCGCGAGGGCAGCGACGCAGCCAGTTGATCGGATATAGCATCAATGCCATTCGTGATCAGCCCAACCGGTTGCCGCTGCTGGACCATATGGCTAGCCAGCGAGGCTGCGATCACAATCGCCCATTCGCTCAACCCATATTCGCCGACATGGGGATAGGCTTCACGGTTTAGATCCAAGACAATCGCAACATTCAGCGCGATGGCCGGTTGAAATTTCTTGACCAGCAAATTGTCACTGTGAGCGCTGGCCTTCCAATGGATTGTGCGTTGGCTATCGCCATTCGTATACGCGCGCACACCAGACAGGCGGGCTGGGTCTTCAAAAAGCCGTTGTCGGCTGGCGATCACCCCAAACGGCGCCCGGCTGGGCAACCCCAACTTGTGCAATGGCAACACTTGGGGGTAAACCGTAATATTGACAATCTGATTGGTTTGCCAGACGGCATCCACAAAACCGAACAAGTCTCCAGTGCGCAAACTCAACGGCCCCAGCGCGTAATAGCCGCGCCGTTTGCAATACAAACTGTAGTGATGTTCAACAACCGCTCGGCTCCCTACGCTGATCACCATGCTGTAATCGAGGGCGTCCTTCAAATCCAGGGGAACCAGTTCTTGAAGTTGCAACCAGGGCAAGGGCAACCAGCTCCGATTCGTAAAACGCACCGCAACCGGAATTTTCTCACCCAGAAAGGCATGATCAGCCAGTTGGCGCTGAACATCCAGCTTGCCGACACTGCGTTTGATCCACCAATGGCTAAAGACCCACACGCCGCCGATCACATAGACCAGATAGTAGACCCAGTCCATGCGCAACAACACGCCGACCAGAAAAAGGAGCAGCAGGGACCAGAAGAGATTGTTCATATGTACGCGATTTGCCCTGGTAACAGGGAGTAGGAATACGAGATACGGAATTAGGCACTCATCGAAGATGCTTCTAATCCTTACTCCCTACTTCTTACTCCCTACCTGTCTACGCCACCCAAGTCCAACACCGTTTTTTCGATAATTTCCGCGATAATCGCTTCGGCTGTGCGCCCGCGCAGCAAACTTTCGGGCCGCACAATGCAACGATGCGGCAAGATGAGCGGCGCTAAAGCCTGGATGTCGTCCGGCAGCACATAGTTGCGCTCACGGATGGCGGCACGCGCCTGGGCCGCGCGATACAGCCCCAGCGTACCCCGTGGACTAGCCCCCAGCGCCAGATCTGGGTGATGGCGTGTAGCCTGGATCAACGTCACAATATAATTACGCAAACTGTCATCGACATGCACCGCCCAGACCGCTTCAGCCAGTTGCGGCAGCGCCAGGCCATCGATGGTGCGTTCCAAGCGCTCAATCGGGTGGCGCCCGCCCAAATTAATGAGCATGACGCTCTCTTGTTCGGGTGTCACATAGCCTAGGTTAATTTTAAAAAGAAAACGATCCAACTGGGCTTCGGGCAGAGGGAAAGTGCCTTCGTATTCAATTGGGTTCTGCGTCGCCAGCACCAAAAAGGGCCGCGGCAAGGGGCGGGTCACCCCATCTACCGTCACCTGGCGTTCACCCATACACTCGAGCAACGCAGCTTGCGCCCGCGGTGTGGCACGGTTAATTTCGTCGGCCAGCAAAACATGCGTAAAAGCGGGGCCAGGCATAAATTGAAAATGCCGGCTTTCCTGATTAAAGACGCTGACGCCCGTAATATCGCTCGGCAACAGATCAGGCGTACATTGCAAACGACGAAATTCGACGCCGAGCGTCACCGCCAAGGCGCGCGCCAGCATAGTCTTACCAACGCCGGGCACATCTTCCATTAAAACATGGCCTTCACACAGCAGTGCGATCACAAGCGTTTCGATCACTGCATTTTTGCCGACAATTACTTTTTCGACATTGCTGGTGATCTCTTGCACAAAACGCTGAATATCCTGCATTCGTTGATTCTCCCTTGGTTTCACGATTATTTAGTCTATTGTAACCTAAAATAAATGGATGCGCTAACAAAGTGCCAAGACACAGCACACCAAAGTACGTACAGCATGGCTATGCTCAGCCATTGCTGCGCCTTGCTCACCTGACAACCTTGACGAACTGAGGGAAGCTGTGTTATTTTATCTGAGCAGCATATACCGTCATTTGCCCCCTTAGCTCAGTGGACAGAGCAGAGGCGTCCTAAGCCTTGTGTCACAGGTTCGACTCCTGTAGGGGGCACTAACTCTTTGCACCAGCGCTATCTAGCCATCTAATATTCTTCTTACGTCTGGTAATCATGCCAAGGCCGTAGTAGCAGTGCAAGCTCCGTTCCACCCAATGGCTGTCCAGTAAGGAAATTTCACAGTGAATATATTATCGTTACGATTAAGTTCTCACGTTACGCAGGCTGTCGTAGTCGTAGGCTGGGTTCGCCGCAGAATGATGATCGATTACACGCATAGGTGGAGCGACGAACCCAGCCTACACGAGTACTGCGTAACATGACTTAAGTTGTGATGGCCTACTATATACCAACGTAGAATAGCTTGCGACCTAAATAACGAACTGTGACTGTTTATTGTGAAATAAAGAATTTGCAATAAATGGCATGATAGATGATATAATAATCTTAATTAACTAAATCAACCTACTAGAAATTAATCTATGAGCTGTGAAGCTATTATTAACAAGATTCTCCTCAAACTTTAAAACGGCTATAGAAACAATCCAGTAAATTTCCATCAAGTGGCTGAAACAATTATTTAGATAGATAAATTTCAGCTAGATACAGTCTTATACTTAGGTCGTCAAATAAGAATCTTTTGCAATAGTCCTACGCGACCGTTAAGCAGCACATTGACGACGGTTTTATTGGTATTATCTTTATATTAACTCAATCCAGATCTATTCAAGGAGAAGAAGATGAAAAAGCAACTGTTGAGCAAACTAGTAGGTGCGCTCGTCGTCGTTACCGCTTTGGTATTGTCCGGCTGCGGTGGCGGCGCGGCAGCACCAACAGCAGCACCTGCAGCAACAGACACCGTGGCGGCCGCAACCGCAACGACAGCCTCGACCACAGCCATGACTGCAACCGGCACCATGACCGGCACCGGCATGATGACCGGCACTGAGACCACAACCGGCACTGGCATGATGACCGGCACCAAGACCATGACCGCAACCGGCACCATGACCGGCACCGGCATGATGACCGGCACCAAGACCATGACCGGCACTGAGACTCCAACCGGCACTGGCATGATGACCGGCACCAAGACCATGAC
>JBBREZ010000152.1:0-13623 GCA_038225095.1 Caldilineales bacterium
CTGATTCACGGTTAATCCACCACCAAGGGTCGTTTCACCACCAACTGTCAAGCCATTGTTGAGGGCTGTCGTACCGTTGTTCGTCAATCCGTTGGCGCTTGCGTTCGGGGCTAACGACGAGGCTGTCAATGCCCACGGCACGGCGTGGATGCGTTGGCGAGGAATCAACTCTTGCCCGTCGTCCAGCGTAACGCCAAGATAGAGCGGCGCGTGGTTGAGGAAGAGATCGGCGGCAAAGGGCACAGCATCGCCCAACACAATGTTGAAGAGACCCTCGCGCACGGGGACGTTCGCGAATGTCTCATCGTGCAAAGGGTTACCGTCCGCTGGATCGGCATACAGTCTGACCACAATTTTGTGGGTGCCTGTCATTAAAGTGCCATCCGGGTTGCGCAGGAAGCCCTGGTAATTGAAGGTGGCCGGAATCGTCGCTCCTGTCGCCTGGCTCAATGCGCTGGCCCAGGCCGTGCTGATCGGCCTCCCTTGCAGCCAGAGCAAGGTGAAGAAGTTGACAGCCAGTAACACCGCCAACATAATGAGTGATTCAACGCGTCGATGTCTCATGCGAATGCTCCTTGTTTGATCGGATTTTGTTTGGTTTTACAGCGGAAACAGATGGGATTGATCATGGGATGTTACAGGCTTTGTGCTGCGGCATTGACCCGGAACACGCGACCTGTACGCTACATCTTCCCAGTGATTTCAGATGATGATGCGGCTAAAACTGCCTTCGTTGTCCCAACGGCAGACATGACCATAGGATACCGCCAACTTACGTTGAAATAATCGTGTATCCAGTGTGGACAATGGTTTCGATGAGCGGCAGACCAGCTAGTTGCGCAACGAGTTGTTGATACTCATCCCTCCTTTGACCGGCCAGGGCGTCGACTTTACTGCCATAGATCGCGATCAGGAGCACCGTGTGTGTCGCTTGGTTGACGAGCAGATAGAGATCGACCAGGCCGGACAATTGGTTGATGGCAAGTTCGAGCTGTGTGGCCCAGACTTGCGTAAACGCAGCGATGTCACCTTGTTTTATTTGTAGGGTGGTAACATTGGCGTACATACGTCCCCTTCGGGTAAACGTGGATGCAGTTTGTAACTGCACGCCAGCAGGTAAAAATTCTGCTGATTGTAAAAAATAAAGTTTTACGATAGAATTAAATTGACACTATTCTTAAGGTGACTCTCCATCTCCATATCTGGTCGGAATGGCACTCGCCGCTTTTTTGGGTTGGCGAGGTTGTTGCTTGTTTCCACGCTGGGTAGAATTTTCAAGTTCAACACAATTTACTGCGCCTGTACTAACTAAAATGGTCGTGCGTTGTTTCTTAGTGGCGTGTTCTGGTGGGGCTTGTTCACAGCATATCAGGCCTGCGTTAAAGCAACGTCAGTGCGTGGCCTAGGTTGTGGACCAGAATTTCAAAAAACCGTCAAAGCGCCGTTAGAGCAACGTTAAAGGACCTCTACAATGCTAGAACTCAAGTTGCTTGGCAGTCCCCAGATTCTCCTTGAGGGTCGCACCCTCCCTAAACTTTCCGCTGCCAAGAGCCAAGCACTCCTCTTTTACTTGGCCTTGAGCACGCGACCACACTCGCGGCTGGCATTGGCTGGTCTGCTCTGGCCAGAAAAGAGTGATTCGGAAGCCCTTGCCAATTTGCGTCAGGCGGTCTACCATCTGCGCAACGCGCTCCCGAATTATTTGGATATAACTCGTTTGACAATTGCGCTCAACCCCGATTGGCCTTGCCAAGTTGATGTCGTCTTGTTTGAAAAAGCAACGAACGCCACAGACGAAATGCATACGCTCCAGACCGCCGTTGATCATTACGTCGGAGACTTTCTCGCCGGTTTTTATGTGGAAGAGGCTGTTGAGTTTGAAGAATGGATGTTGGTGACGCGCGAACGGCTGCATCACCTAGCGACGCAAATTTTGCACCAACTTGCCGAGCACTTTGACAAGCACCAAGAAACTGGGCTGGGCTTACGTTATACCAACCAATGGTTGGTGCTCGAACCTTGGCGCGAGGAAGCGCACCGTCAGAAGATGCGCTTTTTGGCCTGGGATGGGCAAAGCCAGGCGGCATTGGCCCATTATGCTCATTGTCGCCAAGTATTGGCCGATGAGTTGGGCGCCGAGCCAGACGCAGAGACGGTGGCACTCTTTGAGCAAATTCGTAAAGGGGAGATAAAGGGTAGGGGAGAGCCGCAGCAAAAGACAGGGCGCAAGGCACAGGGTGAGCTCAACGACACAGCCAGCGCCATCCATAATCTAAAATTTGAAATCGAAAATCGGCATGATTGGGGTGAAATGCCCGATGTGCGCGCCTTTGGGGGGCGTGAGGAGGAAGCGCGCCAACTCACACAGTGGCTGGCGACGGAACGGTATCGCGTCGTGATGATTTTAGGCATGGGCGGGATGGGCAAGACGACCTTGGCGGCTGGGTTGGTCCCCAGGCTAGTGGACAACTTTACCTGCATTATCTGGCGTTCGTTGATCAACGCGCCGCCCCTAGCCGACATTTTGCGTCATTGGGTGCAAACACTCTCCGCCCACAGCGTGGCAGTATGGCCCACTCACTTGGATGCGCAATTGGCCTTGCTGTTTGGTTACCTGCGCCAGCAGCCCTGCTTGCTTGTGCTCGACAACGTCGAAAGCATCCTAAATGATGGTGCCTCTGGCGAACACGCTACCGGCACTTACCGCCTTGGCTATGAAGATTACGGTCAATTACTGTTGCGGATGGGTGAGAGTCAGCACCGCAGTAGCCTGCTCTTAACCAGTCGAGAATTGCCCCATGAAGTCGCCCGTCTGGAGCAGAAAGACGCGCCGATCCGCTTGCTGCATCTGCGAGGATTGGCGCTGGATGCTGGCCAGCGCATGCTGATGGGGGGAAATCTACTGGGAAGTGTTGCCCACCAGACGACACTCCTCATGCGCTATTCGGGCAATCCGTTGGCGCTGCAACTGATCATCAAGACGATCCAAGACTTCTTTGCAAGCGATATTGCAGCGTTTTTGGCCGATGAAATGCTACTCTTTGCAGACATTCGCGAGGTGCTAGACCAGCAATTTGCTCGCCTCGCCCCATTGGAGTATGAACTACTCCTTTGGCTTGTCATCGAGCGCGAACCAGTGACCCTGCAAACCCTGCAACGGGATATGGCGCAATCGGGGTCTAAGAGCGCGTTGTTCGGAGCGTTGCGTTCATTACAACACCGATCATTGCTCGAAAAAACACCTGCTGGTTTCACGCTCCAGAATGTGATTATGGAGTATGCCACCGCCTATTTGATCGATGAAATCTGTCGGGAAATCGAAACGGCAACACCCCAACGCTTGCACAGCCATGCCTTACTCAAGGCCCAAGCCAAAGAGTATGTGCGTCAGAGTCAGGTGCGGCTTTTCTTGCAACCCGTCGGCGAACGGTTGACGGTTGCGTTGGGCCAGACAGCGTTAGAAGAACAGTTGCGGCATCTCCTGGAGCAATTGCGGGTGGCCGGCGTCAGCGGCTATGCTGGCGGGAATATCCTTAACCTGCTCATCCATTTAGGGATTGACCTGGGCGGATATGATTTTTCCCAGTTGACGATCTGGCAGGCTTATTTGGCGCGAGTGAATTTGTCTGGGGTGAACTTTGCGCAAGCAAAGTGGAGAGATACTGTTTTCGTCAATCCTTTTAGCTCCTGTGAGGCGTTAACCTTTGCTCCGGATGGTCATATGCTGGCGGGAGGAACCACCACCGGCGAAATTCACCTTTGGCATGCTAGCGATGGACAATTGTGTTCAATGATCAAAGCCCATGACACTACGATCTGGGAACTAGTTTTCAGTCCAGATAGTCAAACCCTAGCCAGTGCCAGTAAAGATGGGACTGTGCGTTTGTGGGATGTCCAAACCGGACAATGTCGACAAGTCTTGGTTGGTCACACCGATTGGGTGCGGGCCGTGGCCTTTCACCCTGCTGGTCGGATCATTGCTTCTGGCGGCCATGATCAGACGGTACGGCTCTGGGACGTGCGCACTGGACGCAGCCTGCACGTTTTGGACAAACATACCGGCTGGGTCATGGGCCTCGCCTTCAGTCCAGATGGCGCGCGCTTAGCCAGCGCTAGCACGGATCATACTGTGCGGCTATGGAATATCGAGCGTCTGGATGAGGGCGAAGAATGGGCAATTTTGCGCGGCCACAGCGCTGGTGTGGAACCCATCCTCTTTAGCCCAGACGGCGCCTTGCTCGTCACCGGCAGCATTGACAAAACCATCCGGGTATGGGATCTTGCGGCTGTCGCCCAGCAGGACGTCAACCCGTGCCGATTTGTGCTCACTGGGCATAGTGGCGCGATCTATGTCGCTGTGTTTAGCCCCGATGGCCGGCGTCTGTTCAGCGCGGGCCATGAGCCGGTCATTCGCATGTGGGATGTGGCAACAGGACAACTGTTGACCACACTCATCGGCCATAACCGAGAGGTGAATGCCCTTGCCATGAGCCCCGATGGCGCGCTGCTAGCCAGTAGTGAAACCGGTAATAGTAGTGTGTATCTTTGGGACCTCGGCGTCAATATGCACACTCGTCAGGTGCTGCATGGCTATCGAAACTGGGTGAACCGTGTAGCCTTCCACCCTGAGCTTCCTTTATTGGCCGGTGCTAGCTCGGACGGTAAAGTCCATCTATGGGATGCGGCGACCGGTCAGTATATCCACATGTTCCGTGGGTTTGAGAATAATGATAATCTGAGCCTTGCTTTCGGACGAGAACCAGCCACCGAAGGGTCACTGATGGCTTTGGGCGGCGCCGATCACACGATACGACTATGGCCGGTTCACCTTCAGGGTGGGACTGTCACCTGGGTGCAGCCACCTATCATCTTGCGCACCGCTGGTGAGATTCATGCGGTGACGTTCAGTCACGATGGGCAGTTTGTGATTTCTGGTGGCTATGACGGCGCCGTTCGCCTGTGGCATAGTCAGACCGGTCAATGCCTGCACACATTCCATATAGAGGGCGACCCACGCATTAAAGATGTTGTCATGAGTGCCGATGGGCAGATCATTGCGGCAGGTAGCCATAATTCGACGGTTACACTTTGGCAAGTGCGCACTGGCGAACGTCGGCATCTGCATGGACATACTGAATGGGCATGGACGGTCGCCTTTCACCCTGGTGGGCAAAGCTTGGCTTCGGGCAGTTTTGATCGAACCGTGCGCCTGTGGGATGTGAATACAGGTCAGCTACAGCAAGTTTTGCCACAAGATTCCAGTCTTATCCAGGCGCTGGCCTTCAGCCCAGATGGCGCTTTCTTAGCTGCCGGCACAGGTGAAGCTACGATTTATCTTTGGGATACGCGCACGCTTGCTCAGTCGCCTGCAACCCCCATTGCACTCGCGCATAAGCTACAAGGGCACACCAATACCATTCAAAATCTTACTTTTAGTAGTGATAGTCTTCTGCTCGCTAGCTGTAGCTTAGACGGAGCCGCCAAGGTATGGAATATGCATACAGGAAAATGTCTGTATACATTACATGCGCCTGGTCCTTACACTGGCATGAATATTACTGGCGCAACTGGAATCACAGAGGCGCAAAAGCTGGCGCTCAAGGCGTTGGGCGCGCTAGAGATGTGAAGAAAAGCGGTCATCCTAGCCACACAAAGGCTATTCCAAAAACTATGCAACCATGTGATTCCCATTGCCACATGGCGCTCACACTGTCTACGGCTCGCGCTACGCAAAGTGCCGATCACGTTTGTCCATCTCGCTCAATCATCGGCATTGGCGAGGATGACCAAAACCTTTTTACCAACAGCTTCGGCATAACGCGTAAGTGTACTAATCGTAGGATTGGCGTCCTCATGACTTTCTAATTTCGCTAAGGTTGCTCCTTCGATCCCTAGATACTCTTTTAGCTCAGAGAGGCTTAGCCCTTGTTTAATGCGTTCGGCCTTGAGCAGATCAATTGCCTGCTGAAGCGCAACCCCATGGCGAACTATCTCCGTCAATTTTTGTCTGGCTCGCTGTTTAAGCTCAGGCAACTCCTCTTGCACCTGCTCCCTGATCTGCTGGTGCCTGACTTTTTCTTCTGGGGTAGCGGCGCGGTAGATCCGTTTTCCGGTCATTGTGGACATATTGTTCCCTTAAACTTCTATCTCATAAGCTGTAATGGGATACAGCGTTTGCTCGTCGATTTCTTCGTAAACAACCAAAACATAACGCCCATCCGATGTGAAACCATAGACAATTGGTCGCCCAGATGAACGGCTAATATCGTGGCCCACTGGGTTCAATAACACTTCTTCTACATCTTCCGGTGTCAAATCGTGTTCGGCGATGTGCGCTATATTGCCATCCGGTTCTGGATTCCAAACAACATCGTAGTTCCACACAAGATTCTTCCATTTTTTGCCGCACAGTTTAAGTCATTTTAAGCGTTGCTATCGTTTACGTCAATCGAAAGGCGTGACGCGTTCACGGTGTCGGTGCATCCTCGCGCAAAAGACCGGCCTGCTTCAGGTCCGACCAGAGCGCTACGGGGATCGGCTGTTGCAGCAGCGCGACATTCGACTGCACATGGGCTGGTCCCAGCGTCCCAGGAATCAGCGCGGCCACGACGGGGTGGGCAAGCAGGAATTGTAAGGCTGCGGCCGGCAGCGGCGTTTGGTGGCGTTGACAAATTGCTTCGATCTGGCGCGTCTTTTCCATGATCTCGGCGGAGGCTGGCGCATAGAAATAGCGCGCGCCGGGTACAGCGCCCGTCGCCAAGATCCCTGAGGCGAAGACCGCCCCAATGATCACGCTGACGTTGCGCGCAGCACATAAGCCAAACTCACTTTCCAACATGTCCTGCGTCAGCAAATTATACCCAAAGGCGACGAGAAAGAAATCAAGATCGATCAGATCAAGAAAACGTGGGATCATGCCCAGTTCGTTAATACCTGCGCCGACGCCCTTGATCTGTTTGGTGGCACGCAATTCTTCCAACGCCCGCCAGCCACTGGTGAACAGTTGACTCAGATAGGCGCTGACCTTGGCGTCGTTTTTGTGGAAGTAGAAGTCGAGATCATGAATAACCAACAGGTCAACCGACGGTAAACCCAGACGCTGTAAACTATCTTCATACGAGCGCATGATGCCGTCATAGCTGTAATCATAGTCAAATTCGAAGGGCAGCCCGCCCACCCAATTGCCCTTGTCAAACGTAGCCAGATTACGCGGCGCATGGAAAACTCGACCGACTTTAGTCGAGATCACAAATTCCTGGCGTGGCTGTTGACGCAAAAATTGCCCCACTCTATGTTCACTTTTTCCGTAGCCATAAAAGGGCGCCGTGTCGAAATAACGGACACCGGCATCCCAAGCTGCTTGCAAGGCCTGTTGCGCCTGTTCCTCGCTGATGGCCTCAAATAGATCACCGAACGGCGCGCCGCCGAGGCCAAGTTGGGTCACCTGCGCTGTTGTTTTGCCGATCTGGCGTTTCTCAAACATGGTCATTTCCTCTTTTCTCTTTTGGTTTCAGGGCTTACTCACGCAAAGGCGCGGCTCGACTGAGCTCGCCGAACGTCAAAGTGTGCAAAGGAAAACAAGGGAAGCTTCATCAGTTTTGTGTTAGGTTGCTAGATTGCCTTTGCGTGCGATTATCTTTCATTTGTTTTATCGTTGGCTTTGTATACGATCGACGCATAGTTTCAGCTATCCATCGATAGTGGCTACCCTGAAATGGTAACATGGGCAAAATTGTTCGTCAACTGACAAAATTATCATGCCCAGCGCCGTGGGGGAAGCGCCAGATTTCGCAAGATCTCTGCCTCTATGATAAATTGCAAGCGCACATTGCTTGATTCTGGACACAATCATAGCGTTCGCTAGGATATTCATGCCATTGACCCGTTTCACTATTTCATGCGCCACCTATACCCCAGCATTCTGTTTACGATTGGCAATCGGCGATCATTTCGCCATTCGCTCAGGCAGGGCTTGACCGATGTGGAAACGGCTTTTGATCCGAGCGCAGCCACTCTTTTTGGGGATATCCGTGGTCTTTATTGGCTTGCTCCTACACAGTCAATGGGCCACGCTGCGCCATCATAGTTGGCGGTTACACGGCGGTTGGTTGGCCCTGTCTGGCGCGCTGATGTTGGCGAGTTGGAGCATGGAAGTTGGCATCTGGCAACATTTGCTCAGGCTGGTGGGCGGACGGTTGCCGTATCTAGCGGCGCTGCGCATTTGGTTTCTGAGCGCGATTGTGCGTTATATTCCCGGCAATGTCTGGCAACCGTTGAGCATGACGCTCTATTGCCAGAATTACAACATTCGCCCAGAAGCTAGTTTTACCAGTGTAGCGTTATACCAAGCGGTGAATTTGTTGGCGGTCGCGCCGATTGCCGTCTGTTATTTCCCACTGACTGGCAACTGGGGCCTGTTGACCCATTGGCTCAGCCGATTGGCCCCGTGGTTGCTCGGCTTAGGGTTGCTACCGGTTGTGATCTTCTTGGCACGCCCCAACTGGTTGATCGTTTGCATCAATTGGGCGCTCCGTAAAGCAGGCCGCCAACCGTTGGCCACCCGGCTTACCAGTGGTAATTTGCTGCTTTTACTCTTGATCACGGCAGTAAACTGGTTGCTGTGGGGTGCATCATTTGCCGCGCTCACCTTTGCGCTGGACGATTACACCACCGCCAGGATGCTCGCCCTGACGCCGCACTTGATCGCCGTCTATGCGATCGCCTATGCGATCGGCTTTATCAGTTTTATTACACCCAGCGGTTTGGGCGTGCGCGAAGGGGCCTTCTACCTCTTGCTGGTGCCGCTGATGGATGGCGGGGTCGTGACCGTGGCTGCGCTGGCGATGCGCCTGTGGACGATGTTTGGCGAAGGAATTATGGCGCTATTGAGCGTCCTGATCGGGCGGTTCTGGCCGCTAAAAGCCACGGAAGGAACATGGCGCGGTGAACCGACTTAAGGCCGTCGCAATAGATTCACGCCTGCACCATTTGTTCCTGATCCTGTTGATCTTGGTGGCATTTGCGCTTCGCATCTACAAGCTCGACGCCCAGAGCCTCTGGTATGACGAAGGCGTGACGGCGGACGTGGCGCAGCGCGGCATCGGCGAGCTCACGCGCTGGACAGCCAATGACATTCAGCCGCCATTCTACTATTATGTCGTGGCGGGCTGGGGGCGGCTGGCCGGCTGGAGCGAGTGGAGCCTGCGCTTTCCCTCGGTCTTTTTTGGCACAATCACTGTTCCTTTGCTGGCTATATTGGCCGATCGCTTGATCCGGCGCGCCAACGCTGCTCGTTTGGCGGCGTTGTTGACCACCTTTCATCCCCTCCTGCTCTACTATAGCCAAGAAGCGCGTATGTACGCGCTGTTGACGGCGCTGGGCGTGCTGATTGGTTATTGCGTGCTGCGCATTGCCGAAGCCCCAAAGCGCCGCCGCTTTTATCTGTTTTATGGGTTGACTGCGATCGCCGCCATCTATACCCATTACTTTGCCTTTTTCCTGTTGATGGCATTCGGGAGCGCTTTTCTGTTCGAGCAATGGCGCGCCAGTGGCCGACATTGTTGGCAAGCCATACGCACTTTTCTGCTCGCCAATCTGCTTGTGCTGATCCTGTATCTGCCTTGGTTTACGGCGCTCTTCACACGCCTGGCCGTGGATGCTAGCTATTGGCAGGGGCAATTGAAGCTCTGGGAAGCATTGCGCAGCGTCGCTATCAGCTTTACCAGCGGCCAAACCGTGCAGGAAATGCAGGCGGTCCCGTTGCTAATTCCCTATGCCGTTGTAACCTTGCTTGCACTCCTGTTCCTGACATGGCAACCGCAACGTGGATTCGAGGAATCCCTCCGCACTCCGGGGTGCCCTCTGGGCCCTACATTTCGCATTTTATCCTATACCCTGCCCTGGCTACTCCTACCCATTGTTGCCGTGCTCTTGCTGGCGTCTTTTGCGCCCAAATTCAACGCCCGTTACGTCATGATCGCGCTGCCTGGGTTGATCTTGGTATGGGTGGCTGGCTTTTCAAAGCGACCGGAGCGTAGAGATTGGAGATTGGAGATTGGATACAGCCATTTAATCTCCAATCTCCAATCTCTACTTGCTACCCTGAGTATTATTTTCATGCTTGCTACCTGTCTTTATGCCGACCGCAACTGGTTTGTTAACCCAGCCTTCACCAAGGACGAATGGCGTGAGGTGGCGGCATTTTTGCATGCGCGCATCCAATCGGATGAGATTGTCATTTTGGTGAGCGGTCACGCCTGGCCGGTCTGGCATTATTATGCCCCGGACATCCCAGCGCTGCGGCTGCCCGCTATTGATGTGCTGGATGTCAATGCTATGCTTACTTTTGCCAATACGGCAACGCCTTTGCGGGCAGCTTTTGCCAAAGCAACCGGTAAAACCGGGGCGTGGATCGTTGAGTGGCAGGACAACGTGGTGGACCCGACCGGCATTGTGCCTGTCCAACTGGAGCTAACTGGGCGCGAAAAAGGCCAGCCGACGTCTTTCTGGAATTTAAGTGTGCGCCGCTTTGCCAACATTAAACCAAAGCATATTGCCGATGCACCGCCCATCGCCACGCCGCTCAACGTCAACTTTGGCAATCAATTGCTGTTACACGGCTATACAGTCGTAGATAATGGTGATCTGCTGCTTTTTTGGGAACGCCTTGCGACTCAAGCACCATTCGCCAATATTCAGATCACAGGTCAAGTCTCGACAACGACTGGCGCCTTCATCGCCGATCTGCGCGACCAACGCCCGGCTGGTTATGCGTATCCGGTTGCGCGCTGGCCCATTGGCGAGTTTGTGATGGGCAGAATTCCGGCGGCAGCTTGGTTGGGCAAGCATGTGGTGGACGGAACTTATCAATTACGCCTAAGCGTTTATACTGTCGCAGCGGGCGCGCTGACTAAGCTACCCACAATTTCTGGTCAAGATTTTGTGGAATTGGCGCCACTTACGGTGCGCCTGGATTGAAATGAGCGCAGCGTGCGTTGCACACCGTCGCGCAAAAACTTTTCGCGGGGATGAATTTGTCGACCGACCTGACAGGTGAGGCTTTTTTCTCCTGTCAGGTCTCGATCCCTGGATCGTTATTTATTTGGAATAGCCTTAGCGCTTACACCCTTACCTTTGGCATTTCTGGGGCAATCTGTTACACTCATTCGCCATGCATAGACAAGCTTTACACCGAAAACTTAGCCATTCGTGCCTGTTGATGGCGCTCTTGTTCCTGATCGGCGGCTGCGGTCAACTGGACTTTGCGACCGGCCCGCTGTTGTATAATGTGAGCGTTGATCCGGGGCAGATTACGCCTAATGCCGACGGCAATCAGGATGTGACTGACATTATCTACAGTCTGCGACGAACGGCTAACGTCAGTATCTATTTTGACAATGTCAAGGGCGAACGTTTCTATTTCCGGCGCAACCGGCTGCGCTCGGCGGGTGATTATCGCGTGCAATGGGGCGGCGTCGTCGATGAAGCCAGAACCGTCCAAACCAGTTACGGCCCCGAAGAAATTCTAAGCCAAGTGCTGCCGGACGGCCAATATCACTGGACGATTGCTGCCAGCGAAGAAAATGGGCAGGTGGCAACCAGCAGTGGCTCGATCACGTTGCAAAATGGCGATACGCAAATGCCCGAGCTGCACAACTTTTCGGTTGTGCCCCAAATTTTTACCCCCAACCAGGACGCCATCGACGATCGCGTCAGTATTAGTTATTACCTGAATAAAGATGTGACAACGCCGCCCGTGGTTTATCTGGAAGATCCAGCCCAGCCCGGCGTGAACTTTATCATTCCCGAAAAACCGGGCGTCGCCAAGCAGGGTGAACGCGGTTATCATGTTTACGACTATGATGGTGGCGTTGATCTGAACGCCGAACCGCCGCCCGATGGCAAATACACTTTGATTGGTCAGGTCAGCGATGCCGCCGGCAACACCATCCGCGTGACCCGCGCCCTGACGATCACCGAAGGCGGCATCCCGCGCGCCGACGTGGCCGGCAGCGAAATCGATTGGCAAGGCGAGATGAACCGCATTGTCCTAGTGCCCTTGGGCGGCAAGCTTTGTTTCACAACCACGGTCACCAATGAAGGCACGGTGCCCATCCGTACTTCGGGTCCGTGGCCGGGGCAGGAATATAAATTTGCCGAAAATTCAAATACGCTGGCGATCAACCAACATGATAATTCGTGGCTACAACAGGCTGGCGTCTGGCGTTTTGGCATCAATTTTGATACGACCGGCGTCGATTTCCCTTTTCGTTGGGCTGTAGGTCGTCAGGCAGACTTGGAAAAACGCATGGTCAAAGGACATGAGCAGTGGTATTTGATGCCAGGCAAGTCGGGTCAGGTGGCCGGTTGTATTGTGATCAATGAGGTGCCACCGGTGAGCACGGCTGTTTGGTGGGGCGGCTTGATTCATCAATCGGTCGATATTCCGAATAACGATATTGACCGGATTACGGTGGATGTCGGCGTGCCAACGACACAAACGGTCAAAAGTAGACCCTAGAATTTATGCAGCTTGCCGTCATTATTCTCAGCTATAATACGCGCGATTTGCTGCGCGATTGCTTGCACAGCGTGTTGAATTCAGCCGCGCTCAGCGCTGATCAACTGACGGTCGATGTGATCGTTGTGGACAACGCCAGCCAGGATGGTAGCGTAGCCATGGTTGCCGCTGAATTTCCACAAATTCATTTGGTGGCTTCGCCCGATAATCTTGGCTATACCGGCGGCAACAATCTCGCCCTCCAATTGCTTGGCTTCAACATGGCGCACCCGCTTTCTGGGTCGGAACTGTTGCCGTTGCGTCAAGCGCCCGACTTTGTCCTGCTCCTGAATGCCGATACCGAAATTGTGGCCGATGCCTTATGGCAAATGGCAGTTTGCCTGCACAATCATGCAGAAATTGGGGCGTGTGGCGCTAATTTGCGCTATGGCAACGGTCAATTCCAGCATGGCGCGTTTTGTTTTCCCTCGCTCTTTCAGGTCGCGCTTGATTTTTTTCCGCTTACCGGGTTGCCCGGCGTCCAGCGTTTGCATAATAGCCGCTGCAACGGGCGTTATCCGGCGCAGCTTTGGCAGGCGGCCATGCCTTTTCCCGTTGATTTTGTGCTGGGGGCGGCCTTGATGGTGCGCAGCGCGGCGATTCACCAAGTGGGTGGGCTGGATCCTGAATTTTTTATGTATTGCGAGGAAATCGATTGGTGTTTGCGTCTGAAGCAAGCGGGTTGGGCGATTGACGCCGTGCCAATTGCGCAGGTGATCCATTATGAAGGCCAGAGTACGCGTCAGGTGCGCTGGTCGGCCTATGAACGGTTGTGGCGCAGTCGGTTTCGTTTTTATACCAAGCACCAGGCTTATTATGCGCCCGGCCATCTGACTTTGGTGCGAATGTTGGTGTGGTTAGGCATTGGGTGGAAAAAATGGCGTGCCCATCGGCGCTTTGCCCAGGGTGAGATCATGGGTGAAGCTTTGCGAGACGAATTAGCGGCCTATACAGCCGTGGCGCAGCTGTAACGTGCCGGGGACGGACGGGACCCAGATAAAGGGATTTAACCAACAAGTTTGCCCCGGCCGTCCCCGGCACGTTGGTCCCGATCTTATAAGCCC
>JBBREZ010000153.1:0-13592 GCA_038225095.1 Caldilineales bacterium
ACTTTGAAACTCATCTCTGCTACACCCTATGTCTCTTCAATCTCCTGCTTGAATTGCAGGGGCTTGTGCCTGATGAGTCTGGCTTTGTCAAGCTTTCCATTGCTGGCTTTGACCTCTTTTAACTAGCACCATTGGTTAATAATGAGGATGACGAAGAGTACATTCATAAGATGCGTATCGCGATCCGGCGGGCGCGCGTGGCAACTCGGCTCTTTGGTCTCTATTTTCAGCCTAAAACGATTCGCAGTTTTAACAAGATCATGAAACATACCGGCGCTTTGCTGGGTCAAGTGCGTGATCTGGATGTGGCGCGTAAGAAGCTAAAAAAGTTTCAACAAGCAAGGCCGGAGCAACCTGAACTAGCCGAGCTAAACGCCCACTGGCGCGCCGCGCGTAAGCAGGCCCGTTACACCCTGCTGGCCTGGCTGGACAGTCAAAAATATGCTGACTTTATCGACACGTTTGCTCACTTCTGGCAGACGCCGGGGAAAGGCGTCAGGGAAGCTAGCTTTGAGCCCGATGAAACACCGACCCCTTATCAAGTGCGCCATGTCCTGCCTAGTGTGTTGCTTGAACGCTTTGAGTATGTTCGCTGTTTTGAAACGCTTCTGGAAGCGGGTACGCCCATACCAGAACCCATTTTCCATTTGTTGCGCATTGCCTGTAAATACATGCGCTATAGTCTGGAGTTCGCCGAGCATTTATTGGGCCAGCCAGGGGAAGAATTGTTCGAACTGCTCAAGCAGCTCCAAGATGATTTAGGTGAATTGAATGATGCGGCCGTCAGCGGCAGGATGCTTGAGGCACTACCTGCGACCCTGGATACCGTCACCGTGAAAAATTATGCGGAGACTCAGCGTGAAGTGCTTGAACGGTTGCGAAATGACCTGACTGATGATTTGCAAAAGTTTTTAGCCTTAGAGAGTCGCGCTAAGCTCGCACAAGCGATTGCGAGAATTTAAGGCGCTTTATGAGGTAAGCACGCTTGCTCGTCTGCTACGCGATCTTTTTTATAAAGGCTAGGAGTAGAGTAATGAAGCACCTGCTATTCTTCACGCTATCTTTTGGCTTAGTCCTCTTCTTCGCTACAGGTAGCACGCCCACAGCAGCCCAGCCGGCTAGTTCGACGCCACGCGCCACGCCACCTCCTTACTCACCAGGCGACTTAGTTCCGAACGACATCATGCTGCCACCCGCTGGGCAGGCTAAAAATTTGCCGGCGGCTCCATCAGACTACAAAGTGCGACCAATTTTGTTTGTCCCCAACGATGTAACCCCCAATCCGCTCGCTTTGCTGTTTATCGATAAGCAAATGCAGTTGGTGCAACATTGGTATGGGCAGCAATTGCGCAACCGAACTTTCGATCTGGAGCCAGCACGCCTGGTAAGCGGAAGTCACGCGCTGGCCTACTATTACGGCCATTGCTATCCGCCCAATTCGTCTTGCGCATGGGGGCAAATTTTATGGACTAACATTTTTAGCGATTTGGAAGGCTTGGGTTATCCGGGGCAGAGCAATCGGATCCTCGGTGTATTCTTGCAACACGATGGCCTCGGCGGCACAGCACTGGGCGGCGGTAATCAGTTTTTGATCGGGATGGACCCCAATAACATCTTTGGGGATTGCCTTTATCCAGGCTGTGCGGTACGGATCAGTGAAGGTGGGGCTGCCCACGAGTTAGGGCATGCGTTTGGCCTGCCACACACGCTTGTTGATCCGGAAGGCTCGCCGAGTAATTCAGTCATGAATTATGGTTTCTACCGGTTTCCCGGCATTACTTTTGTGAATACGATGCTCAATCCTGAGCGAAATATACTTTACGCCTCGCCTTTCATCAATCTCTTTTTAAAGCTAAACGACGGTGGTTTTGAAGATTGTCTGACCGCCTGGAAGATCAAGACAGGGTCACCCACTTGCACGACGAGCGCACAACGATCTGGTTTATCCGCCCTGCAACTGGCGCCAAACAACGGCAACCCCTATCAGATCAATCAAGATGTGGCCGCCCAAGCTGGGCAAGCCTATGACTTTTCTGGCTGGCTAAAGATTGCTGCGCCAACGAATAGCTTCAGCGTCCAGATTCGACTGCTGGCGCTTTCGTCAGTGGGCACGGTGCTCTCGACCTGGCTTGCCGGAAGCTACAGCGCGATCACGAATGACTGGGAACGGTTTGCTAAATCCGCGCTGATGCCAACGGGAACCACCAAGCTGCGCGTCGAAATTGCTGCGACAGGGTTAGGTGCAACCGTTGATCTTGATGACCTTGATTTGCAGCTGGCACAGCGCGTCCCACCGCCGCCCTTGCCAATGTTTTATAATGATGGCGATGCTGTGCCCACCCTGCAGCCAGTGCTTAGGTGGTCTGAAGTTGTTCTAGCCACGGCTTATCAAGTCCAGGTGGCGAATAACCAGTCGTTTACTACACCGATCGTTGACGCAGTAACGCCTTTACTGGCTTATCCAGTCGCCAGTGGTTTAGCATATGATACGGCTTACTTCTGGCGCGTGCGCGCCATCAATAGTGCCGGTCAGAGCAATTGGTCGCTGCCCTGGAGTTTTGTTCCTCGCGCGCCAACGAATTATTACAACGATGAATTTGAGGGCAATATTTTGAACAGCGCTTGGTCTTGGCTCAGGGAAGATCACAGCCACTGGTCTTTTGGCGGTCCCCTGAACCGGCGTGGGTTTGGTTATCTCGGCATCACAACCCAAGCGGGAGACCTGGCCGCGGGCGCGAACAATGCAAAGAATCTTTTGCTAAGGCAGCCACCCCCCGGTGATTTCGAGGTAAGCACCCTGGTTGATTTTTGGGAGCCCTTAACCATCAATTACCAACAAGGCGGTTTGCTCATCTACCAAGATGACGACAACTACATCAAGTTTGTGAGTATTTATAGCGGAAACTATAAGCTCGAAGTACAGGCAGAAGTCAATGGCATCGTGGTTGAGCAAGCATCAATTCCGGTTCAAAGTCCGCTTCCGCTCAGATTGGCCTATCGTGGTCATACTTATCAGGGTTACTACAGCACCGATGGCGCTACCTGGCGCACCTTAGGGCAACCACTTGCTGTGAATTGGCCCAACCCGCACATGGGGTTGTTGGCTTACAGCCAACTTGATGTTAAGCAAACGACCGCGTATTTTGACTGGTTTCGCGTCACTTCACCTTTAGCACCGACAGCCACCGCGACGAATACACCGACCCCAACCGGCACATCCACGCCAACACCGACCGGGACATCAACACCAACTCCAACGGGAACATCGACTCCAACCGGAACACCCACGCCAACCTCAACAGGGACATCGACAGCAACCTCAACTGAGACAGCAATCTCAACTGGGACACCGACAGCAACGGAAACGGCATCGCCACTGCCAACTTCAACCCTAATGGCCTCGGCCACGCCAACCGCCACCGCCGCGCCGCAATCAACTGTTACCAGCACCGCCACGCCAACCGTCACTAGTACACCTGTACCTGCTTTTACGGCGACGAGCACGCCAATCGCTACCAGTACATCGGTGGTTGGTCAGAATACTGAGGATAGGATTTACTTGCCATTCATTACGCGTTGATGCTATTTACATAATAGTTTTGGTCAAAAACTTCAGCAAGTCTGTCAAACCCAAAGGGGCTACTCTACCAACAAGCAGTCGATAGAGTGGACCCTTTGAGGTTTCTTACAGCCAATGTTTAGCGCAGTGGCACCGCGACTGGTGTTACATACCAGATGTCCTGACAATAATGTTTAGCGCAGTGGCACCGCGACCGGTGTTACATGCCAGATGTCCTGACAATATTGGCGGATGGTGCGATCCGAGGAGAAAAAGCCACAGCGTGCTGTGTTGAGAATTGACAGGCGCGCCCACTGCGCCTGGTCACGGTAAACCTGATCCACCTGCTGCTGGCAGGCAATATACGACGCATAATCAGCGAGCAACAAAAATTCATCCTGGTAAAGCAGGCTGTCAACAATTGGCTGGAAGAGGTTGGTATCCCCATTCGAGAAAAGGCCGCCGGCGATGCTGTCGATTACCCGCTTTAGTTCGGGATTGCCTTGGTAGTAATCCATCGGTCGATAGCCGCGTTCTTTGCGCGCAAAGACTTCATCGACCGTTAAGCCAAAGAGAAAGAAGTTTTCCGCCCCCACCAGGTCGTGGATCTCGATATTCGCACCGTCCAGCGTGCCAATCGTAAGCGCGCCATTGAGCGTGAATTTCATGTTGCCCGTGCCAGAAGCTTCTTTACCCGCCAGCGAAATTTGCTCGGAAAGATCGGCGGCCGGATAGATGATCTGGGCTGACGAGACATTGAAGTTTTCTAAAAAGGCGACCTGCAAGCGGCCAGCAACATCCGCATCATGGTTCACCACAGCGGCCACCGAATTGATCAGCTTGATGATCCGTTTCGCCATGACGTAGCCTGGCGCCGCCTTGGCCCCAAAGACAAAGGTGCGCGGGACCAAATCCAGTGACGGCTTGTCTTTAAGCCGGTGATAAAGCGTGATGATGTGCAACGTCTTGAGCAGTTGGCGCTTGTATTCGTGGAGGCGCTTGACCATGATGTCAAAGAGCGAGTCGGGGTCGAGCAGCAGGTTCTGTTTTTGTTGCGCATAAGCAGCGAGGTTACGCTTATTCTGTCGTTTGACGGCTTGCCAGGCGGCGCGGAAATCAGCGTCATCGACAAAGGCTTCCAACTCGCGCAGCCGCTCCAGATCGGTTAGCCAGCCGTTGCCCAATTTGCTGGTGATCAGGTCGGCCAGGGCAGGATTTGCCAGCTTCATAAAGCGGCGCGGGGTTACGCCATTGGTTTTATTCTGGAACTTTTCCGGCCACAGTTCGGCAAAGTCATGCAAGGTGCGCTCCTTCAACAGTTGCGAATGAAGCGCGGCGACGCCGTTGATCGCAAAGCTGCCCACCGCCGCCAAATGCGCCATCCGCACCCGCCGCCCTTCATTTTCGTCGATGATCGACATGCGCGCGACGCGCGCCTCGTCGCCAGGGAAACGCTTACGCACCTCATCCAGAAAGCGCTGGTTGATTTCGTAGACAATCTCCAGATGGCGGGGTAGCAAGCGCCCAAACAACTCAACCGGCCACTTCTCCAATGCTTCGGGCATGAGGGTGTGACAGGTGTAGGCGAAGCTGTTACGCGTCGTCTGCCACGCGATATCCCAACCCAGGCCATAGTCATCCAGCAACAGGCGCATCAATTCGGGGATGGCGATAACGGGGTGGGTATCGTTTAACTGCATCACCACTTTGTTCGAGAATTCACTCCAATCTGCATTGCGCAGATGATAGCGACGAATGATGTCGTGCAATGAGCAAGCGACAAAGAAATATTGCTGCTTCAAGCGTAGCTCGCGCCCCTGCGGTGTGTTGTCATTCGGATAGAGCACCTTGGAAATGCTCTCGGACAGCGCTTTTTCTTCAACGGCGCGCGAATAGTCGCCGGTGTCAAAAACCTGGAAGTCGAAACGATGGTTGGCGCGCGCCCGCCACAAACGCAACATGTTGACGGTGCCTGTGGCATAGCCGGGCACCAACAGATGATACGGTTCGCCACGCACGGTCTGGCCCGCCACCCAACGCGCCCGATGGTCACCGTGCTCATCAGTGAAATCTTCGGTGTGACCATAGAACTTGACTTCTACCATGTTGTCAGCATGGCTGATCTCCCATGTGTAGTCGCGCAGCGCCCACTCATCCGGGCTTTCCACTTGCCAGCCGTTTTCAAAACTCTGGCGGAAGATGCCATATTCATAGCGGATGCCATAGCCCACTGCCGGGATATCCAGCGTCGCTAAAGAGTCGAGCAAGCAGGCCGCCAACCGGCCCAAACCGCCATTGCCTAGCCCCGGTTCAGGATCTTGCTCTACACAATCTTCCAGGGTTAGCTTGTAATCGGCCAACGTAGCTTTGGCTAGCTCGGTCAGGTTGGTGTAGAGCAGATTCTGGGGGAGTTGCTTGCCCATCAAATATTCAGCGGAAAGATAATGGACAAACTTGGGGTTGGCGGCATAATGCGCTTCGGTGGTGGCGCGCCAGCGTTCTAATAATCTGCGGCGCACGGTTTCGGACAACGTCATATAGTAATCATAGATACTGGCCGACGCCACGGCTGCACCCTGGGCATAGTACAAATTATCGATCAGCGCTGGCTGAAAGGCTTCGGCCAATGTTGTCGAGCCATTGGTCGCTAGGGTAGTTGACGGATCCATAGCGGTTCTCTCGCCAGACATAAAAATCTCCTTGGGTTGATTGACGAAATGAGTCTGTCTCAACTATACGGAGCGCCTGTCAATTTTGTGATTTCATTTTGAAGTAAGGAGTAGGCATGCTACTTCCTACTCCTTACTTCCTACTTCACATTCACAAAACCTAAGTGCGTTCAATATATATAGACAAACCAAATAGACTCTGCACAATCCAACTGGACGGGCACGGTATACCGTGCCTCTACAAATGTGCAACCTTTATTTGGTTTGTCTATAAGTATGCAGTAATTGTTGTCTGTCATTGTCAATTCACCCGATTAACAGCCAGCTAAGCTTGTGTTAAGTTTTAGATGAACCTGCGCAAAAGCCTGTGACAGCCCCGATTGAGTTCCAGTTTGAGCCAAATAGGCCTATTCTAACAAACAGACCATTTTGCTACCGGAATGGCGATGGGAGATAATAAAATAATCGCTGACTACTGCCACGGAGAGCTATCCATCACCCGTAAATTTCACGAAATGGAGCAAAAATGATGACAATACACACACCGCCTGAGCACAATATTCTTCGTTCAGCCACAGTTGTAAAGGCACTTTCCCTGCTTTTCCTCCTCCCTGTTATCTTCTATCTGTATAAGTTTATCCAGCAGCGTCGCTATTACCACGGCCTGATCGAATTACAACGGGAAGCAATTCGCAAGTACGAACCTGAGTTCAAATTTTCTGCCCCAGAACAACACGCTGCCCCTTCGTTTGCAGACCATCTGGTTGTGATTCCCAACTTTTTGCCGGCTGAAACATTCCAACAATTGCATGATGAAATTGTTGGCTTTGGGCAGACGGAACGCACCTATTTACCCACCCACAAACAAGGCGGTACGATCGCCTATGAAACCCTCCATCAGCATGCGCCCAAAGTCGTGGCATTTTTTAACGCCACTTACCTGCGCACCCTCTTTTCCAAGCTTGTTGGCGCAATCCTCTATCCTACGCCCATTCATGATCAGAGTGCCTGCTCGCTGCTTTTTTATACAAAGCCCGGTGATCATATCAATTGGCACTATGACCATAATTTCTACAATGGTCGCCAGTTTACGGTGCTCCTGCCAGTTGTCAATCAACATAATGAAACGCCGGATCGACTATCATCGGCGCAACTAATGATTAAGCAAGGCGAGCAAGAACAGATCGTCTCTGGCGCACCCAATACCTTGATCCTCTTTGAAGGCGCAAAGGTGCTGCACAAAGTGACGCGGCTTGCGCCTAACGAAACGCGCATCATCTTGAGCATGACCTTTACCACCACTCCCCAAGCGTCACTGGCCAAAGCGGTGGCGCGGCGGATTAAGGATGTAGCATTTTTCGGCATCCGTGCCCTATGGACGTGATTGAGGAGCATTGTAAGTAAGTGCGCTGACGAACAATCAATCATAAATAATCGTCATGTGACCAACCGTAAGGGTCTTACGGCTGAAACCCCTGGCATTGATCTCACAAAACGATCCTGAAGTTTAACCAAATCATTGCAAATTTTTCATAGCATATTATCCAGTTATTAACAACCTCTTGTCATAATTTTACGTCGAGAGTTGGCTGAAAACAGTTGTTTCTGCGTCGAGTTGTTGATCGTGCGTGGCATCTAGTCGATATACTGCCTAGGCGCCATTCATTTTGCACTCGGCTAGTTGGTACGAATATAGTATTTTGACGGGTGCAGCGCCATTCAGCTTCACTCAACACGTCGTAGGCACTAGCGAACTTATATCAAAACGGCGTTTCTTCACGTAACCAGTATGCTTCCAGAGGAGAAAACAGTATGTATTTTAAGAAGTCCATTCTACAGATCTTATCTTCGCTTATTCTCGCCGCAATGTTGCTTTCTGCCTGCATTACTCCTGGCGCCCCGGCCCCTGCCGCGCAAGCCCCTGCGGGCAAAGACTGGTCAACCGTCAAGTCTGCTGCGGATGGCGGCGGGATGGATGCCCTGATTGCGGCGGCCAAAGCCGAAAGCGCATTAAACGTGATCACCCTGCCGCGCGATTGGTGCAATTACGGCGAGATGATGGACAATTTTTCAAAGAAGTATGGCATCAAGGTTAATTCGCTCAACCCCGATGGTGGGTCTGCTGATGAAATTCAGGCTATCATTGATAACAAAGCGAATAAAGGCCCGCAGGCCCCCGATGTGATTGATGTTGGCCCAGCCTATGGCCCGCTTGCCAAAGATCAGGGGTTGATTACGCCATACAAAGTTGCAACCTGGGACACGATCAAAGGCACCAACGATCCCGATGGTCATTATTTTGTAGATTATAGCGGTGTCTTGGTGCTGGAAGTGAACAGCGATGTTGTCAAAGATTTGCCAAAAAGCTACAAAGATCTGCTCGACCCGAAATACAAGGGCCAGGTTGCTCTGGCCGGTGACCCGCGTGCATCGAACCAGGCTGCCCAGTCCGTGTATGCTGTCGCCCTTGCCAACGGTGGCTCGCTCGATAACATCCAGCCCGGCCTCGATTTTTTCAAACAGTTGAATACCGTTGGTAACCTACTACCCTTGATTGCCGACTCTGGCCCGATCGCCAAGGGCGAAACCCCGATCACCTTCCAGTGGAGTTGGAATGCTTACGCCAACAAGGCTACCTTCAATGGCAACCCGAATATTGAGGTTGTTTACCCAACCGATGCGAATTGGGGTGGCTATTACTATCAGGCCATCAGTGCTTATGCCCCGCATCCCGCTGCCGCTCGCCTGTGGCAAGAATACTTATACTCTGACGAAGGTCAATTGACCTGGATCAAAGGCTACTGTGCGCCCGCCCGTCTGGCTGACCTGTTCGCCCGCAATGTGGTCTCGGATGACCTGAAGGCCAAGCTGCCTGATCCGAAGTTGCTTGCTGAATCCACTGTACCGAACGGTAAACAACTCACCGCTGCCCGCGCCCTGATCAAGGACCAGTGGGATAAAGTTGTTGGCGTCGACATCAAGGCCAGTAAATAATTTAATCATCGTAACAGTTCAGGCGTAGTGATACGCAGGTAAATAGGTAGACAAGGAAACAAGATACACGAGCGTACTCCCTATTTACCTGTTTACACAAGGGTTGAACCCTTACCAATCATCTATGTGAAGCCATAGGCGTGGCCTGGCAATTTGCCAGGCCACGTATGCCCCTTTTATGAGCCAACAAAACCCGACGACTTCGTCTGCGAACCCTACAAAACGCTCTGCCCTACCTAATCCTTTATCAAATTGGATTGGTATCATTCCATTTTTTGTCTTTATTGTGACTTTTCTTATTTTTCCTTCCCTGAATCTATTTGGCGGCGCGTTCAAAGACGTACACGGGCATTTCACACTTGCTAACTTCAATTTCCTGGGTAATCCCTACGTTCTCAAATCTTATACCGTTAGCTTAGAACTGAGCATAATCACTTCCCTGGTCGGTGGCGTTTTCGGGTTTTTCGTCGCCTATGCGATTACGATTGGCAACGCCCCACGCTGGATGCGCAACATCTTGATGACTTTTTCAGGGTTGGCCGCTAACTTTGGCGGCGTGCCGCTCGCCTTTGCTTTTATTGCCACCCTCGGGCGCACCGGTTTTATCACGGCCTTGTTAAAACAAATTTGTTTCAACGACAGGACTGGGGCGCGGTTTTGCCCTTTCAATCCCTACGATCATGGCTTTAACCTGTACAGCCTGGTAGGATTGGTGCTGGCCTACACCTATTTCCTATTTCCGCTGATGGTCTTGACCATCACGCCTGCGCTCGAGGGGCTTAAAAAGGATTGGCGCGAAGCCTCGGCGAATCTGGGGGCAACCACCTGGCAATATTGGCGAGATATTGGCCTGCCCATTCTCTGGCCTTCGATTCTTGGCTCCACCATTCTGCTATTTGGCAGCGCATTTGGGGCCTTTGCGACCGCGCAGGCCCTAACGGGCGGCAGCATCGCCCTGGTCACCATCTTGATCGGTCAGCAAATCCGCGGGGATGTATTGAATAACCCAAATGAAGGCTATGCGCTGGCGCTGGGTATGGTCTTGGTCATGGCCGTTACGATTACTGGTTATACGATCCTGCAACGCCGCACGACAAGGTGGCTTAAGGTATGAAAACACAGCGGTCAAATTTCTGGGCGCGATTCAATTTTTGGGCCTTATCCTGGCCGCTGCTGGCCATGCTCTATTTCTTTTTGCCAATGGTTGGCACATTGGACTTCTCGTTGCGGATGAAAAAAGGCGTCATCAGCCTACTCGCCTACCAGACTGTGCTGGCTGACCCGAAGTTTTTGGAGAGCTTCCGTTACTCGGCCATCATGGGCATCATCACCGTAACCATCAGTGTGCTGCTTTTTGTGCCCACGGTCTACTGGGTCTACTTGCGCCTGCCCCAAGCGCGCCCCGTGATGGAAATTATCAGTATCCTACCCTTTATCGTTCCTGTGATTGTGTACGTCTTTGGCCTGATCCGTACGTTTAGCGGGCCGCCTTTTCAATTGACGCTCACACCCTTCAAAACGGATATTTTGATTACCGCCGGCTACATTATCCTTTCGATGCCCTTTATGTTTCGCGCAATTGACGTAGGCATGCGCGCGATTGACGTGCGTTCGCTGACCGAAGCGGCGCAAAGCCTGGGGGCCAACTGGGTTCAAATCCTGTTCAATATCATTTTCCCCAACCTGCGCATCGCCATCCTAAGTGGTGCGCTGATTTGCTTTGCAACCGTCATCGGCGAGTTAATCTTGGGCGATTTTCTTGTCCGCCCCGCCCTTGGCCCGTATATGGTGTTGGTCGGCAGGGATAAAGCCTATGAACCGGCTGCCCTGGCCATCATCAGCTACGCTTTAACGTGGGGTTGTCTCGGCCTGATCCAGTTTTTCAGCCGTGGCGGCAACACGCAGCAGCAGCTCACTGGTCGTTAACATTATTGGCGAGGGAAAATGTCCTATTTAGAACTTTCGCACGTCCATAAATCTTTTTCTGGAACCACTGCGGTGGAGGATTTCAACTTGAGCATCGTACAAGGTGAATTCATCTCCTTCCTTGGCCCCAGTGGCTGCGGGAAAACCACCACCCTGCGCATGGTTGCCGGCTTCGAATTGCCCACCGCCGGCCAAATTACCCTTGAAGGCAAAGATTTAACGTTCCTGCCGCCCAACAAACGGCACGTGGGGATGGTGTTTCAATCCTATGCTTTATTCCCGAACATGACAGTGGCAGAAAATATCGGTTATGGCCTCAAAGTGGCGGGCAAATCCAAGCTGGAAATAAAACCACGGGTAGATGAAATGCTTGGCCTGATTCATCTGGAAAAATTTGGCACGCGCTATCCCGGCCAACTCTCTGGCGGGCAGCAGCAACGGGTGGCCCTGGCCCGCGCCTTGGCTATTCGCCCGCATGTGCTGCTGCTGGACGAGCCGCTCTCTGCCCTGGACGCCAAAATTCGGGTCGAGCTGCGACATGAAATCCGCCGCATCCAGCAGCAGTTGGGCATCACCACGATTTATGTGACGCACGATCAGGAGGAAGCGCTCTCACTCTCTGACCGCATCGTGGTCATGAGCCAAGGGAAAATGGAACAGGTCGGCACGCCCGCCCAAATTTATAACTTCCCTGAAACTGAATTTGTGGCCCAGTTTGTCGGGCAAATTAATCTGCTGCCGGTGGAAGTGGTGAACCCCGCGCAAGGTGTGGTCAAACTTGGCCAGCAACTGATCCAGGCGGGGCAATTCGGGCGGCTCAACGGGAAACCTGTCCGGCTGGCGGTGCGTCCCGAAGAGCTGAACCCCGGTTTTATCGAAGGTGCAAACAATTTGAATGGTAGGGTCGATACCATCACCTATCTTGGTTCGATTGTTCGCATCCGCATCGCGATTGAAGGGCATCCGGTGTCTCTGGATATCTTCAATGAGCGCAAGTTAAAAATTCCAACGGTGGGCGATCCGTATCAAGTGACCTTCCCGGTGGCTGCCTGTTGGCTTTTGTAGAAGAGCCATGATTCGGAATAAGCGGTCACCACAGGTAAACAAGGAAACAGGTAGACAAGGAGGCATGCCTTGTCTACCTGTTTACCTATTTACCCATCTGTTAGTCCAGATCATGGCTAAAGAAGATACTAAACTATGAATACGCTACCCTCCTGGAAGGACAAAGCCCTCTTCACCCCTGGCCCGCTAACCACCAGCCAGACGGTCAAACAGGCAATGCTGCGCGACCTAGGTTCGCGCGATACCGAATTTATTGCCGTCATCCAAGCGATACGCCAACGGTTGGTGGCATTGTGTGCTGATCCACAAGCGTACACCGTTGTGTTGATGCAGGGCAGCGGCACTGCTGGGATCGAAGCTGTGCTTTCGTCCGTCATCCCGCCGGACGGCAAGCTGCTGCTCCTGATCAACGGGGCTTACGGCGAGCGTATGCGCAAAATCGCCGGCATCCATCACATCGCCACCGAGACGCTGGTTTTCCCCGAAAACACCCAACCAGATGCCTCGGCGCTGGAGGCCGCGCTTGAAGCCGATGCCGCTATTACACACGTCGCCGTCGTCCATTGCGAAACCACCACCGGCATTCTGAATCCCATTGATGCTTATGGTAAGATCATTAAAAAGCATTCCCGCACCTATATCGTGGATGCCATGAGCAGTTTTGGCGCTTATCCAATCAATTTGCAAAGTTGGGGGATTGACTTCTTGATCTCTTCTGCCAACAAGTGCATTGAAGGCGTGCCGGGATTCTCATTTGTCGTGGCTCGTACTGTGGTGCTCACGGCTACCCGTGGCTTTGCTCGCACCCTGAGTCTTGATTTGCTGGCGCAATGGGAAAGTCTGGAACGCGATGGGCAGTTCCGTTTTACGCCGCCCACCCACGCCCTGCTGGCTTTTCACCAAGCGCTGCGTGAGCTGGAACAGGAAGGTGGGATTGTTGCCCGTGGCGAGCGTTACCACCAAAATTACGCCATCACGCTGGCCGCTATGCGCGCGATGGGTTTCCGTCCCTATGTGGCTGAGGATAAACGCGGCTATACGCTCACTTCATTCTATTACCCCGAGCACCCAAATTTCAACTTCTGGACATTTTACGAGCATTTGAGTGAAAAGGGCCATGTCATCTATCCTGGCAAGCTCAGTCATGCCGATTGTTTCCGCATCGGCCATATTGGGCGGCTAGCTGCTGGCGATGTACACGCCCTCATGGCGGCGATTGCCGAAACGCTGCATGAGATGGGCATCACCAATCTCTAATAGACAACGTAAATAAACAATGTACAAGGCTGTAGGGGCGGGGGGGTGGGGGGGCCCCGGGGGAACAACGGGGGGGCGCCGCCCCGCCCCGCGGCAATTGGGTGGTGTTTTTTGTGTTGTGT
>JBBREZ010000154.1:0-13571 GCA_038225095.1 Caldilineales bacterium
CCACTCAGCAATACAATGATCGAACCGCGGCGGCCTACGAACCTTGCGCAAGGAGCGTAGGCCGCCGCTTTTCGATCATTGAGCGCTAGCAACGCTCGACGAAATTACCGTTCAAACGGTTCGTTCGCAAAGCCGGAAGCATAGGTGGGGCGAGTCTCTTGTTGGCTTTCTTGATGCATTCGGAGCAGAAGTGCAGCCGTTAAGCGCGTATTCTCCTCGACAGCCAATTGCATATGGAGGCTTTCACCAGAGGCATATAACACAAGAAAATAAATCAGACCAAACAATAAGGCAAACACGCCGGCAACAATGCCACCGGCTGGTGTAGAAAACAGACTACTCAAAACCGGATTATTTCTCCCTAACACTTGTCCAACTTGGCTACTCGCCAGTCCAACGCCAATCGCGCCCAAAATTGAAAGAATCAATATAATCCATGCGATTACCTTTAACAATGTGCCAATAAAGCGCAACACACCAAAACGCCGTGGTACAGTCATGACTCTCCTCCCTAAAGATTTAAATTGGAAATGACATGTTCATTTTCGCTCAGCAAGCGGCAGTATGCAACCTCAAAAATTTACATCTAGCCCTTAGCTTTGTTGTATACTTTACCTAGATGAGCCTTAATTTTATTTGGAAGCGGGTCTATTTGCCAACCAGCCCCGTTAAGCTAAATTCATTTTACACTATTCTTAATTTTCACACTATCCGCATAACAGTCATAAAATAGCATTCAAGATCAGACTTGTCAATTCGTCTCCACTTATGCAGTTTACGATGACTGTTTTGGCGATTGCTCGCTGGCGGTCTCACATGAGCTTATTATCAAGCAACCCATGGGTTTAAGCCAATACTACGTTCATCAACCAGGTCGATCAACCAGCGGTAAAGATGAGCAGAACAGCGTTAGGCTTAAGCAGCGTTTTTCTCCGGCGCACTACTGCCCTTAGCGGCCTCTTTAGTTGCAGGCGCTGCGGGCTTAGCATCAGGCTTGGCCTCAGGTTTAGTTACTGGCTCTTTGCTAGTCGCATCACCAGCCGCGCTGGAAGTACTGTCAGTTTTTGTTTCAGGGTTGGCTGCCTCATCAGTGGCAGTTTTTTTATCGGTTTCTTTCTTATCTTTGTTATCACTTTTGCTGTCGTTGATATACCATCCGCTACCCTTAAAATGAATAGCCGGACGACTCATTTGTCGTTCCACCTCTACACTCTGGCATCTGGGACAAGTAGACGCAATTGCATTAGAAAAGGATTGGATTTTCTCAAATTCATAACCACAAGCCTGGCAAACAAACTCATAGATGGGCACAACAATTCACTCCTCGCCAAAAACAGATAAACAAACACCAATCGATCACTTCGTACAAAATCTCGCTCATGCGCCCAAAATGTGTGACAACGCTAAAGACCTAGCGCTGACTTGTCACCTTGCCCACTTTTCACCAATGACCAGAGTAAACAGCCATGAAAAGCAGATGTTTCGGCGCAGCGCTATCTACTTCTTATATTTTCAGATATTTTAATGCAAAGGGCAGTATAATCATCTTGAGAAGTCTTGTCGAATTTTTGATCAAATTTGTAACAAGTGGGACAATGACGCGTGATTTCTGTTTTGCTGCCCTACTGTTTTTCGCTTGTTTCGCAGGCTAATTTTGGTAATGATAAAGCTATGACATTCAAATTTACTGCTCTGCCACTCGCTTCCGGTCTCTACGAACCCGAAGGCATTTATCTCTCCACGCCATTTGCCGGGCGTTGGCCGATTATCCACTTTTGGGGTGAAAATCCTGAATATTATGTCCAATTTAAGTATAACGGCGTTGGGTTAAAAGGCCATATTGGGCTTGATTTTGCGATGCCAAAAGGTACTCAGATCTTTGCCGTCGATGCTGGTCGTGTAATGGAATTGAGTTACGAACCAGGTGGTTTTGGTCGTTACATTAAATTAGAGCACACCTGGGGCGAATCGCTCTACGCGTACATGGATGAAATCCAGATTGAGGCCGGCCAGATGGTGCAACGTAGCCATTGGCTTGGTTATAGCGGTGATAGTAATGGTGGCTTGCTGGCGCCAGGTGGGGAGCGGCCTGCGCTACAACCCCATCTTCATCTCGGCATTCGGATCAAACCCTATAACCGCTTTGATGGGTGGGGTGGCTTTACCGATCCGCTCCCTTATTTAAGTCCTGTCGATTTTATCCTGCCTGATGAGGTGGAACCGGATGAAAGACAAACGCATACACCGCCGCCTATGGCAATCGAGCGCATTGGTATGCGTCGTCCTTAATCTACTTATCCTATGTATCAGTGAATAACTCTGCCTAAATAATTTAAACCTTATTGTATAGTATATAGTATATAGTACTTGTAGTAGGGGCTGGTGATATGGGGATAACTTTTTTAATTAAACTTTACTCCACTATATGTAGGTGCCCCTATTGCTTGAAATGCCCTATATCGTCTATCAACCAAATAGTTGACATTATCTGGTGTTGAATAACTTTATGAATAAGTCAGCAAAGTGAGGATAACTTTAAAAGTTAGACAGTAATATTTACTATATCTTGTTGTGCTGCGGGTGTTCACTACTAGACTGGTGATAAGTGGTAATAAGTCGGCTATTCATTTTTCCATACTATTGAGCACTTATCCCCTGTTATCCTTAAGTTATCCTCAACTTATCCACAGGTTCTACCCAGCTATTTTTGTCTGGCTTTTTCTTCTCCCAAAATGATTAAGCCCCAATTGTCATAAAAAAATCCGCTATTTAGCATAAAAGTAAGCAATTTATCGTAGTGAAATTTCTCAAAAAAGCTGCTATAATAGATAACATCGCATCATTGTCAAGCTCGTTAACCTGCGATTGGCTCATCTGTGAAAAGAATCATCGCCAAACTGTCATTTCTCATAACAATTGACTCACCAATTTATATAATTTTATTAGGTGTTCCAAATTCAGGTACGCTTTAGTTTGGAGAATCTTCGTGAAAGACCCCATTCGCATCTTGCTGGCTGACGACCATACTATTGTGCGCGGCGGAATACGCGCTTTAATTGAAACAGCGCATGAAATAGAGGTCATTGCTGAAGCTGCCGATGGCGTAGAGGCAGTCCTGAAGGCGCAGCTATTAAACCCCGACGTGATCTTGATTGATTTACAAATGCCACGCAAATCTGGCATAGAGGCAATCGCCGAGATTAAACGGGGAAATCCCCAGACAAAAATTTTAGTGCTCACCAGCTATTCGGATGATGAGAAAGTTTTTGCGGCTATCAAAGCCGGCGCATTGGGTTACCTGCTAAAAGAATCGAGCACCCAAGAATTGATCCAGGCGATTCGAGATGTGCATAATGGTAAATCTGCGCTGCATCCTGTCATTCAGCGTAAATTAATGCGTGAGTTGAATCGATCCTCATCCTTGTCGCCGGTAGATGAAGCTTTGACCGAACGCGAAGTGGAAGTATTGATATTGGTTGCTCGTGGTCCGTCCAATCAAGAAATCGGCACTTTATTGTTTATCAGCGAACGCACGGTACGTACACACGTTAGCAATATCCTGAACAAACTGCATCTAGTCAACCGAACACAGGCTGCGCTGTATGCATTGAAACAAGGGTTAGTGACGTTAGAGCAAGTCCAAGGTATTTAAACTCAACTTTCCAGCCGATTCCCGATTTCTGAAAATAAAAGGCCCAAAGCAACGGTGACTAAATATTTAGTCACCGTTGCTTTGGGCCTTTTATTTTCAGAAATCGGGCGTTTGATAGTAATTATATTGGATAGACAGTAGTACATATATCCTAGAGACACTAACCATAGGGGTGTTTATACTAGCATTAGGGTGCTTTAGTGATAGGAGCTAGCCAGAATCTACAAATATCGAATCTAAGTAATTTGTCTGATTTTAACCATTCATCACAGAACCCCCAGTGTTGCTACGCTAATTCCTTGTCCATTTTGAATAGCATTTCGTAAGGTTCGGGGAGCGCATGGCTGTGTTATTAAAAGCAAGCATAAAATTGATTGTACGATGGCTTATACAAGCACGACTGATGGCAGTCATCGTCATTTTGTCGGCCATCAGTCTGTTGTTGCTGCCTATCTCAACCTCCGCGGCGGACGATCCGGCTTTACTAGACACTAATTCAGCGCAAGGGTATATCTATATGGTGCAATTTGCGCCGGGTGTGTCTTTGCAAGAAAGAGCCGTTGTGATTGCTGACATGGATGGAGAATTGGTGCGTTGGCTGGCGCCTCTCCATGTGGCAAAAGTGCGCGTTGCCCCTTCTGTCGATGCGGCCAGCGGGCAAAGTCGAATGGCACAGGTGGCAAAGCAACCTGGCGTTGTCTTTGTTGAAGCCGATTTGCCCGTAGCAGGGACGTATGAGATTAACGATCCTGATACACTAGATCAAAATAAGACTTATACAACCGGCTTGCTCAATATGCAATCGGCGTGGGATTATACAACGGGCAGCATCAGCGTCACGATTGCTGTCCTTGATACCGGTATTGCACATGCGCACCCAGAGTTTGCCGGCCGGATTTTGCCTGGCTATGACATTGTCAATGATGACGATGATCCAGAGGATGATTATGGTCATGGCACGCACGTTGCCGGCATTGCGGCGGCGGCCATCAACAATGGGATCGGCATGGCCGGCCTATGCGGTGGGTGTAGCATTTTGCCGGTGAAAGTGCTCAACGATCACAACGCTGGCACTTGGGCGGGTGTCGCTGAAGGCATTGTCTATGCCGTCGATCATCACGCCAATATTATTGTGCTGAGCCTGGGTAGCAAGACCAAGTCAAAAGTGATCGAGGACGCCGTCAATTACGCGCTCGACCATAACATCTTGATTGTGGCGGCAGCGGGCAACGCCAATTCCAAGGAAAATTTCTATCCAGCTGCCTTTGATGGTGTGCTCGGTGTGGGCGCAACCAGCAAAAACGATGAACGGTGGCCGCTCAGCAACTATGGCGATTATGTCGATGTGATGGCACCTGGTGATAATGTCTACAGCACTTATAATGATTTAAACAATCAATACGGTGGTTACGCATTTCTGAGCGGGACAAGTATGGCGACTCCCCACGTCGCGGGTTTAGCCGGACTGTTACTGTCACAGGAACCAACGCGCACCGTGGCTGATTTGACCAATCTGATTGAGGCAACTGCTGTCGATCTAGGCGACCCTGGGCGTGATGAAAAATTTGGTTATGGCCGGATCAACCCGTTGGCGGCGCTCCAGGCTGCCACTCTGGTGCAGACGACAACGGCCCAATTGTCGGGTATTACCTGGCAAGATGATAATTATAACGGTTTGCAAGGATCCAGTGAATATCATCCCCTGGGCGGCATTAAAGTTGATATTTACGATGAAAACTTAAATCTGGTTAGCACAACCATTAGTGATAGCGCCGGTAAATGGTCTGTAATCAGCTTGCTATCCGACACCTATACGGTGCGCGCCGAGGTGCCGTCAGGGATGGTGACGACCAGCGATGCTGAGCTGCACATTGTGTTGTCACCCACCGACCATCTGAATCACCTAAATTTTGGTTTTGCCCCCTTACCATTATTGACTACACAACTATTATATTTACCTTTGATCACCCGTTGATTTGTTGACGTGTACTGCGTCATGCGCTCCTGCACATTAGACATTATCGGGATTAACAGCATTCAGAGATAGGTAAACACGTCTACAGGTATACAAGTGACACCTCCCTGTTTACCTATCTCCCTGTTTACCAAAGCGGATGGTTTATTCCCTATAATGTCTATTGTAAATAATTAACCTAACCCGCCAAACGTAATCCAGCCTTGTCTGCACCCCAAAAGTAGCCATTTTAGCTAAGATTAAAGTAACTACGCAGGTGGAGCGTTACGATAGGTAGACACGTAGACGCCCATCAGTAGATAGGACGTAAACAGGGAGCATGCCCTGTCTACGTGTTTACCTATTTACCTGTCTACACACAGGGGCTGAGTAGTTACAGATTAAACTCCTTTATCCTTGATCCTCTCCAATATTGATCACTCGGTGGCAGCAAAGTAAGCCTCTGGCGCTTGCCTGCTCACGTTGCCGTACACTTCTCAACGTGTAAATATTGCTTCTGCTCAGCGCACGTCAAATCACGGGTGCGCTGGGCGTTTGCCTGCCGCAGCAGATCGGGTAGCGGAGCAAATTGTTCCCACGGATAGACATGCACCGTCTGATCCACACTGGCGGTCACGATTTGCCGGCCATCCGCGCTGAAATTGATGCTCGTGATTCGTTGATTATGTGCTGCAAAGGTTACTTCGAGCGCCCCGGCCGTCGCGTTCCAGACGCGCACGATCCCGTCCGCCCCGCCCGTAAGCACATGTTGACCATCTGGGCTAAAGGCCACACTGTAAGCCTGCTCTTGTGAGGCTGGCAAGGTCAGGAGGCGATGGCCGGTATGGGTAGCCCAAATCCGTGCCGGCTCGTGCAGGCCGCCGGTTACGATACGCATGCCATCTGGGCTGAAGTGGGCGCTGCTTAGGCTTTCGGTAAGTCCAGTCAACGTGAGCGAAGGTGTAAGCGTCATTGTTGTAGTGACGGCCTCTGTACGGATATGAACTGTCAGATCCGTACGCGGCGGACTCCATGCCCAGAGGCGGGCCGTTTTATCCGCGCTAGCGGTCAAGATAGTTTTGCCATCGGGGCTAAAGCTAACCATGGTAATCGCACCTGTATGGCCTTTTAACACCGCCATTGTTTGTCCAGCGCTAGCATCCCAGATGCGGGCATTGCTGTCAGCACTACCTGTTACAAGCCAACGGTTATCCGGGCTAAAGCCGACCGCTTGCACCAGTGAGGTATGGCCAATCAGGCTCAACAGTTTGCGATGCGATTGCACATCCAACACCGCCGCTTCGTTGTTATCATAGCCAGCCAGCAACTTGGTCCCATCGGCGTTAAAAACGGCAGCGCGCGCCGGACAGGGACAGTCATGCGTCAACATGGCGAGCGACTTGCCGGTGTGGGCATCCCAGAGGCCGACCCGTTTATCGTTGCTCGTCGTGGCAATCAGTGCGCCATCCGGGCTAAAGGCGGCACTGTTGACAACATCGCGGTGGCCTTGTAAGATGACCTCGCTACGCTGCGGGCTGGTGTTCCAGATGCGCGCGGTCCCATCTCGGTCGAACGTGGCGAAAGTGGCGCCGTCTGGACTAAAACTGACGCCGCTGATGTCGCAGTGGTCGCTGTGGATCATCGCACTTTGCTGGCCGTTACTGCTCCAAATGCGCGTCATCCCATCGGCGCCGACGGTCACGATCCAAGCGCCGTCTGGGCTCAGGGCCGCGGTGCTGATCGCATCGGTCGGCGCTTGCAAGGTAACGAGTGGTGTCGGCTTGTCCTCTGCGCTGGCCTGCTGGCGCGCCTGCTTGACATCCCAGAGCCGTGCCGAACCATCCAAGCTGGCCGTCAGCACGCGCGTGCCATCGCGACTGAAAACCGCCGAAGTGACTCGGTCATTGTGCAAAAGCGTCAACAACGGTTTGCCCGTGGCCGCATCCCAAAGCCGCGCCGTGCCATCCTGGCTGGCCGTAACGATCAACGCACCATCCGGGCTATAGCGCGCGCTGCGCACGGTGCTGATGTGGCCGTCGAGCGTAAGCGTTGGGGTTAGCGTAGGGCCACGGTATACCGTGGCCCTACGCGTGATTGCGTCTGAGACATCCCACACACGCGCCGTCGCGTCTTCGCTGGCCGTGACCAGGTGTGTGCCATCGGGACTGAACATGACACTGAGAATGACGCCGGTGTGACCCCGAAGCACAGCTAGCGCTTGTACTTCATTTACATGAGCCGTTAAACTTGAGACAGCCCAGAGGCGTGCCGTTTTGTCTATGCCAGCGGTGACAAGTATTTTGCCATCCGGGCTAAAGGCGAGGTCGGTGACGCCGCCGGGATGCGCCTGTAAAAGGGCAAGCGGGGCAAGGGTGGCGGTCTGGGGCGACAATTTTGTCAGATCCCAGATGCGCACCGTGCCATCGATGCCCGCCGTGGCCACGAACTGATTGTTGGGGCTGAAGACGACACGCGCAACGGCCTTTGTATGGCCGCGCAAGATCGCCAACGGCTTGGGTAAAGCCGTACGGACACTAGCTGTGGTACGGACACGATATATCGTGTCCGTACGCAATATCGTGTCCGTACGCAAATCATGATCCCCGATATCCCACACGATCGCCGTGCCATCGGCGCTGGCGGTCACGAGGCGTTGGCCATCCGGGCTGAACTGCGCATCGAGGACGGCGCCGGTATGCCCGCGCAGCAGTGCGCGCAAAGACATGCCGAGAACGATTTGGCGCAAAGCCGCTTCGGATTGTTCGGTGTGGCCAACGTCTTCGGCCGCCAGGCCGAGCAGCAGCGCCAGTTCTGGGTCGGTGGGCAGTTGGGCAACGGCATTGGCGGCCAGTTCGCGCGAGTGCGCCAGTTGGCTTTGTTGCTCTGCTTGCTGGCGGTTGGCCTCGCTGGTAGCCTGGGCGGCGACAGCTGTACTCTGCGCGACGACGGCTGTACGCTGCGCGGCCATGGCCGTGGCCGCCTCGTTGAGGGCAACCTGACGCTGGCGCTGCGCCTCCTGTTGCTGGGTCAAGGCAAAAATGGTCAATCCGGCCAGGATCAGCGATACGACGGACAGGCTGGCAATCAAGCGCCAGGCGCGCTGCAAGCGGCGCGCCCAGTTGATCGGCAAGTGTTCGCGAATCCAGCGTTCGTTAAAGACGGTCTGATAGACCCGATTCCGCAACCGTAAATACCCTTGCTCACGGTGGGCGATGCCAGACAGTTTGAGGTGCGACTTGACAATCGATTGTTCCTCGTCGGGAACGGGCGGGCGTTGGCGCAACACAGCGCGATAGGTGGTCAACACGGCGATGCGGTCGGGCGCACGCTTGGTGAGCATGTCGCGCACAAATTGGAGGTTGTTGTCCTGGTCGCGCCCGCCGTTGAGGAAAATAGTGTGGACAAGGGCGGCGATAACTTCGGCAGTCCACCGATTTTCGACGCGCGTAGGGCCACGATAGTTCGTGGCCGTTTTTGTGGATGAGACTGGACGGCCACGATCCATCGTGGCCCTACCGTTTTCCTCTGAATCTTCTCTCTGCTCGCGACAGCGCTCCGTGACCGCTTGACAGAGCCGCTGAGTTAGATAAGGATGACCGCCGGTCCATTCGAGCACCCATTGTAAAATTTGGTGCGCTGCCGCCTCTTGCAAGCCAAAACCATCTGCCAGTGGCAGCGCCTCGGTAAAGGTGAAATCGGTCATTTCGACGCGCTGGCCGATATTGAACGGCGTGCGTTGCGCGTCGCGCACGAGATCACCAGGGGTGGCGACGCCGATCAACACAAATGAGAGCCGCGTCAGTTCTGGGCGTTGGGCGCGACCCAGGTACAGGGCGCGGATGGCGGCGTAGAAATCGTCGGTGAAGTTGAGGCTGAGTGTCGTGTCGATTTCGTCGATGAAGATGACCAGCGGGGCGGCCATTGCCTGGAGCAGCACTTCCTCGCAAAAGAAGCTAAAGCGTTGCGTCGGGCCGAGACCGGCATATTCGCGCCACCAGGCAACCAGGTTGAGCGTCAGACGTAACTGCTTACGGATTTCAAAGAGCAGCCCGAAATACCAGCCTTCGGCGTCCACCTGCGTGCCGATCAAAGTCAAATCGATCTGCACTGAACAGATGCCTTCCGCAGCCAACTGTTCCGCCGTGCGCATCATCAGACTTGATTTGCCCATCTGCCGCGCTGTGAGGATATAGGCAAACTGACTCCCCCGGCACAACGCCAGCAACTCGTCATCGGCCTGGCGCGTGATATAGCGTCCGCTGCCGGCCTGGACAGTGCCGCCGATGGTGTAGAGTTGGTCGTTGGGCATAGGTTGATCCTAGGATCGTAGGGCCACGATAGTTCGTGGCCGTCTACGATAATGTTGTTTAACGGCCACGAACTATCGTGGCCCTACGCTTGCCATTGATTGAATGAATTCAGCGGCGTGGTGGGATGCAATTGATCTTCAATCCAGCGTGCCGGGTTTGACCTGATGTAATCACGGATGTGCGCTAATTCGTTATCATCGCGAATGATGCGATCCCAGAAGCGGCCATGCCATAAAGGCGGACCGGGCTGATTCCCGGTCCGCCTTTGCCTGGCGTGTGACCGCGGCTTTATAGGTACCAATGATCGTCGAGAGCGAGCCAGCGATTGATTCATCAAATTTGCGCTGTACAGGATCATGGCCACCCGTAGGGCCACGGTATACCGTGGCCCTACGCGCCCCGTCGCTTGATCCTTCATCTGTGATCCACACGATCCCATGCACATGATTCGGCATTACAACCATTTCATCCAGCGCCACCTGGGGATAATGTGCGGGAATTTCAACCCAACAGCGTTCAGCCGTTTGACCAAGTGGGTTGCAAATCATCTTATGCTCTGCAATCTGACCAAAGCTACAGCGCCCCTGAAATGTACAGATCGTGACGAAATAAGCACCCGACGCTGTATAATCATACCCTTTATAACGAAGCGAGTGACGCTGACGCGCGCCGGTGCTGTTTTCAGACATGGATCATTATCCTTTCATTGATGGCCGTAGGGCCACGATACATCGTGGCCGTCCGCGGCGATGGTGACGGCCACAATGTATTGTGGCCCTACGGGTGATATACACCATTTTACAGGATAATGCCCCAATCGTATATAGGATCAAGATAATTGCAAAAATGTTGGTCTGCCCCGTAGGGCCACGGTATACCGTGGCCCTACGGGGACGAAACTGGGAAGCGTGACAAGGGACAACCACGCTTCCTGTTATTGGTTTAGAAGTTACTTTTGCCCAGCCTTTACAATCTTGATAATAGCGTCGATCACATCCTGCGGGTGATCGTCAAGGATCGTGAAATGGACCGTGTTCTTGAGAAAAACCTGCGTCCCTTGCGTCGAAAGTTTAACGAGATCTGCTTGCGCATTTAGCCACATCTGCATCGCCTGCTCCTTTGTCATCTTCGGCGGTTGCGGCAGGATGTAGTCTTTGGTGTCCACCGTCATGACTGTCAGTGGTAAGTGGCCGAGTGGTGGGGTCTGGCCAGTCTTCGGTGCAGCAGACGCCGCTTCCCCAGAAGCGCGCGCAAGAATCGGTTCCGTTACACCTTCCACCAGCACCAGCCCAGCCATGCGATCTAAATATTGTCGGGCATAGCGTAACACAATCGCCCCACCGAACGAGTAACCGACCATGACATACGGTGGTTTAACCTTGGCGACATCCAGCAACTTCGCTAAATCCTGCGTGCGCGGGGGAATGGTCAGACTCTCCAATTCTTTGCCTGTGCTCTTGCCATTGCCAGCGCGGTCATAGCGGCAGGTGCGCGTTGTTTGCCCTAGTTTGAGTTGAATCGCCGCCCACGGTGAACTGTCACTGCCCGGCCCTGGCGCATCTAGGATGATAGTCGGGCTGCCCTCGCCCATACAGTTCAGATATAGCTTGACCTCGTCACCGATGTCTACCAGCAATGCTTGGCTAACTACGTTTGAGGTCGTAACACTGTCCGTGGCGCTGATAGCGGTAGTAGCCGCAGTGGTGACATTCGCTGGTGTAGCTGCCGCACTGCGCGGGCGAAAGATGTAGATGTTGCCGTTTCCGCTGTCGCCTGCATAGAGATTGTCGCGCTGATCAATAACCCAATAGCAGCATTCTTTGAACTTATCGATGCCATTGCCTGGGTCACTGATTTGGCTCAACAATTTGCCAGTGGGGTCGAAAACTTTGAGTACATTGCGGCCGGGATAGGCCACATAAATATGGTCCTGGCTGTCCACCCGAATGTCGCCTATTCCGGTGTTAGCATCTTCATGGCCGAATTCCAGGAGAAACTTGCCGTTGGGATCAAACTTCTCCACACCGCGCTGCTGATCGGCCACATAGAGATTATGGTCATGATCCTCTGCAACCGCACCCCCCGCGGTAAATTGACCATCGCCTTCGCCCTCGGTGCCAATAAAGCCTAAAGAGGTGCCATTCGGGGCTAATTTCTCGACAAGGTGGTCGGTATCCACATAGATAATCCCCTGACTATCGACAAAGACACCACCTATGTTCGTCTTATTCTTGCTCTTGTAAGCCGCCAGAAACTTGCCATTCCCATCGAACTTCTGGATCTGATTGGCATAACTATCAGAAACATATATATTGTCTTGGTTATCCACGGCGATCATGCCATAGGTGCCATTGGCGCCCGAGAATTGGAACTGACCAGGACTGCTGCCGGCACTGCCCCACATCAGGACAAACTTGCCGTTGCGGTCGTACTTCAGAATGCGGCTGTGGCCGGGGTCGCTAACATACAGATTTTCCTGGGAATCTACGGCCAGCATCATGGGAAACCGGCCATCGACATAGGCAAGGGGATGCGCCGACGTATCAAGCTTGCGCACAAACTCCACTGGGCTGGTTTCGGTCTGGCTGGTCGTCGTGGTGAGCGCGTTCGTGGTCGTCATCAGGCTGGTGGACGCGGGCGACGCCGCGGCCACGCCAGGATCGAATTCCTCCACGGTTGCCACCGGCTTGAGAGCTGTACCCGCTTGGCCCCCAATGGCGTACAGCTTGCCGTTCACTACCCCCGTCGTCAGGCCACCGCGTGCTTGCGACAAATCTCTTGCCTGCGTCCACTGATCGGTGGCTGGGTCATAGCGTTCAACCGTAGAAAGCACCGTGACGTTTTCGCTCGCATCTAAGGTGACACCACCCGCAGCGTAAATCAGATTGTTAACGACCCCAGCGGTCAGCCCCGTCCTGGCGGTCGGCATCGCGGTCTTGGTCGTCCAGTGGTCGGTGGCCGGGTCATACTCCTCGACGGTTGCAAGCACTTCGGCGGTACCCAGTTTTTGATTTAAGTGGGCACCGCCAATCACATAAATTTTGTTGTTCACCACGGCGACGCTCAGCGCCGATCGTGGCGTCGGCATGTCGGCTTTCTTCGTCCAAGTGTCCGTCGCTGGGTCGTAGGCTTCCACGGTGGACAGCCAACCGTTTAAATACCCGCCAATCGCATAAAGCTTGTCGTTTACCACGGCTACGACTAGGCCATTGCGCGGCGTCGGCAAATCGGCTCGTTTAGCCCAAGTATCTGTTGCCGGGTCGTAGGCTTCGACGGCTGCGGTGCGATGATCTGCATCAACCACCCCGCCAATGGCGTAAAGCTTGCCATTCACTGCCCCCGTGCCCAGACTCATTCTTGCCGTGGGCATCGCTGCTTTCTGGGTCCACGCATTGGTGACCGGGTCATACATTTCAACGGTGGCGACCACTTTCATTTCGTTGGTCTGATTAGGATTTCCCTCTGCAATATTGCCGCCCACGACATATATCTTGCCGTCTATTACACTGGGAGACGCTAAGTAGCGCGCCGTGGGCATGGGCGCCTTCGTGGTCCACTTGCCACCCGCGGGCGACAGTTGGGCCGTCTGGCTGGTGGTCAGGGTGGCGGTGGTCGTGGTGGTCGCTGTGATCGCGGTCGTCCCTGCGACGGCGGG
>JBBREZ010000155.1:0-13523 GCA_038225095.1 Caldilineales bacterium
TCTACTTTGTTTATCCTGTGTCATTGCCGAAGCCAGCGAACCCCACTATCGAAAATCGTTACACCGTCACCCAGCGCTGCTCCGCGTGACTCTTCAAGATCGCTTCACAGAGTACGATCTCCTGATGACCTTCGGCAAAGGTGGGGAAGAAGGGCGGCGCGTCGAAATCGCCCGCCGCAATATAGTCGTAGAAAGCCTTGAAGCACATTTTGAAGCTGTCGGGATGGCCCTCCGTGTGGCCGCCAGGATAGGCCGTGTAGGCGCGGGCGGTGTCGCCCATCAACCCTGGATCTTTGATCAAAAAGCCGTTGGGGCGGTTGCGCTCGCCCATCCACAGCTCATTCGGACGTTCACCGTCAAACCAGAGTGCTTGATTGGCGCCGCCGATCTCAAAGTTTAGGCGATTTTTGCGCCCGGCCGTCACCTGTGAAACCCAGAGCATGCCATGCGCGCCACCCTTGAAGCGTAGCAGCATCGCGCCCAAGTCTTCGGTTTCTATGGCAATGGCCTCGGTCGCGGCTACCTGAGTCACCTTGGCCGAAAAAGTTTCCACCTCGCCTTTGGGTCGCTGGCGCACAGGATGGACCGTGTGCAGATCGGCGCAGACGGCTTCCACCGGCAAGCCGGTGATGCTTTGCACCAGATCCAACCAGTGGGTGCCAATGTCGGCCACGGCGCGCAATTTGCCGCCTTCGCTGGCCAACACGCGCCAGTTGTAATCGGTGGGGTAGAGCAGCCAATCCTGCACATAGCCGCCGGTGATCGAATGGATCGCCCCCAGATCGCCGCGGTGGATGCGCTCGCGGGCGTCTAGACAAATCGGGTAGAAACGGTAATTGTAGTTGACGCCCGCAGCCAGCTTCACTGCCTGGGCCACCTTCACCAGTTCGGCCGATTCAGCCGAATTCATAGCCAACGGCTTTTCGCACATCACATGTTTGCTGGCCAGCAGCGCGGCTTTCGCGGTCGCAAAGTGCCAGCGGTTGGGTGTGGTCAGGTGAACAGCTTGCACTTCTTTGTCGGCCAGAATTTCGTCAAAGTTGGTATAGGCTTTGGGGATGCCCAGACGCTCGGCAAAGGCATGCGACTTGGCCGGGTTGGATCCTAGAACGCCGACCACACGCACACCCAGCCGCCGCAACGCCTCCGTATGCGTCGGTCCCATAAACCCTGTGCCGGTGAGGGCAACACCAATATCTTTCATCAGTAGATCGCTTTCTATGGATAAATTGTTGCACGAAACTCTTCATTTTCGTGCAAATAAGACACAGACTATTCGCAATCATAAACGATTGTAACGATTTTACCAATTGCGCGCGTTTATTTGAAAATGGGATAGTAAGCTACAGTGGGCTGGTAAGCTACAGTGCAGCCATAGACAGAATAGCCTAATTCTGCGTAATTTTTGCGTAAAAACCGCTTCTATCGGCACCGGAGAAGGCGTATATTGACCGCATACATCTTTTGCTTTTCATGATAAACATTTTCTCCCGGTGAACATTGCATATTTCAATGTTGGAATTTCCTGTGATCGACCGTTTATTATAGTATTCGCCAAATTAATTTCCATGCGTGAGTAGGACAACCCAACTATGTGCGCTTCAGTTAGCAGGCTGATCGCAATCGTCTGCTTTCTTATAAAGTGCTTATTGCAGACCTGTTCCCTGAAAGGATGATAATGATGGCTGGCTTGAATTTTTGTCTCTTTGGTTCACTTCAGATCACCCGGCAGGACGAGAGCAATTCATCGCTTTTATTTCGACCGGCTGTACAAGCCCTCCTGGCCTATTTATTGCTCCACCGCCACCGTTGCCATCGGCGTGAAGTCTTAACCGGCCTTTTTTGGGGCGATCATGGCGAGGAAGGGGCCAAACGCTGTCTGAGCACAACCCTCTGGCGCTTACGCCGTGAGTTAGAGGACGCCACGCCGACGACAACGTATCTTGATACTACCACAACGGGCGAAATTCATTTTACGCTAGACTGTAATGATTGGTTCGATGTCGCGCTTTTTGAAGAGAGAGTGAAGCAAGGATTGCTACCTCCCCTGGCTGATATGGGTGAAAACCAAGTCAAACAGTTGGAAGAGGCCAATCAACTCTATATCGGTGATCTGCTCGAGGGCCATTATGCAGATTGGGCGCTGTTAGAACGCGAGCGCTTGCGCACGTTGCACTTGAAGAGCCTGGCCCGCCTGATGCACTATTACCAGTTACATGGCGCTTATGAACAGGCGCTCGCCTACGGCCAACACATTCTGAACCTTGATCCCCTACGCGAGGATGTGCAGCGCCATATGATGCAGCTCTATCGTGAAAACGGCCAACGTGCGTTGGCCGTGCGCCAATACCAACAGTGCAAGCAGCTACTGGCTAGCGAAATGAACATTCCCCCTATGCCAGAAACCCAGACGCTCTACGCGCAAATAATTGCGGCTGAGAAAATTCAACAGCCAGCCATTATTATGCACCGGCAACCGGCAACGCTACCACTCCCGCAAGTTGTCCAACAGCTCAACCAGGCTTTACAAAGCCTAGAAGACTTGCGCACTCAACTGCAACAGACGCTCCAAAAAGTCGCAAGCTTGATAGAGCAGAAATAACGCGTCGATCCAGCGGTTGGCAACCACTTGAGATTTGTACCGCAGGGCAATCGCGCACTTCAGACCTGACCGGTGCGCCGCTCGTGTGACATGGATGACAACCGCGCCCTCCATGCGGCGCACCGGTCAGGTCTCCGTCGAGTCGCTAACAAAGTTCGCGATTGCCCTGCTTTGTACGGCAGTGAAGAGGGCAAAAACAACAAAATATAAAACGGTGATAAAACGGTGACAAGCTGGTGAGAGACCGGTGACACCTGTATGGTAAAAGAGTTACTAGTGAATAGTAACTCTTTTCTTTTAGCGCCAATCCGTTGCTCGGCGCTGAAAAAAGCGGCAAGGTGGATGATGAATTCATTTGAGCGTAGCCACTCATTTCTCGTGCGTATCTGGCAGGAACCGTGCGAGTGTTCAGATGCTGCGCCGCTCTGCCGTGGCGTTGTGCAACATGTAACAACGGGCAAACAACGCTATTTTACCACGCTTGATGAGCTACGCGTATTTATCAGTGAATACCTGAGTTGTCTCCATATGTTCGACGCCATGCGCCCAGAAAGCTTCCGTGCTTCCTGGTGGTCGAAGCTTACTCACTTCTGGCATAGATAACTCGGGAAAGCAATTTAACCGTTCTGACCGCTTGAACGTTGGAGATTCACACCTTGGCTACGTATGAAGGGATTGCCGCCGTGAGTAAAGCCATTATCGGCTTGCTGGCCGACGCTCGGCGTGACCAATTTGCCGGCGAGCAACCAACACTTGATTTTAAGCTTTTTCATGCCAGTGATTATGACACCGTAATCAGTGACCGAGGTTTTACGAACGGAAGTGGTGTTTCGCTCTGTCTCTATCGTGTCGTCATCAATGGCACGATGCGCAATGCACCACGCCAACACAAAGTGAATGGACTCACCTATCGAGCTCCCTTGCCACTCGATCTCTATTATGTGCTGACGCCCTGGGCCAACGATGTCGAGAAGCAGCAACATTTACTAGGCTGGTGCATGCGCGTACTGCACGATACACCAATTTTGCCAGCCGCACTGATCAACGAACATACAGCCGATATCAACACTTTTGGTTCTGGCGAAACGGTGGAGTTAACGCTCGAACAGCTTTCGTTTCAAGATATCACGATTATTTGGGACAAGCTGAAGCCCAAAATGCAAACGTCAGTGACCTATATTGCCCGTATGGTGGTGATCGAATCGAGCAGCAACCTAGTGGACGCTGAGTTGGTGCAGACACGCGTTTTTGATAGGGCGGGGGCTTGATGGCAGCGACCACTGGACTGACCAGCCTGTTGTTCGAACAATTTTCATTCGTCGCGCCGCTAGGATTGCGTTTTTGGGACCCAATCGCCGGTTCTTTGGTGAACAGTGACTTGCAGGTTGTTGCTACATCGCCAGCCAATCCGGCCAATCCGGTGACAGCAACCGTCAATTCGCGCGGGGTCTATGGCTTTGTCCACTTGCCTGGTCTGCGCCAGCTTGAAAGCGGATCTGGCGACCAAGATTATTGGTCACACTTGCCGGCCGCCGCCAAACGGGACTTTCTAATTACCGTCACCGACAGTACAGGGCGTTTCCAACCGCTCAAATTGACGGTCACTGCGCCGATCAAGGGACTCTTTGCTTTGACCTGCGCTGGCAGCACGATCGCCGCCGACTGGCCAGCGTCAACGGTGCCGCTCTTTTCAGCATCCACGCGGCCAACGCCCGCCGGCATGGCTGTGATCCGGAGTGAAGTTCAGACCGCTGCCAAAACGCCAGCCGCGTGGGCCATCGTGGAAGCGTTGTGGGAAAATAACGTGATCGGTCGTGGCTTGACCGACGCACGCGGCCGGCTCGCGCTGCTCTTTCCATATCCACGTCCAGCGCTCAACACGTTGGTGGCGTTGGTCAAGCAGCGTTGGGATATTCAATTACGCATGTATCATGCCCCCATCCTCGGCGCCGCGACCCTGCCAGATTTGTGCACTGTGTTGCAGCAGCCGTTATTGACGCCAGCGCTGGCGCCCATCCCGACGACGCCGGTGACCATTACTTTCGGACAAGAGTCAGTTTTGAAATAAAGGTGGCTCATCTGTGAAAAGTGGGCAAACCAGTGTTTTGGCCTTTTGCAAAACAATGTGTTTGCACACTTTCGGCTGATGAGCGAATAAAGGTTTGTCTAAGGAGGAACCATCCATGCCAGAGTATTTAGCCCCAGGAGTCTACGTCGAAGAGACTTCTTTTCGCTCCAAATCAATTGAAGGGGTGAGCACGACGACGACCGGCTTCATCGGGCCGGCGCGCTTTGGGCCCGTGACTGCGACACCAGATATTCTCACCAGTTTGGGTGAGTTTGAACGTGTCTATGGCGGGGGCGATCAGCTCGATTATAAAGGCACGATTCTACACAACTATCTCTGGCATGGCGTGCGCGCTTTCTATAGTGAAGGCGGCAAACGGCTCTATGTCGTCCGCGTCTTCCTTCCATTGGAAGGAGAATATATCTCGGCGAATGATAGCGATCCGAAAAAGCAGGATGATAGCTATATCGACGGTCATGCCCGCGCCTTGTTGAGTGGCATAACCCTACGCGCTCGCTTTCCAGGGGTAGCTGGCAACATGCGTTCGCGCTTCACGCTGCGTTTGGGGCCGAATCTCCTCAAAGGGACAGCCGCGGCGCCGACAATCGATGGCGCTAATGAGCATGACCTAGTTTATTTACTCAAACCTGGGGGGCCTTTGGACCCTAATCTTGCTAACCTTGCCACAGAGATCGACAAAGTGGGAGCAGCGGCCATTGTGATTACCACCGATGTACATAAATTTGTCGTGCAAGCAACCACTGACGCCACTGACGCAGCAACGGCAGCCAAGACAGCCTCCTCTGCAGCAGCAGCGGCTGTCTTGGTAGAGACTGCAAAACGTAAAGCGGGCGAAGCGATTGCGGCAGACACAGCAGGATTTACTCTGAGCGAGACCGTTAGCGTGGCGCAGGCCGCATCCAATGCGGTCACTGCCGCTGAAGCCGAACGTGCAGCTAAAAAAACTGCGTTCGACAGTGCCCCAGACGCTACCAGCAAAGCAAAGGCAGAACTTGAATTAGCACGCGCGGTCGCTACCCTCTTTCAAGCGATAAGCACCGCATTAGCGGCGACCAACAATGTGGTTGCTCAAGCAGAGGTGGCGGTGAAATATGTACTGGCCGCCGATAGTGCTGCTGTAACAACTGAATTGGGCAAAGCAAATACTGCGCTGACCACTGCCGGCACGCAGGCTGGCAAAGCTGTGTTGGTAGGCAACTTTTGTTTGGTCAATGTCAGCGGTGACATCAAGAGTTTGCAGAGTACAGATATTCCTTCCATTTCACTGGATCCCACGACCGATAAAGTATTTGGCGTGAATATTAGTTTGGGGATCATCCCAGAAGGTCGCGCTGAGGTGGCACAGGTATGGGATAATATCGCCCTCGATCCACAACACCTACGCAATGGCTTACTGGATACACTCTTTTCCTATTTTTCGCCTGAGCCGGCCAACCAAGATCTGGCCCGCACCCTCCCTTTGGTTGCGCTCAACGATGACACCATCAGCGACGGTTTGAAGGCGCTGGCCGTCATTTTCGATATTGGGATGTTGAAAGCCAAAATCAGCGATGCACTTCTGACTAAGAAATTGCCAGAGTATGCACAGGAAATCTCACTGACTGGCGGCAACGACGGTCAACGTCCCGGCTTGACGGAGTACGAAGGCAAGGACAACCCTGATCAATCGTTCAAGACCGGGTTGAAACAGTTCGAGGATCTAGAAGACATTTCGATTGTAGCTGCACCGGGCTCGACGTATGGGTATCAAACTGACTACGGTAATAACGCCATTTCCATTATGAATCAGCTGATCAACCATGCCCGTACGATGCGCTATCGCATTGCCGTACTCGACAGCGGAGACGCACTCAGTATTTCAGCTGTGCGCGAATTGCGTGCTCATTTCGATTCAACTTATGCCGCGTTTTATTATCCCTGGGTGCGCATCCTCGACCCGATCACGCGGCAAGAGATTAATTTGCCACCCAGTGGCTTCGTCGCCGGCATCTACGCCCGCAATGATATCAACCGTGCGGTCTGGAAAGCACCAGCCAACGAAGTAGTGAACCTTGCCTTGAGTTTCGAGAAGATAATCAACAAAGCCCAGCAAGACGTGCTCAACCCCGAAGGCATCAACTGCTTTCGTTTCTTCGAGGGGCGCGGCATGTTGTTGTGGGGCGCGCGCACCATCAGTTCCGACCCTGAATGGAAATATGTCAATTTGCGCCGCTACTTTGCCTACCTCGAACGCTCAATCGACAAGGGCACGCAGTGGGCGGTTTTTGAACCGAACGGCGAAGCGTTGTGGGCCAACGTGCGCCGCACCCTCGAAGACTTTTTGCTCAACGAATGGCAAATGGGCGCACTGCTCGGCGACAAGCCAGAGAAAGCCTACTTTGTTAAATGTGACCGCTCGACGATGACCCAGAACGATCTCGATAACGGGCGCCTTGTCTGCCTGATCGGCGTCGCCCCGTTGCGCCCAGCGGAATTTGTCATCTTCCGCATCGGCCAATGGACCGGCGACCGGAAAGCTTAGCCAATGTGGGATGTAGAATGCGGAATGCGGAATCAACCCGACACTGTATTCCGCACGCTGCATTCCGTACTCCGCATTCAATTTTAAGGAGGTATTCATGGCCGTCTTACGTGACCGCCCGTATGTCCAATTTAACTTTCTGGTCGATCTCGGCACGGGCAACACCGAGGGGCCGGAAGCCGGTTTTCAGGAGTGTAGTGGCATCGGCATGGAAGTGACCGTGTCCGAATATCGCACTGGCAACGCCAAAGAAAACAGTGTGATGAAGATTACAGGGATGAACAAATCCACCGACATCACGCTCAAACGCGGTGTGATTGGTTCGCTGAATTTGTACAAATGGCTCAACGACATCCGCAATGGTGATCAGAAAGCGCTTCGCACCGTCACCATCCAGTTGCAGAGCGAAGATCACACGCAAGCGGTGATGACCTGGAAACTGCTGCGCGCCCGCATCATCAAGGCGACCTTTGGCCCGATGAATGCCAAGGGCACGGACGTGGCAATGGAAGAGATGGTGTTGGCCTACGAACGGTTGGAGATGGAGTAGTCAGTAGTCAGTAGACGGTAGTAGGTAGACAGCTTATCCTCGTTTACTGTGTCTACGGTCTACCTACTACCGTCTACCGTTAACCTGGGACTCAAGACTTATGGCTTTGACTTGTCGTTGCCTGCCCGGCATCCGTTTTCAAACCCAGCCTGCGCCACTAGACGAAGCATTGCCACGCATGGACATTGCCATCTTCGTCGGCTTTGCGGCGCAGGGTGAATTGAATAGCCCTACCGTTGTCGAAAGCGTCGATCAGTTTGTGGCGTTCTTCGGTGATGATGTGCCGTTGGCTTGGGATGCGGAACGGGGCGAAATGCTCTATGGCTATCTAGCACCCTCTGTGCGGGCGTTCTTCCGCAACGGTGGACTACGCTGCTGGATCATCCGTGTACCGACGCCCGAGCCCGGCCAATATACGGCAGCGCTCTTTCTAGATCCACGCCTGGCCAACACTAGCAGTGAGCAGCTATTGGCTGAGGCCACCTATCTGCGTTATCTGAGCAGCGACGCCGTACAACCGTTGACAGGCATTCACGCCGCGGTGGAGCTTGAGGAAGCGACGCTGATTGCTGTGCCTGACGCAGTCCATGTGGGCTGGCAGCCAGGCATGACAGCCTTGCCAGAGCCACCCCTACAGGACACACCGCCCACGCCAACGGACCTGGTTACTGGCAAATTTCATAATTGTGCCATCCACCCAATAGCAGCGCCCGTGTTGACGTTGGCGGGTGCGCCGGCAGAGAGCCGGGTTTTCCTTCGCGATGCCAGCGCCGACGCCTCTTTCACCCTACGCTGGCAGCTGCCGTCGCTGGCGCTGATCGGCAGTACCTTTAAAGAAGCAATCGTGCGTTTCATTTTGCAAGAGGCAAATCGTCCCGATTTTAGTGATGCTGCGCCCATCGATACCGTTGAAGTGCGCAACTATACAGATGCGCAAATGCTAGAGAAGCTTATCGACAGACGCAACCTGGGCGATTATTACTATCGGGTGCGTGCGGAGATTGCAGGCAATGTCAGCGCTTGGTCAATCGGCTTGGCGGTGCGCATTGCCCCCAAGCCGGGCACAATATTGAAGCCGATTGACGAATATTCGGACGCCGTGTTGGTGGCGGTCCACCGTGCGCTCTTGCAACTATGTGCTGCGCAAAAGGATCGCTTAGCCATTCTTACCTTGCCCGCCCATTATCGTGCCGAAGCAGCGAGCAAGCATGCGCAAAACCAATTGACGTTGAGCAGCAGTGCGGATGCCAACAATATCCTGCGCAGTTATGGCGCACTTTACCATCCCTGGCTGATTGGGCGGGAAGAGAATCGTCCAACTGAACTGCGCCGCACGCCACCCGATGGCGCAATCTGCGGCATTTTGGCCCAACGGGCCTTGAAACGGGGCAGTTGGATCGCCCCGGCCAATCAGCCGCTCCAAGACGTGATCGGCTTGACGCCGCCGATCGCGCGTCAACAATGGCAGGGTTTGCAAGCAGCACAAGTCAACCTGATTCGGCAGGCGCCGCATGATTTTCTGTGCATGAGCGCCGACACGTTGAGTAGTGACCCAGATCTGCGCCTGATCCATATACGCCGTTTGTTGAGTTTGTTGCGGCGGCTGGCGTTGCGGGAAGGGATGCGCTATGTGTTCGAGCCAAATGACGACTCGTTTCGCCGCATGGTGCAGCGCAATTTTGAAGCACTGCTCGAACGCCTCTTTCTCCGTGGCGCCTTTGCTGGAAAGTCGGCCAGCAGCGCTTATCAGGTCGTGACTGAGCTAACGCTCAACACGCCGTCGAGCGTGGAACAAGGGCGCTTCATCATCGAACTACGCGTCGCTCCCGTCCAACCGCTCACCTTTCTCACGGTGCGATTGGTGCAGACCAATGAACGTTTACTGGTAAATGAGGTTCGATAAGCGATGGCAAATCCTGCGAATGATACGGTCATGCAACCTTTCACGGCTTTTAACTTTGCGGTTGAGATTGATCTCAGCGAACAGGTGCAAGGTGGAACAAAACTGTGCAACGCTGCTTTCGCCGAATGCGATGGTTTGGAGATGAACATGGAGGTCAAGACACTGCGCGAAGGTGGCAATAATGGCCGGCAGATTCGCCTGGCCGGGCCGCTAACCTTTGGCACGCTGACGCTGAAGCGCGGGCTGACGGCGTCGTTCGATCTGTGGGATTGGTTCAACGACACCTTACTCAACCCCAGCCTGCGCGCCAAGGCGGAAGTAGTGCTCTTCGCCGCCGATGGTCAAACCGTGCGGGCGCGCTTTCTGCTGAGTCGTTGTTTGCCGATCAAACTCAAGGCACCGCCGCTCAATGCTAAAGATGGCATGGTGGCAATTGAGGAGATGCAGATTGCGTATGAATCATTGCAGTTGAAGAAACCGGGGGCGTAACATGCCAGAGCCAATCCAAGTCGTCAAAGCCGAATTGCGGGCCTTGAAGCCTAATGGGACGGAGGCCAGCCCGCAACATCGCGTGCTCGTGCAATTCAACCCAGAATCGCTCAAGGTCAGCTATGCCAACCAGATCGCACAGCCGGAGACTAGCAATCAGCCCAAACCAAAAAACGGTAACGCCACCGACCAAAACTCGACTTCGTCGATCCAATTTGTGGGCAAAGGGACGACCAAACTGAGCATCACCCTTTGGTTCGATGTAACTGGCGAGTTGCCAGCTGGCAAGACGAGTGTGACCGATGTGCGCAAATTGACGGAAGATGTCGTGTTCTTCCTGCGGGCCAAGCCAACCGAAAAAGATCCACAAAAGTCGATTCCGCCCGGTGTGCGCTTTCTCTGGGGCAGCTTCAAGTTCGACGGGATCATGGAATCGATGGAAGAGTCACTAGAGTTTTTCAGCCCAGATGGCAAACCCTTGCGCGCCAGTGTGACGATCAACCTAACCTAGCAAGAGATCCAGTTTGGCTTTAACCCAGATTTTAAAGACCAGCCGGGCAACAAGAATCGCCCTGCCCCTGGCACGCGCCCACTCACACCGGCGCTCACCAACAGCACGTTGCAGGGCATGGCGGACCTACGCGGGCTGGGCGACAACTGGCAGGCCATCGCCCAGGCTAACGGGATTGAAAACCCGCGCCAATTGGCCCCAGGGCAGTTGATTGATTTCAGAGCCGGCATAAAGTAAGGAGGAAACAATGGCCGTCGTGATTAACGAATTTGAAGTGATGCCAGCGTCGCAACCCAACGCACAAGCGGCCAATCAATCACCGGCGCGTGCATCCGAACCGCCAGCTTTGACACCACAGGAAATGGCTGATCTGGTGCGGCGGCAGTTGGAGCGAGCGGCACGGCTATGGGCGCATTGAACGATGTGAGCCCTGTAATAAAGGATAAAGTTTGATGGCAGAAACGAGCGGGGCCCGCCCCGCACGACCGACGCTCAACCTGGATGGGCAAGATAAAGCGACGTTGGCCGATGGATTGCTCCACCTGATGATTGGCGAAGACATTCATGGGCTCTATCATTGCGAGGCGCTCTTCAGCAACTGGGAAAATGGTGACCATCTCTATTTTGACCGACGTGTCTTCGACTTTGGCAAAGCATTCAAGGTTAAACTAGGGGCGGACGCCAGTACCACGCTCTTTGACGGGCGTATTATGGCGCTGGAGGCCGAGTTTCCCGAAGGCGAAGCGCCCCGGCTGCGGGTGCTGGCCGAAGATCGCTTTCAAGACCTGCGCATGACCCGGCGCACCCGCACCTTTACCGATGTGAGCGACGCCGATCTAATCCGCCAGATTGCCGGTGAGCATGGGTTGACCGCCACGATCAACATCAACGGGCCAACGCACAAGGTGCTGGCGCAGGTCAATCAGAGCAACCTGGCCTTTGTCCGTGAACGAGCGCGAGCAATCGACGCCGAACTGTGGATCGACGGCAATCAATTAATGGCCAAGCTGCACGACGCCCGCCCGCAAGCGACGCTCAAGTTGAGTTATCAGGATCAATTGCGCAGCTTCACCGTGCTGGCCGATCTCTCACACCAACGGACAAGCGTCACGGCCAGCGGTTGGGACGTGGCTGGGAAAAAGGCATTGAAATACGAAGCAACCGATCAGGTGATCCGCAGCGAACTGGGCAATGATGAAAGTGGCGTTGCGATCTTGCAGGCCAAGCTGGGTGCCCGCAAAGAGGCACTGGCCCATACGGTGCCGTTTACCAGCGACGAAGCGCAGGTGGAAGCCGAGGCATTTTTCAAACTTAATGCCCGGCGCTTTGTGGTGGGGCGTGGCGTCACCGAAGTAAATATGCAACTCCGGGCGGGCAATCGGGTTGAATTGCTCAATTTAGGCAAGCTCTTTAGTGGCATTTATTATCTGTGCGAAGTTCGCCACATCTTTGATGCGCGTGGCATGCGGACAGAGTTTATGGCGGAAAGAGCCGGCGTAGGGAAAGTTTGATTACTGGTAAATAGGTAAACAAGTAATACAGGTAGACAGGGACTTTCCCCGTATCTACCTGCTTACCTGTATGACCTGTCTACCTAGACATCAGTAAATCAAGGAATTCAATGTTCACCAAGTCACCCGCCGAACTAATTATCGATGCCCGCCTGCCGGTTGGGTTGGGCGGTCACTGGTATGGCGTCTATCCAGCGCTGGTCAGCGACATCAAGGACCCAGAAGGCCAGGGGCGAGTCAAGATCACCTTGCCCTGGGCGCCCGACACCGACGGCGCCCGCTACGAAGCCTGGGCCCGCTTGGCGACGATGATGGGTGGCAATAACCGGGGCAGTTGGTTTGTCCCTGATGTCAGCGACGAAGTGTTAGTCGCCTTCGAGGGCGGCAACCCCAAACGGCCCTACGTCGTTGGTTGTCTGTGGAATGGCAGTGATAAACCGCCAACAGCAATGGATGGCGCGGGCAAGAACGATCAAAAAGTGCTGCGTTCGCGCAATGGCGTCAAAGTGACGTTGGATGACCAGGACGGCCAAGAGCAGCTGATTTTGGAAACGCCCGGCGGCCAGAAGATTATACTCAAGGATGGGCCGGGTGCGGTCGAAATTGTGGACAGCAACGGCAATTCACTCAAGTTGGAAATTAGCGGCGTCACCGTCAACAGCGCTGGCAAAGTGACGATTAGCGCCAGCCAAGTCGAAGTGACGGCGGGCATGGTGACGGTCAACGCTGGCATGTCCAAGTTTAGCGGCGTGGTGCAGGCGGACACCGTGATCACTAACACCATCATCGCCGCTACCTACACACCGGGCGCCGGCAATATATGGTGAACCGATGAGCCGAAATTGCTTTTTAGTCATTGAATTTCGCATAATCAACTGGTGAATAGACCGATGGAACCTTTACTTACAACTTCTGTGCAATGGGTAACGGCGTCGCCGTTTTGGACGGGGACAGCCGGCGCTGATAACGCGAGCGAGCGCGCTGCCTTTCGCCAACCGGCGCTTTTGCGCTTTGCCACCGACAGCTTTATGGAAGACTTTATGACGTTGCTGGCGGCCAACCCCGCGCAGATCACGCAACTGCGCGCCCGCTACGAAACCTGGCGCAGACCGGGCGCGGTGCAAGAGCCTCCCCCACGCTCGCTGCTAGAGCTGGTGCGCGGGCGCAAAAATGGGAAACCGTTGGCGCGGCCAGGCGTGACGCACCCAGCGCCGGTCAGTGCGCCGCCCGCTACCGCCAAGCTCAAACTTTATCAGCCAGCGCACCAACGCTATTATCTGGTGACGGGTTGCCTAGTCTGTCGTATTCCTGGCCTGCCTGACCGCACACTGGACATTGGCAATGGTG
>JBBREZ010000156.1:0-13511 GCA_038225095.1 Caldilineales bacterium
GGCGAATCAAAATTCTATTGTACCCCCACACGCGCTTTAGCCGCTAAAACGCGAGTACAACAACCAGACCTCTCCCCCCGCCCTACCGTTCGGCTGCGGTTCGACAAGCGCACCGCACGGGGCCTGAGCGTTCGACGACTCGACTGAGCTCGCCGAAGTCTGAGCGCACGCCGAAGTCTTGCCGCAGGCCCCGTCGCAGCCTGGTAAGGGAGGGGACTGTGACAGGGATGACCATCATTCGATTGTCCAAAGGAAGCGGGCATGCAGGTTTCGCAATTAGTTTGTCTCGGTCTTAATCATCGCACGGCCACCGTCGAACTGCGCGAGCATTTTAGTCGCCTACGTTTGCTTGAGGCAGACAAGGCCCACGCCGATAACACCCTCTTACAGGAATTAGTGGTGCTTTCGACCTGCAACCGCGTCGAGTTCTATGCCTATATTGATCCGCAATGTGCGGATCCCTACACTGTCCTGATTGAGTTGCTAGCCAGGCAGATGACGCCAGCTTCCTTCGTTGACCATCTCTATTTTTACCGGGGCCAGGCTGTGGTCGAACATGTATGTCGGGTGGCGGCGGGTTTAGATTCACTCGTGCTCGGTGAGCCACAAATCCTGGGCCAAATCAACAGTGCTTGTCAGTTGGCCCAACAGCATAAAACGATCGGCCCGGTGTTATCGCTGCTCTTTCGGATTGGTGTTCAGGCGGGCAAACGCGCCCGCACCGAGACCCACATCAGCCGCAACCCCGCCAGTGTCAGTTCGGTCGCCTTAACGTTGGCGCAAAAGGTCACGGGTCAACTCCGTAACCAGCGCATTCTGTTGATCGGTTTGGGCGAGATTGGCAATTTGACCTTGAAATTACTCAAAGCGCGCGGTGTCACGCAGCTTTCCCTGGCCAATCGTACGCAGAAAAAAGCCGCGTTGATCGCTGCGGAGTGGGGCGGCCAAGCGTATAGCCTGGAAGAATTACCCCAGGCGTTATTAACAGCCGACATTGTGATCAGCGCCACGCGGGCGGTGCAACCTTTGCTCGACGCGCCCACCGTTCAGGCTGTGATGGACCAGCGCCAGCGTCGACCTTTAGTGCTGGTTGATCTGGCGGTGCCACGCGATATTGACCCGGCGGTTGGGGCTATCGAAGGCGTCTGTCTGTTCGATGTTGACGATTTGCAAAATGGTCTGGATGAAGCATTTTTGGCGCGGCAACGCGAAATCCCAGGCGTTGAAGCAATTATTGCTGAAGAAGTCGCGGTTTGGGCGCACAAGTTTGAGGAATTGACCGTCGAACCGCTGGTCGCCACCTTGCGGCAGCGCGCCGAAATGATTCGCCAACGCGAACTCGCACGCGCCTTGCACAATCTTGGCGAGGTCGATGCCCAAGTGCTGGACCAACTCCAGCACTTTTCGCGGGCGCTGGTCAATCAATTGCTGCATGAGCCGACCACCCAATTGAAGAAGAAAGCCGGTCAGCCAGCTGCCAGCGAATATGCCTGTGCCATCCGTGATCTCTTTGGTCTAGCCGAAAGTTAACTTCCATGTCGCTCTCTTCCCTGCCTACAATGACCGTCGGCACCCGTACCTCTGCGCTTGCTTTGTGGCAGACCCACCACATGATTGAGCGCTTACAGACAAGTTGGCCGGGCCTGGTCTGCGAGATCAAACCTTTTATCACCCAAGGCGACAAGACGCAGAAATTAGACCAACCGTTGCCAGAGATCGGCGGCAAGGGCTTATTTACTGCGGAACTAGAAGATGCCTTGCGCAAGGGCGTGATTGATCTGGCGATTCATTCGCTCAAGGATTTACCGGTTGAGGATGCGCCGGGCTTGACGATTGGCGCGCTCAGCAGTCGGGCGGATGTGCGCGATGTGCTGGTGGCGCATGCCGGTTGGACGCTGGCCACGTTGCCCACGGGGGCCGTGGTTGGCACGAGTAGCACCCGGCGCGCGGCGCAATTGTTGCTTGCTCGCCCAGATTTGACGATTCGGTCGATTCGCGGCAATGTGGGAACGCGCGTGCGCAAAGTGCTCGAAGGCCAGTATGACGCCACCGTCCTAGCTGCTGCGGGGCTTGACCGCTTGGGCATGCTCAAGTATGTCACTGAATGGTTAACGCTGGATGTTATGCTGCCGGCGCCGGGTCAGGGTGCGTTGGCGGTGCAATGTCGGGCCGACGACGCGGCCAGCTTGAAATTTTTGGCGGCGCTTGATGATGCCGATGTGCGCGCCGCAGTGACCGCCGAACGTTCATTTTTACATGGCCTGGGCGGCGGCTGTTCGGCGCCGGTGGCCGCTTATGCCACCGTGCAAAATACACAAATTACCCTGCGCGCGCTGGTCGCTTCGCCAGATGGTCAACTAATAGTGAGGGTCCAGGGCGAAGGGGTCGCAGCCGCGGCCTTAGGTCATCAACTGGCCGCGCAGGCGATCGCACAAGGCGCGGGCGCGTTGGTGGCGGCGGACAAAATCATTGCGGCCGCGGCTAAGCAAAGACAGGTTCTCCACGGTAAGCGCATCGTCATCACGCGCCCGCTGGACCAGGCGACTGAGTTTGCCGAGCAACTTGCCAATTTAGGGGCGCTGCCGCTCCTGATGCCGATGATTCAGATCGTGCCGCTGCCCGATCAAACTAGACTTGACCAAGCGCTTCAGCAGTTACCAACGTACGATTGGCTCGTCTTTACCAGCGCCAATGCGGTTAACGTGTTCTGGGAACGTTGGTCGGCGCTGAATGGGCCGCATCTAGGCACGACCAACGTCGCAGCGGTTGGCGTAGCGACGGCCGCCACTTTGCGCCAACGGGGCATTGAGCCAGATTTTGTGCCAGCTACTTTTGTGGCCGAGGCGATTGTGACGGGCCTAGGCGATCTGACGGGTGTCAAGATTTTGTTACCCCAGGCCGAAATTGCCAGGGCAGAACTGGCAACGCTGTTGACAGCCAAAGGCGCACAGGTGGACGCGATTCCCATCTACCAGACCTTGCCCGCCCCGTTGGAGCCAGCGGCTTTAGCGGCATTACACCAAGGGGTCGATGTGATTACCTTTACGAGCGGCTCGACCGTGAAAAATTTCATGGCGACCGTGCAGGGCGATCCGGCGGTGTGGCAGCAGGCCAAAATTGCCTGCATTGGCCCTGTGACTGCCCAGACGGCGCAAGCACTTGGTTTACCCGTAGACGTGATGGCTGATGAATATAGCGCGGCAGGCCTCGTACACGCGCTGACCGCTTACTTTCAAAAGGAGCACGCATGATCAGTGTTATCAATAAATTAAATGGTCATAAGCAATCCACAACCAGCGCATCGTCCAATAATTTTGCCAAGCGCCCACGCCGTTTGCGCCATTCGCCCGCTTTGCGCGCAATGGTACGCGAGACCAGTCTGGCGGCGGATGACTTTATTTATCCACTTTTTGTCGCCCACGGGCACAACGTGCGCCAACCGATTGCTTCAATGCCCGGCGTCTATCAGCTTTCGGTGGATCAAGCAGTGGAGGAAGCGCGCTGCGCCGCAGCGCTGGGTGTGCCGGCTGTGCTCCTGTTTGGCCTGCCCGCAACCAAAGATCCAGTGGGTGAGGAAAATTTTGCCGACGACGGCATCGTGCAACAGGCGGTGCGCGCTTTAAAAGCCGCGCTGCCCGACTTGATCGTGATTACCGATGTCTGCCTGTGCGAATACACCAGCCACGGTCACTGCGGCCTGTTGAACGACCCTGAGCACAACCACGAACACCTGCCAGCCGATTATGTGCTGAATGATGAAACGTTGGAAGTGCTGGTGCGGGTGGCGGTTTCGCATGCCAACGCTGGCGCTGACATGATTGCGCCCAGCAGCATGTTGGACGGCCTGGTGCAGATCATTCGCCAAGGCTTGGATGCACACGACTTTACCCATATCCCGATCATGGCCTATGCCGTCAAATATGCTTCGGCCTTCTACGGTCCTTTTCGCGATGCCGCCGACGGTGCCCCTAAATTCGGTGACCGGCGCACCCATCAAATGGACCCGGCCAATGCGCGTGAGGCGTTGCGCGAGGCCACCTTGGATGTCGAAGAAGGCGCCGATTTTATTATGGTCAAGCCTGCGCTGGCTTACCTGGATGTGATTCATCGGCTCCACGAACGCTTTCCAGAGACACCACTGGTGGCTTACAACGTCAGCGGCGAATATGCGATGGTCAAGGCCGCGGCGATGAATGGCTGGCTGGATGAGCAGAAAATCGTGTTGGAAAATTTGATTGGCATGAAACGCGCCGGCGCTGATTTGATTATTACCTATCATGCCAAGGACGCCGCAGCCTGGCTGCGCGAATAGTGCAGAATGCGGAGTGCGGACTAGGTGACAAGCTAATCGAGAACGCAAATAGAAGTCGCACAATCGTAGGGCCACGCTAGTTCGTGGCCGTACAGTTGAAGGTGCCGAGTTTATTTGCGTTCTCGATTAGGATGACAGCGCAAGGTTGCGCGCAAGGGCGGAGCCAGCACGCCCCGTGCGCATGGTCCGGCCCGTAGGCGTGCCGGCTCCGCTGTGGTCTACCGATTAACAACCTGGCGCTGTCATAAGTAGTTCTATCAGAAAAATAGTAGGGCGGATATAGAAATAAGATGACAACTGAAATTGTTGAACAATTAGACATTCGTGAAAAAGGGCGCGGTGCGGACGGCAAACCCGTTGCTTCTGACCGGCGACTCTTTATGCAATTTCTTGCTTTTGGCAATTGTGCTGATTCGGCGGCGCTGATCGCGGCGCTCACCCAGGCCAACGTGGACGGCGTGCTGTACGAAGACATCAACGACCCGCGTGGGGTGGCGCTCTTGACGCTGAGCGAAGACCCCGATTATTTTATCGGCGAGATTCGGCGCTTTCTAAACCAATCACCGTTTAGCGATTTGACCCCCAAACCCGAATACACGATGTTGGGGCGCTCCTATGCGCTTGGCTACGAGCCAGATTTGGTGGAAGCCTTGATCGCACGGCCACGCCGCCACGTCGCTGACGCTACGTTGCCGTGGGCAATTTGGTACCCGTTGCGGCGCGCAGGCTCGTTCGAGCAATTATCGGCAGATGAACAACGCGTGGTTTTGTTAGAGCATGGCGGGATTGGGCGGGCGTTTGGGCGGGCTGGTTTGGGCCATGATATCCGCCTGGCCTGTCACGGGCTGGACAAAAATGACAATGATTTTGTGATCGGGCTGCTTGGCCCAGCGTTGTATCCGCTTTCGGCGATCGTGCAGCGCATGCGTAAAACCAAGCAGACATCGCTTCATCTCGAACATTTAGGGCCGTTCTTTGTTGGTAAAGCAATCTGGCAAGCCGATGGTAGACAAGGAGACGCCCATCCGTAGATGGGACGGAAACAGGTAGACATCACCTGTCTACCTGTCTACCTGTCTACCCATCTTTGTTAATCCAGATAATGTCTATTAACCATAAGTCATTAATAATCATTCATTATGACAAACACAACCGAACCTACCGCCGTTTTCTTGCGCGCTTGTCGCGGCTTGCCCGTCAAACATACACCGATCTGGCTGATGCGCCAGGCTGGTCGTTATATGCCTGAATATCGTGCCTTACGCGCGCGTTATAGCATGCTTGAAGTGATCCGCGCGCCGGAATTGGCCGCTGAAGTGACCCTGCAACCGATCAAGGCTTTTGCGTTTGATGCGGCGATCATTTTTGCGGACATTCTGCCGCCGCTGATCGGGATGGGCCTGGATCTGGATTTCGTCAAAGGCGAAGGCCCCTGCATTCATAACCCGTTGCGCCGCCCCTACGACATCGATCTGCTGGCGACGCCACCGGCAGAAGAGCATATGGCTGGCACGCTCAAGGCGATTGAGATTGTCAGCAAGGAATTAGCGCTGCGCAACATTCCGTTGATCGGCTTTGCCGGTGCGCCGTTTACGCTGGCTAGCTACGCCGTTGAAGGTGGCAGCTCGAAGAGCTTTGCCAAGGTCAAGGCTTTAATGTACAGCGAACCAGCGGCCTGGAAACGCTTGATGACAAAGTTAGTGACGGTGCAGGCCGATCTGTTGCTGAAACAGGCCAAAGCTGGTGCGTCAGCCTTACAGGTGTTTGATTCGTGGGCTGGGTTGGCTTTGAGCCAGGCGGATTACCTGCGCTATGTGCAGCCGTATAACAAGGCGCTCTTCCAGGCGCTCATCCCGGCTGGTGTGCCAGTGATCAATTTTGGCACCGGCACCAGTGCCTACCTGCGCGATGTGGCCGCGTGTGGCGGTGATGTGATGGGTATTGATTGGCATATGCCGCTGGACTGGGCGTGGCAACAGATCGGCTATGATCGTCCGATCCAGGGCAATCTGGACCCGGTTGCGCTATTGGCACCGTGGCCGGAGTTGAAATTTCAAACCGACGCCGTGCTTGCCCAAGCCGCCAATCGACCTGGCCATATTTTTAATCTGGGGCATGGCATTTTGCCAGAAACGCCGCTAGAAAATGTGGCGCGGCTGGTGGATTATGTGCATGAGAAGACAGGGATACGGGATTAGACATCGCGCGTACTGTTACCGTATCCCCTAATCCCTGTATCCCTACTCCTTACTCAAAGAATGGCAAACCAATATGAACGCTACTCCTCACTACCCAATCGGTGTCCTGATTATGGCCTACGGCGGCCCGAATTCGTTGGCCGAAATCCCTGGTTATCTGTCCGACATCCGCAGTGGACGCGTGACGACGCCTGCTGTGCTCGAAGAAATTACCAATAACTATCGCCAGATCGGTGGCAAGTCACCGCTGTTGGAAATTAGCACGCGCCAAGTGGCTGCCGTGCGCGCACAGTTGGACCCAGCACTTTTCAAATGTTATATGGGCATGCGCCATTGGTCACCCTGGATCGAAGATGTGGTCGGGCAGATGGTGACGGATGGCATTACCCAGGCGGTTAGCGTGGTGCTGGCGCCGCACTATAGCCAATTGAGCGTTGCCAAATATCAAGAGAAGATTGCCGATGGTCTAGCGATGCAGCGCGCCCAGTGGGCGCCCGAGCTTGAATTTAAGCATGTGGCCAGCTATCATGACGCACCGCAGTACATTCAAGCGATGGCGAACCGAGTGCAGGAAACCTTGCAGCGCTGGCCAGCCGGCGAACGTGCCCAAGTGCATGTGATTTTGAGCGCGCACAGCCTACCCGTACGGATTCTGAAAATGGGCGACCCGTATGACAGCCAGTTGCATGAAAGCGCGCAACTGATCGCCGATCAGGCAGGTCTGGCGGCGGATCAATGGTCGTGGAGCTATCAATCGGCGGGACGCAGCCCTGAACCGTGGCTGGGACCGCAATTAGAAGACTACATTCCCACTTTGGCGGCGCGCGGCATCAAAAACATGATCAGCATGCCGATTGGCTTTGTCGCCGATCACGTTGAAATCTTGTACGACATTGACATCAAGGCGCAAGGCGTCGCCCGTGAACTGGGCGTGCGCCTTGAACGTCCGCCTGCGCTGAATGATGATCCACTGTATATTGCGACATTGGTCGATGTGATCAAGCGTCAAGCGGCTGAGTGGTTAAATTAGGGTAACGATTCAGGTCTAGCACTGCACAGGTAGACGCCCATCAGTAGATGGGACGTAAACAGGAATGCAGGGTGTATTACCTGTTTGCCTGTCTACACAAGGACTGAACAGTTACAAATTAGGATTGGTAGCGTGCAGCGCACTGGGCAGTCGATGGTTCGTACCACGAGATAGCCTCGTCCAGTGCAATGCACTTTGAGCAAATAGGTAAATTGTGAAACAAGTGATTATCATCGGCGGCGGTATCACCGGGCTGGCGGCGGCCTATCGCTTACAACACCTGGCGCCAGCTAGCGACATTACGCTGATCGAACGCGACGAACGCCTGGGCGGTAAAATCTTGACCGAGCAGAGCGAAGGTTTTGTTGTCGAAGGCGCGCCAGACAGCTTTCTCAGCCGCAAGCCGCGCGGGGTTGGGCTGTGCGAAGAATTGGGGTTGGCGGCACAGTTGCAAGGCCGTGACCCGCGCCATAGCAAGACTTTTGTGCGCCGCTATGGCGCGCTCCATCCCCTGCCATCGGGCCTGACCGGCATGATTCCCACCAATCTGGCGGCGCTTGAGCATCATCCGTTACTCTCGCCCGCGGGTCGGGCGCGCCTGGCTCAGGAAGTTGATCTGCCCGCCGCGCCAGCGAACGGTGATGAAACCTTGGCTAGTTTTGTCACGCGCCGATTAGGGCGTGAAGTCTACGAGAATTTGGTTGAACCTTTGATGAGTGGGATTTACGCCGGTGATGGTGCGCAGTTGAGCCTGGCCGCCACCTTTCCCCAGTTGCGTCAGCTTGAGTTAAAGCATGGCAGTTTGCTGAAAGGGTTGCAGGCGGGCCAGCGTGAAGCGAGCGGCCAGGTAGCCGACAACCAGTATCCACCCTTCGTTGCGCTGCGCGGCGGCATGGGTACACTCGTGACTCGCTTGGTCGCGCAGCTTCGCCAGACCAAAATTTTGACCGGCGTTGGCGTCGTTGGCGTCAATCACGCCGCTGATAATCGTTATACAGTGCATTTAGAACAAGGGCCAGCACTTCAGGCTGACGCTCTGATCATCACGACGCCCGCATTTGTCACAGCCCACTTGCTGACCGACATTGATCCGCGGCTGGCCGAGCTTCACACGGCCATTCCCTATGCTTCATCGGCGACGATCAGTTTTGCGTTTGCGTTAGCCGATTTGCCGGAAGCGCCAGACGGCTATGGGTATGTGATCCCAGGCGTCGAAGATACCGACGTGCTCGCCTGCACCTGGAGTTCGAGCAAGTGGGCTGATCGTGCGCCCGCTGATTATGCCCTGGTGCGCGTCTATCTAGGGCGATTTGGCCGACGCAATGTGCTAGCCGACAGCGATGATGACCTCGTTGCGTTGGCGCTGAATGAACTCAAGACAACGCTGGGCTATACGGCCACCCCACGCCAACAATGGATCTTCCGTTGGCCGCGCAGCATGCCGCAATATACACTCGGCCATGTGGAACGCCTACAGCAAATTGAAGCAAAACTAAGCGAACATCCCAATTTTTTGCTCGCCGGGGCCGCCTATCGTGGCGTCGGTATCCCTGATTGTATTCAGGGCGGCGAGGAAGCGGCGCGTGGTGTGATTAATTACTTTGGCATGTGATCATTCAAGGAGATTAAGAGATTAGGAAATTGCTCGTTTTTAATCTCCTAATCTCCTCCTTCATTAGACTAGGAGCAAACCCTTGCTACAAATTCAGCGTTCAAAAGAACTTTTCAGTGAAGCCCAGCAATTAATGCCAGGTGGTGTCAATTCGCCAGTGCGCGCTTTTCGAGCGGTCGGTGGCCAGCCACTGTTTATTGAGCGTGGCGAAGGCGCCTATCTATTTGATGTCGATGGCAACCGTTATGTTGATTATGTACTGTCGTGGGGACCGCTCATTCTAGGGCATGCCCATCCAAAGGTGGTGGCGGCCTTGCAGGCGGCGCTGCTCAAAGGTACAAGTTACGGTGCGCCGAACCCACTGGAAGTGGAACTGGCTAAGCTTGTAATGGCTTTGATGCCTAACATTGAGATGATTCGTTTTGTGAACTCGGGTACTGAGGCCACCATGAGCGCCTTGCGTTTGGCGCGCGCCTTTACGGGCCGCACGAAGTTCGTCAAATTTGAGGGTAACTATCATGGCCACGCCGATATGTTGCTGGTGCAGGCCGGTTCTGGGGTGGCGACGCTCGGCTTGCCGGATTCGCCTGGTGTGCCCGCTTCTACGGTGGCCGACACGTTGACCGCGCCTTACAACGATCTGGCGGCGGTTGAACAGTTGTTTGCGCAATTCCCCGGTCAAATTGCCGCCTTGATCGTAGAGCCGGTGGTCGGCAATATGGGCTTGGTGCCGCCGCTGCCCGGTTTTCTAGCGGGCTTACGCGCCATCACCGAGCGGGACGGCGCGCTGCTTATTTTCGACGAAGTCATGACCGGTTTCCGCGTGCATCTTGGTGGCGCGCAGACACTTTACAACGTTAAGCCCGACCTAACGACACTGGGCAAGGTGATCGGTGGGGGGCTGCCAGTCGGGGCATACGGCGGGCGACGGGAGATTATGGAAATGGTTGCGCCGGTGGGGCCGATGTATCAGGCGGGAACGCTTTCGGGCAACCCGCTAGCCATGACGGCTGGGATTACGACCCTTCGAGAACTCCAAGCGCCTGGCGTATGGGAAGACTTGGAAGCGTCCGGCCAAAAATTGATGATGGGATTAGGGGCTGCCGCCGAAGAGGCAGGCGTAAATCTTTCGCATAGTAGAATTGGTACGATGTTTGGACTGTTCTTCACCGACCAGCCTGTGATCAATTGGTCAACCGCTAAGCGTTCGGATACTCAGGCGTTTGCGCGCTTTTTTCAAGCCATGCTGGAAAATGGCGTTTATCTGGCCCCTTCGCAGTTTGAGGCTGGGTTCCTCTCTACCGCCCATGGCGACGCCGAGATTGAGGCCACGATTCAGGCCGCCGCGCGTGCCTTTCACCAAGTTCAATTTCAGTAAGCAATAAACGCCTGAACGATTAGCACGTCGCCAAAACTTACACAATGCTTACATTACAGCGCCAGTGCGAAGGAATGGGGGTCTAGAAACGATTTATAGAGTGAGGCTTGTTATGCCTACTGCGAAACGCCAGCGGTGTGGATTCCCGCTGGCGTTTTTGGCTCCCTACAAACAAAGGTTGGGTGGATTGACCTGCTTCAACGGGTGACCGTGCCCAAGAACACGGCGGTTCCATCCGCTGGTAGATGTGCGCCTTGTGGCGTCGACAACTGCACGGCTAATGCGTACACCCCAGGTGCAAGCGTAGGTGGTAGTTTGATTTGATACTCATCCACCAGCCGCCAGCCTGGTTGCCAACGGGTGGTCAGCAAACTGTCTTCGCCTGGGCGATTCACTTGTTCTGCCACACGCTTGCTTTTGTTCAGCGCATCCGTGGTCACGACACGGACAGTCACGGTCCAGTCATGCGTCGGCTGGGCCGAGACCAGCCAGTGGAGCTCAACGTAGAGTGTCTTACCCGCCTGGGCCGGGGTGGGATGGGCGGTGTAGCCGAGGAGGCCAATGCCATCGCCGAGCGTAACCTCCCTGCGGGTTTGGGGGAGAGACTGCGGTGTGGCGTTGGCTGGGAGCCGATAGACGCGGGCAAAAAGCTGGCCTTGCGGATCGAAGATCGCTTGCTGCACCGTCGCTTAGGAAAGATCCGCGGCAAGAGCTTTTCGGTATAGCGATTGTCATTTAACACGATATAGAGCGCCGGCTGCGCTGAAGGCTGGGCAGGCACGGGAAAGATATGGCGGCCATCAAACGTGACCGGCATTAGTCCAGGCTGAAGCGGGCGCGGCATTTTGGGCGAGGCTATCCACATGTTGCCTAACCGTAGCCATCCTTCGTGCTAAGCCATCCCTTCATTGGCAATCTTGGCGCGTTCAACATAGCGTCTGGGCATGGCAAGGCTGGACCAACCGCCGGCTTCTTGGAGGCGCAAGACATCCACTTTGCCTGCCCAATAGGTCGCCCAGTAATGGCGACAGTCGTGGGGAGAAAGCCCCGCAAGCCCTACGCGCTCCCCGAGCAGTTTCACGCGGGCTTTAATTGACCGCTCATTAATGCCCGCCTCAGCAAGCTGGCCATTTTTGAGCGATTCGCGTAGTAGTAAGCCTTGGGATGGGCAATCGCCCGCAACAACCCAAGCGTAGAGAGCGCGCAAGGTATCCGCCGTCAGTCGATGGGTTTGCTCCCCATCTATTTTTGGGCGCTCGAACGTAAATATACCCGTTTTTAAATCGAAATTATCAACCTGGAGCACGGCTACCTCGCCGACGCGCAGGCCGTGGTCGAGCAACAGGCACATCAGCAGGGTGTCGCGGCGACCTTGTGGCGTTTCCGGCTGCTGCTGTTTAAGTTGGATGGCTTGCTCTTGAGCAATTTTGACCGGTGTCGCTTTTTTATCGCCTACTCTAGTTGTTTTCCGATGGGCGTTGATGCGCTTCGCCTCTGTTTTTCCGTAGCCCGTAACGGTTTTAATCAAGGCCAGATCGTGCGTACTGACCGTGCCCGCCTTGGCCGCTAATTTGGCATAAGTCTTCAGTGTAGAAAGCCGGCGATTAACTGAGCTTACGGCTTGCCCCTGTTGTAATTGCCATTTGACGAAGCCATCGACAATGCCCCAGGTTATCCCTTGCCACGCGTTTGGATTGGATTGCAGCAGCATGCCGGTTGGTGCGCCTGGAATGCCAGCCACCGCAAGATAGGCTGAAAACATGGTCAAGTCTGCACGTTGCGCGCTGATCGTATTGTTCGCCTTGCGCCTGATATAATCTTCAAATGCACTTTGAGCCGCATAATGGTTCGCAACTTGTCCCGCCAGCTCGACGGCCTGGGATAGCTGTTCGCTCGACAAAATATTATCGCTGGAATGCTCGATTGATTGTACTTTGCTCATGGACTTGGTAACTTTCGCTTGTATATCAATATGCTTACTATCCAGAATATTAATTTTTTGTTCACTTGCATTTGCATTATTTTCTGATATTGTCTTTATTTAGATAGGTTTTTACGAAGCTAATCTCACTTCAAAAGAAACTTGAACAAGTTCCTTGTCGCCACTCAGTACGCGGGCCAACCAAATCCCTAGGACAGATGCTTCACCCCAAAAGGGAACTACTAATACCTTACGTTGAATTAAATTTAAACCTGTCACATCAAAGATAATTGGGAGTTGATAAGCAATCTTATTGTTTGAATCGATCACTTCAAACACCAATTCGTACCTAGTTTCGACTTTTACTTCTTCTGCATCAATAACAAATACGAAGTTGCTTTGAACAATGCATGGTAGTTCATATACAGGATAAAAACTCCAACCACCCCCAAGCATATAAAGTAAGCCGTCCCGGATTTCAGCGTAGTTGACAAGCAAAGCTGATGAAATCCGAATTCTACCAGTAGAAGATAACGCAAGCTCTGCCTGCGTTGGATGACCTCCTCCCTTACCACCTTTTGCTGTCAGGGTAGTTAGCTTGCCACTTATATGCTGAAAGCTTAACGTTGTGTCTTCGCCATCTCTTCCACCCTGTCCATTCTTTCCACCTTCACCACCCGCTCCTACTTCAATTACAATAGGAATATCTCTAGAAACACCTTCAAGAGACAACGAACCTATTAGTGTATCACCGCCATTCCCTCCACTACCTCCAACCGCTCCAGGACCAATCGCTGAACCTCCTCCTCCACCTGAACCGGGAACATTCCCCCCTGACCACCTTGAGCTGACCGAATATTTTTACCTACAATAACATTTTCCGAATCATTACCTACAACGCTACTGATATTGTCCTGCCCCTCGCACTCCGTACTCATAATACTCCTTAGTTTCTTATTAACGCCTATAAGTATAAATTATGGGCGGGAATATCTTAACATAAAAATGGGCAAATTCATCCTTAAAATTTTGCGCTCTGAGTACCTTTGGCATTAATGAT
>JBBREZ010000157.1:0-13508 GCA_038225095.1 Caldilineales bacterium
AAAGGCTATTTTCCCAAACTTAACCGACTTGGCACCGGAACTTCGAAAAAAGAATTCAGTTTCTGACCATTTACCCAAGGGCGTTGACGCTCATCACCGTCATAAACCCCCACTTTCTATTCTTTTTACCGGAAACTAAAGTTATAGAGAGACCAAATAAACGCCGTACCTTCAGCTGTAATGCCACGAACTATCGTGGCCCTACGATTGTGCGATTTTTATTTGATTTGTCGATTAGAATAACTGTAAACATTCCTAAAACGTTATCCTAGCACAATGTCGTGGCAATGTCAACGGGAAATTTGTCCTCTTTGTCCTTTATTTCGTACGTTTAAACATTTGCTAGTAGCGGTGTTACCGCATCTGCTAGATCGGCTAGGCTCGTCATGCTCAATGGCGCCGTGCAGCGAACAACCATGTCTGCTGGCACTTCCAGGTGCTCAAGTAACCAGTGTAAGACCCAACCTGGTATCTTCTCTTCAATATCTAAGCGTACCACTGCGGCCCATTTTTGTTCGCTGCCTGGCTTCGTGTGGCGGTCGGGACCGCTCGCCTGGGCCGCCCGCAACACATGGAACTGGTAGATGGCTCTGACTTGCATGCCAGGGAACAATTGGGCTGCAAAACAGCGAACAATATCTTCACTCCAGGCCAAATGATAACGCGCAGCTGGGTCATCCGTCGTCTGTGGCTCGGTCGGGATCGGCACGATCCGGGGCACAGCGCGGCGCGGCACCTTGACACGGGCATATAGTTGGCCTGAACCGACGCCAGTTCGATTGGCCGATTGTAAGAGCATCAAATAATTTAGACTATCCGAACTTATATAAGGAAATGGATGGCCTGGATCGACGGCAAGCGGCGTCAGAAGTGGGTAAATTCGATGCGTAAAATAGCCTTGCAACCAGCTGCGTTGTTCGTCCGCCAGGTGTTCGAGTGGCGCTAGAGAGATATGCTGCTGCTCTAACAACGGCATGATTTGTTCGCGAAAAATCTGATTTATCTGCTCAAAGATGCCGGTGACATCAGCTACGGCTAATGGGAGCGGCAAGGGCGAACGAGGTTGGTCTTGGTGATTAATCAAATGATCCAACGGCGTTACTGGGACAAGGCGTCGCTCAGACTCGGTGAACAGTTGATCGATTGTCTGTGTCACCAGGCTCAGCGCGCGCAGGCGTGTAGGCAAAGGATAATACGTCGTTTGCGCGGTTTCGAGTAAATTAGCTAACGCTTGCCACGGTTCCAACATGGAACGGTAGTTTACAACTAAGTCTCGATTCACGCAATCAGGCAAACGAGCGGCGGTAGAGATTAGGAATGACGATCAAATAAGCTGTCCATTTCGGAGCGTAGAGATTGGAGAGTACAGGGTAACCATCTCTACGCTCTACTCGCCAAGTTATTGAATCGCTACGCCTTAGTCGATTATTCAGTGCGTTCGTTAATTGGCTCATCAGACTCAGTTGCATAAGCCAAGGTCAAGGCTTCGGCCGTCACCTGTCGGTAGAGCGCACTTAAGGTTTCATAGGCTAAGCCGCCGTCCGCGGTCGAGGTGGGCGGCCCGAGCCGGCGCAAGAGGACGAGCTCAATCGACGGCGGTGCAATGTGGTGATGAAAGCCTTCGAGTTGCCGGCGCGAACCCCAGAAACTGTCGGTTTGGTCGGCGAGCGATATCGCGTCAGACGTTACCAGTTCGCTGCCAGGACGATGCACATAAGTTTCTGTTTCGCGCGGTTGCGCCTGATGCGGGGTAGCTGCCCCGTTGGCTAGCGCACTATTATTGCCATTGACATTGCGGTGCGTTTGCAAACTTTGCAGAATTTGCTGTCGGTCACGCCCACGCAGGCGTAGCAACAGCCACGGTTCTTCATTGAGCATTTCGCTAAATTGGCGATGAATGACGAGCAATTCTGGGCAAGGTTGCCGTGAACTGGTGTCGCAGCTACATGTTTGGATTATCTCTCGTGCGCTAGTTGGCAATAAAGGGGCGTTAAGCTGCTGGAGGGTTTGCTCCAGCTCCAATGGCAAATTGCCGGCCATCGCCTGCGTGACAAAAAACGGCTGACTGCCCAATGTTTCGATCACATGCGTCCACGTTTCATTGTGCCAGGGGGCTAACCGAATAGTTACTTTACAAACGCCATGCGTGGGGCTCTGCACTTCGCCGCTGATCTCGCCGACCAACACTTCCAGGCGGGTAATCCGGCTGCCGCGCGTGGTTGGTTTTGTGCGAACGGCCGCCGTTGCTAAACCGAATCCTTGCAACATAGCAAACCAACGGTCGCCCCATTGTTTGCCGACTATTTGATGATTGGTAACTGTCACTGTTTAAACCCTGCGTGTGTCAATTAGAAAAATGGAAAATAGGGACAAGTCTTGTCCTGTCCCCGCCGATGGCAAGTAACGCGCTTCCGGCGTCTTATTCCTCTTCGAGCATGTCGCGCCGGAGTATCAATAGATCGCGCAATTGGTCGGTGTTCAATTCTGTCAACCATTGTTCGCCACTGCCAATGATGCTTTCGGCCAGGCTTTGCTTGCTTTCGATCATGGCGTGAATGCGCTCTTCCAGCGTGCCAGCAACCACGAATTTGTGCACTTGCACGTTGCGCCGCTGACCAATCCGAAAGGCACGATCAGTGGCTTGATTCTCAACCGCTGGATTCCACCAGCGGTCAAAATGAAAGACATGATTGGCGCGAGTCAGGTTTAACCCAGCGCCACCCGCGCGCAGGCTCAAGATGAAAATCCCAGGCCCATCTTCGTCCTGGAACGTTTGTACCATGCGGTCACGTTGCGGCAAGGAGGTGCCGCCGTGCAAAAAGAGTACCTCGGTGCCAAATACGTCGCGCAAATGTTTCTTCAGCAATTCGCCCATTTCGACAAACTGAGTAAAGATCAAGGCTTGATCGCCCACGGCCAGCGCTTCTTCCAACATTTCAGTCAGCCGGTTGAGCTTGCCGCTGCGGCCTGCCAGCGGTTCTGCTTGTTTTAGATAATGAGCTGGATGGTTGCAAATTTGTTTCAAGCGGGTTAACAAGCCAAGCACTAGCCCGCGCCGCTGAATGCCGTCGCTCCGATCAATCGTCAACAGCGACTCTTGTACGACTTTTTCGTATAAATTGGCCTGTTCTGGCGTCAGCGAACAATAGACCACCATTTCGTTCTTTTCCGGCAGATCGGCAATGATCGCAGGGTCGGATTTCAAACGGCGCAACAGGAATGGTTGGACCAAATTCCGCAATTCTTCGGCGCGTTCGTCGTCGTTATAGCGTTCAATCGGAATCACATAACGCTGGTGAAAGCGTTCGTAGGTTTCCAGATAGCCAGGGTTCAAGAATTCAAGAATGCTCCACAATTCCGACAGCCGATTTTCGACTGGTGTGCCCGTGAGTGCGATGTGATTGCGCGCAGTAATGCGGCGCACGGCTTGGGTCTGTTTAGCACCCGGATTTTTAATGTTTTGCGCCTCATCGAGAATGAGATCGCTCCATTCAAACGTGGTGAGAAAATCTACATCGCGACGGGCCGTGCCATAGCTGGTGATCACCAGATCGTAGTGGACGAGGGCCTCGATGAAAGCCATCCCGTTCGACCGACTGCTGCCATGATGTACGAGTACGCGCAGCGCTGGCGCAAAACGTTCTACCTCACGTTGCCAGTTGGCAACCACACTAGTGGGGCAGATCAACAGGGTAGCCATATGCGTGTGGATAGCTTGTTGCTGGCGCGTGTACAACAGCAGGGCAATCGATTGGACGGTTTTACCAAGCCCCATATCGTCGGCCAAACAAGCGCCTAGGCCCAACCGGCGCAGGTAAGCCAACCACCCTACCCCCCGGCGTTGGTACGGACGCAACTCACCCACAAAGCCGGGCGGTTCTTCGATCTCAACATAGGGCTGCTGGCTGCGCAGTTGGTCGAGCGTTTGCGCCAGGCGGCCTTCGACATCAACCGCATCCAGCGGCAGCAAATCTGGCAGATCGGAAGGCAGCAAAGCGCGCAAGGCCACGGTTTGGTTGTCGGCTGGATAGCGGGTGGATAGCGCCTCGGTAAACATATCCGCCGCGTGATTGCCATGCGTCTGCGCCATGCGGACAGCTTGAAGCAGCGACATTGTGCCACTGGCGCGTTGGGCGCCCAAGAAGCGCCGCGCGGCTTCGACTTGGGCTGGATCCAACTCGATCCAACGGTCGCGCAGACGCACCAACGGTGAGCGCCGCGCGGCGAGTTGCTCGAATTCATTCCGGCTCAACCGTTCACTACCCAGAGTAAGCTCCCAAGTATAAGAGACCGGCGCATCCAGCCCGCGTTGCGGACGCCGACTCATAGGTGCGATGTCCGCTTGTGAATCATCGCCGAGATCTAGGGGGTCAAACTCGTCGGCTTCCTCGCTGGTTAGCCGTAAACGTAGGCCCAGCCGCACATGACGGTTGGCACGCCACCATTCGGGCAGCATCAGACCAAAGCCGCTGCTCTCCAACAAAGGGCCGCTTTCCCGCAAAAATTCATAGGCTTCGGCGGTAGATAATTGGGCCGCTTCCGGCCGTGGACTGCGCAAACTGCGAGCAACTGGCGCAAAGAGGCGGCTGGCCATACTCAACCCAGCCAACAAGCGTTCTTGCGGTTTGTCGAGTAGCCGCGTGCCAAAGCGAATGGAATTGTTAGGCGCTTCCCACACTTCGTGCGCCGAAACCACGAGGCCCGGATTGTCACGCGCCTGCAAGGAATAGTGCAAGGTCCAGTTGGCGTCCTCGGTCAATTCGGTCGCTTTTTCGCTATTCCCATCCATCACAAGATCTTGGGCAACGGCCGGTGACATTGTGTTGGGTGGCTCTAGTTGAAAACAGATGCGGAAATTGGCGTCACGCGTCAGATAAAGCTGTTCGGTCCACGTCCGCCACGCCTGATAAAGTTGGTAGGCTGGCTGCGGTGGCAAATTGACCAGATGTTGATCGGCTAACAATTTGTCCAACCAATAGACGACCGGTGTCTGTTCCGCCAAAGCCGACCCTGCTTGCCGCGCGCGTTGGCGGTCCCGCTGCCAAGCACGAATGGCGGTGTCGATTAAGGTCGTGATGAAATGTTCTAAAATTTCGGCTGGGGCTGGCGCATCAACTGGCGAGGCGACATTGTAAGCTCGACAGACCGGCGGCATGGTTTGGACTAGTTGATCGAGACAGTGCTCCACCCGTTCTTCATAGAGCGCCGGTTGCCAGACTGCCACCAACCGATCCATCGGCTGCGGTTGCAACCCCGGCAGATAGTGTTGCCCGATCAATAGTTCCAACGTATATTTGGCAGCGTTGCTCCAGAAGAGCAGATCGTTGCCTAAGCGCACTCGTTGCAATAAGGCAGAGGTCTTGACCGGTGTTGCCGCTGGTTTATAATTCAAGTGGCTCAGGATACGCAAAGCCGCCATCGGTGGAATCGTCAGACCTGTGATCTGCCAGGCCGAAAGTTCAGCCGTCTGCTTTGCTCCTGTGGTCATCGACGCCCTGCTCGCGGGGGTCGTCATCCTGCTGGAGGTTGTCCTGCTATAGGCCGTTGTCCGGTTAGGGGAAACGGCTGTACTTTGTGAAAAGGCGCGGCGCGGCAGGGGCTGGTTATTACGGCTGGGCAACCAAATTTCAGCATTCGCTGGCCGCATTTCGGTCGCTGCCAATGCGGGAAATTCTTCGTTGAGCAGCGAACGTAATTGCCCAACCGCGATCTGATCGGGATGCGAAGGTGTTTTGGGCAGACGCAGACGATTTCCGTTACTTTTACTGGTGTTAGGCGTGATGCTGCGCAATCCGTCTATGGACTCGTTGCTTGCGCGAGCTATATCCGGTGCGGCAAAGTCGGCATTCTCGGCCCAGAAGAAGAGATAACCGTCGGGAAAGGACTGTTCAGAGCGCAGCCAAGCGGCATGCAAGGTTAAAGGCATAAAGAGTATTGTACCGCGCTCCTCCCCTGGTACAAAATTTTTATTCGCACATTTGCTCTACAAATTTATTGGGGTGGACGAAAGCGTCGAGGAACCTTAGCGAATTAGTACAACAGCAGATCAAGCAATAGACATGATCTGGATTAACAAAGATAGGGAAACAGGGATACAGGTGATGGCTACCTGTTGCCGTCCCATCTACGGATGGGCGTCTCCTTGTCTACCCGTGGTAAATGCTTATGCCGAATCATGTCTAATGCATCATCTGGCTGGCTTGCTGGACGGTTGGCTTCTGGGTTGTCGTTAATTGGAATTGTCACGTAGAATGTGGAGCCTTTGTTCAATTGGCTCTGCACCCAAATGCGGCCGCCCTGCAATTCAACCAGTGATTTGGTAATACTCAGGCCAAGGCCGGCGCCAGTTGCGCGGGTTAGATGCGTGTTGCTACCCCGAAAAAAACTTCGAAAGAGATTGCTCTGATCTGGCTGAGATATCCCAATGCCCGTGTCAGTGATCGATACGGTAATAAAACCTTCCTCGGCTTCTGCATCTAAACGCAGAGTAATCTCGCCCTCTTCTGGGGTGTACTTGATGGCATTGCTGAGTAGATTGGTGAGGATTTGAAAGGTGCGCGCGCTATCACACAGTGCCAACGGTATCATCGGTGTTGCATCCAAAAATAGGCGCTGACGTTTTGCATCCAACTGGGGTTGAAGTTCGTCGGCCACATCTTCGCTCATTTCGACGACATTCGTGGATTTCAGCATTAACTCAAGCCGGCCAGATTCAATGCGGGTCACATCTAGTAAATCATTGGTGATGGAAAGCACGCGTTTAGCACTTTTCTGAATGATTTTGATGCAGTGGGTATGCTCTTCATTAAAGTTGTCTAAGTCTTCTTCGAGTAATTCTGCATAACCGAGAATCGAGGCGAGTGGATTGCGCAGCTCGTGGGCGGCGATGGAGACAAATTTAGATTTGAGTTCGTCCAGGTTGTGCAACTCGATGTTGGCCGCGGTTAAGGCCAGATTGCGCGCCCCTAGCTGATCACGCAATAAGGAAAGTTCATTGCGTTGCTGGGTAAGTCTTTGTTCCAGCGCGCCGCGCGGCGTCACATCTTCGACCATGTGAATGATGCCTGTAATCTTACCAACTGCATCTTGATAGGGTACATAGGTGAGATTGACATAAATTAGCCCTGCGTGGGACGATTCACGGTTGACGATGGGGAGTTCGAATGACGGTGCTTCACCGCGCAATACAGCGACAATCTCGGCCTCACTGCCAATAATTTCGGGCGTCAATGCGAAGAGGGAGCGCCCGATGCCGTTGTCCTCTTGGTCGAGCGGCTGTCTATCCATATGACTCAAAGACAACAGATCTAACTCGCCACCAAGTTCGATAACATTCAAGGCGTAGTCTGTAATAGCGTAGGCGATTTTATGATTTTTTACAATAAGTTTGGTTAACTGTAGATCGATAGCCACAATAAATATTCATCCAACGAGCAACTTGCCCAGTTGACGAAACAGGACTTCAACCCCTTCGCCCTGTTTCGCGCTGGTCAGATAATAGGGCGCGTTCAGCAGGCTGGCCAATTTTTCCACCTGCGCAATTTCCACCTGATGCTGGTCGATCAAATCGGCTTTATTGGCGGCGATCACAAGGTGTAACTTGGTCTTGACCGTAGCCAATTCATCAATGTACTTTTGCAAATTATCTAATGTGCGCGCACGACATAGATCGAAGACCAAAACCGCGCCAGAAACGCCGCGCAGATAACTAGATCGTACATCATCGAATTCCTGGCTCCCCGCCAAATCCCATAGCATGATGATCAACTCGACCGCTTCCGCTGGGCGCGGTACGACCACCGTTTTGCGGCTGACTTTAACCCCAATCGTACTTAGATATTGGTCTTCAAAACGATTGTATATAAAGCGGCGCACCAAACTCGTCTTGCCAACGGCAAAGTCACCAAGCAGGCAGACCTTTTTACTAATGACCGTCAAAAAATGCTCCTTGTGGAAAGACTGAAGAGGGAAGCCGGCGCGCTTTGCAACTGCCACAGGAGCAAGAGCAACAAAAAAGCGGCAGTGACCAGAATACTGATCACGAATAAGCCGTTTGGTAATGCTTGCTGATGCCAGGAAAGGTTAGACCAATCGTTCGTTGGTAGCGCGGTGATGTCTAGGTTGGCAGCTTTCCGCTTGGCTTTTTTTACTTCGATTATTTTGCTAGCCACAATTTTGCCATCGGTCGCCAGCATTAAGTCCGCTAATTGCGTGGATAAGCTTGAAAAATGAGAAGCATCCCCATCATAATTGTGCAGCTTAACTTTGTGGGCAAGGTTTATATCAATGGCCTGTTTGCGCATTTCGGCGCGATACCCAGACGGCTCGATCCCTTGGATCACGACCGCGATATATACCTTTTGTGCTGCTTCAAGTAGGATGACCTTATTGCCATATTGAATTTGATTCAGCTGATCTTCGGCGTCGTGCCCAAGCACATTTTGGGCAAAATCGTGGATGGCGGTGAGCATGCTACTGATCAAATCGGAATCTAGATGGATTTCTGGATCGTGCGCGAGATGGTGGAGCAGAAGACCAGAGTCACGGTGGATGAGAAAAATTTCTTGCACATCAAAAGGCAGCGCACCGCGCAACAATAGCGTGTCACCCTGGACGCCGCGCAGCCGCGCCTGCCATTGTTGCAGCAGCAACCCGATACTCAATGTGCTGCGCATCTGATAGTCAATGCGGCGCGCCAGATCGCGCATGGCCTCGGTGACGGCGCGCACGACCATCTGACCCATGATCGGATATAACGCTTCGACCATCACTGCGCGCGATTCATGAATACTCGTCATAATCGCCGGCGCAATGATCGGCGCCATGCGCTGGGCTAGCATTTCATCACTTTTGAATTGTTGGTCCACTTGATCAAAGGTTGAGCGTAAGCGATTCAGATCAATTTGTAGCTGATCGATCTGGCCATGATATTCGCCAAATAAAATCGTCCGTAGCGTTTCAAAGGCGAGCTCATCATTCGACAGTGGCTGGCTTTGGGTCAGTTCTGCTGCGATTTCATCTAATAGCTGCCTGTCTTGCCTTGCTCCATCTTGCCTTGCTCTATCTTGCATTTCATTGTGCGTCATTGCCCATTACCCTCGTTATCGCAATTCTTCACTCAATTGGTCGAGCAAACCTGGCACTTTGGTCAGCGGGTCAGCTGCGTTTGCTTTCAAATTTGTCCCTAGATCGATCAACAACTCACCCAGGGTGCTGCGGTCAACTTTGGCATAATTTAGCCGGCTCGCCAATTGACTCAGTTGATCAAGCACGGTGTATTCGCTATGCTGAATTTGTTCGCCCAACTGTTGGACGTGTTGCCTGTGCCGCTGATCCACATCCTGGCGTTGTTGGGTTTGCCGGCGCTCGGCTTCTTGAAGTAATTGGCTCTGCTGCGCGCCCTGCTCTTGTAACTGGGCGCTTAGGCGGTCATTCTCCTCGCGCATTTGACAGCGAAAATTTTTCTCCTGTTCTTGCAATTGATCATGAAGGCGGCCAGTTTCTTGTTGTAGGCGCGTCACTTCATGCTGAACAACATCAAGCTTTTGCGTGTATTCGCGCATTTGGACGCCAAAGAGAATTTCGCGAATACGTTCAACTTTTTCCGTTGATTCCGTTACACTGCCGATAAATTCTACCTTAGTTGATGGCGATGGAGTTTCGCTCATGCTCATCAGCCTTTCGTGATGATTTTTCTTGGTTTAACGTCTTGACCCCTCCCACTTTAGCGAGGGAGCCGCCATGGGACAGAACCGGTCACTTGATCTGTCCCTCCCTTGCAGGGGAGGGTTAGCGAGGAGTCAATCGTTTACGCGTACCCTGTGCTTGGTTTTGTGCCTTGCTTCACGGCAAAGGCTTTGTTAGCTTCGATGGCCATCCGATAGCCGTGACCGCGTTCGGTTAGGATCGTGCGATTCGCCAGCGGTTGATCGCCGATCTTTTGGCGTAACCGGGAAATGTGGACGCGTAAGGTTTCTTCGTATACCTCTTCATGCGGCCACACTCTGCTTAATAAAAATTCGGAAGAAATGGTATGACCGGCGTTAAGCAGAAAAAGATGCAATAACTTAGTTTCGGTTGGCGTAAGCATGACCACTTTGCCATTAACAATCACTAAATGATGACCTAAATCAACCGATAAATGGTGGTTGATTTGAACAATGGGTTTTTGAGCATAATCATAATTGCCCATTCTTTTGAGTACACGTTGAATGCGGGCAATCAATTCACCCAGATTAAACGGTTTGACGACATAATCTTCGGCAAATCTTTCAATTGAATGAATCACGATGTTGGGATCATCAATTGCAGTTAACACGATGATCGGCAAATCGGAAAATTGTTTGACGCGTTCACAAAATTCGAGCCCACCCATAATCGGCATGTTAATATCAACAATCGCCAGGTGTGGGAAACCATGCTCTGCAATTATATCGAGGGCATGCTGGCCCGATGGCGCCGTGATCACATCGAAGCCGACACGCGTCAATTTAACCGACAACAAGTGGCGAATTTCTTCATCATCTTCAGCAATTAAAAGCCGCTTGGGGTTTGCTGCATCGCCGGTCACGCCTGCGTTTATCATGTCACCTCGTCGATTGCGCCTAACCCTATCTACTAGTAAAGGCACCGCTGCTACGGCGCTTTACGCCGTTTACTGCTTGGATTTTTATCGGCCATCCCAGTATAGCAGAAAAAGAAAATTCAGGAATCAGTATTTTAGCTGATCTAAATGATAGGCAATTCAATTATTTTCAGCACCTGATTTTATTTTAATGTTCAATGATGTCTGTTTTTTTACGCTAGCGGTAAAACTAAAAAATGCTCGATTACAAAATTGTAGACGCACCTACTATGACAGCGCCAGGTTGTTAATCGGTAGACCACAGCGGAGCCGGCACGCCTACGCGCCGGACCATGCGCACGCGGCGTGCTTGCTCCGCCCTTGCGCGCAACCTTGCGCTGGAATACTAAGCTCGCTGTGAAAATTGCGCCTACCGCCATAGAAGACTATAATTTGTGAGCTTTTAGGCAATTCTGTGAAAACTATGCACCCCAATTTTGGGGACATTTTATGCTTATAGAGAAATCAAATAAAAACCGCACAATTGTAGAGCCACGATATATCGTAGCCGTACGGTTGAATATCGTAGCCGTACGGTTGAATATCGTGGCCGTACGGTTGAAAGTGCTGAGTTTATTGGTTTCCTCGGTTAGTAGGCCGAAGTACGCTATAAGCGTTGGTTAATCAGGAGAATAGCTAGGTGCTAGCATCTCTTATGTGAGTAAGTTGATTTTTCGTATCCTTCTTGCTGACACAGTTAATAAAAGTCAGATAAATAGTCCAGTCAAGCGCAAAAAACAGGCTACCTGTATATCTGTTAAAGATCGCTTGTTACAGGAAAGCATTGGTGATTTTGCCCTGCTTTCTTCCTGCAAATATCGATATTGTGGTTAATCTGTTTTTTGTCAAATGCCAACCTTAAGGTATCAGGCGCTGGTGCCAAAAATTTAAAAATTGTCTTTTACTCTAATTCATTGAGGACGTAACGAATGTTAAAAACCCATACTTGTGGCGAATTGAATCGTCAGCAGATTGGTCAGCGGGTGACGTTGGCTGGTTGGCTTCATCGCCGCCGCGACCATGGCGGTCTGATTTTCATTGACTTGCGCGATCGGTTTGGCCTCGCGCAAATTACGGTCGGTTCTGAAGCTGGAGATGCCGTACGCGAAATTGCCGCGCAGGCGCGCAGTGAATATGTGCTCCAAGTGAGTGGCGTTGTGCAAGCGCGTCCCGCTGGCTTTGAAAACCCCAATTTGAGCACTGGCGAGATCGAAGTCATCGCCGATAACATCGTGATTCTCAACCCGTCCAAAACCCCACCTTTCTATATTAGCAGCGCAGCCGATGATGTGGACGAGTCCCTGCGCCTGAAATATCGTTACTTAGATTTGCGACGGCCGCGCATGACTCAGAACTTGATATTGCGCCACACAATTGTGCGCTTTATCCGAGAGTTTTTCTCTGCCCGTGATTTTCTAGAGATCGAAACGCCCATTCTGCTCAAGAGTACGCCGGAAGGCGCGCGCGATTTTATCGTGCCCAGCCGTCTGCACCCCCACGAATTTTATGCGTTGCCCCAAAGCCCCCAGCAACTCAAACAGTTGCTGATGGTGGCCGGCATTGAACGTTATTTCCAAATTGCGCGTTGCTTCCGCGACGAAGATTTGCGCTCTGATCGTCAGCCGGAATTTACCCAATTAGATTTGGAGATGAGTTTTGTCGAAGCCGATGATATTCGCGCTTTGATCGAGGGCATGCTGATCGATCTATGTGCGGCGTTAAAAGCGAAACCAATGCAACAAGTGCCTTTTCCAGTGATCACCTATGCGGATGCCCTCGAAAAATATGGCATCGACCGGCCCGATTTGCGCTTTGGTCAGCAACTTTTTAACTTGACCAAGCTGGTCGGCAACAGCAATTTTGCTGTGTTCAAGAATGCGGTGGACGCCGGTGGCGAGGTGAAGGGCGTTGTCTATCCTGGCGGCGCTAATTTGGCGCGGCGCGAACTGGACGAACTGACCGAATTTGTCAAGCAATATGCCGCAAAAGGCTTGGTCTGGATTGGCATCACCGGCGAACCCGCCGCTGATGGCACGTACCCGGTTGAAGCGTTGCGTAGCCAGGTCACCAAATTTTTAGCGCCAGCAGAAATTCAGGCGATTGTGGCCGCCAGTGGGTCGCAAACCGGCGATTTGCTCCTGATCGTGGCCGATAAGGCGAGCGTGGTAGCGCAAAGTTTGAGCAATTTGCGCTTGGAGATTGGTCGCCGCGCTAATTTAATCAATAACACCGTGCTGGCTTTTTGCTGGGTCACCGACTTCCCGTTGTTAGAATATAACGAGGAAGACAAGCGCTGGCAGGCTGTTCATCACCCGTTTACCAGTGCACGCGATGAGGATTGGGCGAAGTTGGAAAGCGATCCAGGCGCGGTTTTGGCTAAGGCCTATGACGTGATCATGAACGGATGGGAGGTGGGTGGCGGCAGCATTCGGATCCACCGTAGCGATTTACAAGATCGACTCTTCGCACGCCTGGGTCTGGATAAAGCAGAAGTACAGGCCCAATTTGGCCATTTGTTGGAAGCATTTCAATATGGCGCACCGCCGCATGGTGGGATCGCGCTGGGGATTGACCGCTTGGTTGCCCTCTTTGCCGAATCGGCCAGCATTCGTGAAGTGATCGCCTTCCCCAAAACCGCCGCCGGCACCGACCTGATGGTAGATGCCCCTAGCCCGGTCACCGAGGCGCAGTTAAAAGAATTACATATTGCGTTGCGCGAGGCGAAGACCAAGGAGAAATAATTCATAGGGGACAAGCATGCTTGTCCCCTATGGATCAAGCTAAGGCATAAAGGCCATTAGGCTCAAGCAGCAGCTGAAAAGCGTGCGGGGTTTTACGGCTTTTATTGATGCGACCGCCAAGCGCTCAACAAGGCGTCAGGCCA
>JBBREZ010000158.1:0-13445 GCA_038225095.1 Caldilineales bacterium
TGTTCACTCGCCAGTTGTTCATTTTTCATGCTGTCGCATCCTTTCTGATGCCTATTGTATCAAAGTATTCTACTATCCGATACCCCCTCTCTCACTTGTGGGTAAAGGTAAGTCCTAGGGGGAGGGTTAGGGTGGGGTGGCTTGGTAGTTACCTTTCTGGAATCATTTGTCGAAAGCAGAAGCAACTGTGCTTTCGAGTCAATCTCGTAAATCGTCAATCAAAAATCGTCAATCGTAAGGTGGCGCGGCTATGGGCCGGTTGGTTGCCATTTGACACGCGAACGGAGAACTATTATGATGGGCTACGCTTATTTTCCAACCGGCAAACGGATTGGAGAATGAGCACCGACAACAAAAAACGCCGCCTCTGGGTGCAGAAACACCTTCCAGGCGGCTGACCTCCACACTGGGTTAATCAGTCTGGGGCTAAGACTTATTGTAGCTGCCTTGTGCAATGCGATCAAGTTGACGGCCGCTTAGACAACTTTTGTTAAGGTTGGGAGGTGGCCGTTTTTTGTTGCCCTTCGCAACGGCAACTGGATTTCGCATGATTCAACAAGGAAAGGTGCAATGATGGCAACTTATACCATCCCCGAATTGTGGCAGCAATGGAAGTTAGGTGAGTTAACCGCCGAGCAAGCGCTCGGTTATCTGCTCCAGAACATCGTAGCCCAGGAACAACGTCAGACGGCCATCGAAAAACGCATTCAAGCGTTGGAACACCGTTTGAGCGCCAAACCCTAGCCCCGTCCACGGCTAGAGCGCTGCTTGTCGTGTGGAGGAAGTGGTGCTCTGGCCGTGGTGGGCAAGCGGCGCGTCAATTGATTCGACACTGGGCGCAAAGCCCGTAAAATTCCAACAAGTGACTTTTGATCTGGAAGCCAAAGCGCTCGGTTAAATCTTGGGCCATTTGGTCGGCTACGCATTGCTCAAAATCGATGACAACGCCACAACTGGAACAGACCATGTGATGATGGCCGCCTTCCGTATGAATATAGGTGGGCCCATGTTCGCCCACATAGATTGGACGCACCACGCCAATTTGCGTCAGCATTTCCAGCGTGCGGTAGACCGTGGCCCGCCCAATCGCTGGATAGAGCGCCTGGGCGCGCGTCAGAATTTCGGCCGGGTTTAGATGTTCCCCTTCCTGCTCGATTACCTGTAACACCGCCAGTCGTGGCGGTGTAATTTTATAGCCTGCTGCGCGCAAGCGGTCGATTAATTGTGTGGACATTGCACCTGCTCTGCGAAAACCGCCTGTCTCTGTTCTTCTATAAATGTATGGTTACGGCATCCAGATCGGACGCTGACCAGCCTTGGCGATTTCCCACTGTTGGCCGGTTTTTACATCGAGTAACCAAACTGAAATCGTAACATCCAGTCCCTTCAAAGGCAACTTTTGGAAGAGCAGATAGCGCCCATCCGGTGACCAAGAAAGTTGGCCGTGATCAAATTTAGGGTCGCTGGTCAGAGCGCTCGCCTCGCTGCCATCCGCACGCATTCGCCACACTTGGGCGCCGAGCGTGGCGTGGGGGCCAGCCAATTCTTTGCGGCGAAAGGCGATCCATGCGCCATCGGGTGACCAGGCGGGCGCGTTATCTTCCACAAAATTGGTTTTACCACTCAGATTGTGTTGCGTGCCAGCAATCGGGTCAACGAGCCATAAATGCACGACGGCGCGCTCCTTGAGCGGTTGGACAACGCTGATCAATAATTGATTGCGCTGTGGGTGCCAGATGCCAGCTTCCCCGCTCGTGGTCGGATAAAAATGCTCCCCATTGCTAGTTAAGTTGCGCACGCCGACGCCGCCTTGATCGGGGGCCAGATAGCTCAACCAGTGTTGATCCGCCGACCAGCGCGGCTCGAAGCCTAGCCGTTGATCATCGGCCAACAGCGGTGCACTCTTGCCGGTTTGCAAATCTAACAGCCAGAGCCGCGGTGGGCTCATCGCGCCAATATTGCGTTTGCTAAAGGCCAGGAAACGATTGTCCGGCGACCACGCTGTGCTATTACAGACCGCCTGTTGACAATCCAGCAGCTTGGCCGTGTCCTTGGCCCCTGGCGCAATCAGCCACAAATCGCTGGCGCCACTTTCTTCGAGCACCGAATAGGCAATGTTGCCATTGAGACCAGCCGCAAAATCCCACACCCCAACCGGCCCAAACGTAAGCTGATGTGGCTCGGCTGAGGGCGCCTCTGCCTTCATTTTCGCAAAATCAAGCGACGTGACAAAGAGTTGCTGGGTGTTGATCGTATCCGCCGCGGCGTAAAGCACTTGGGGCAGGCTAGTCTGAAAGCGCCAACTGACGGCTTTACGTAAGCGGCGACCTTGCTGGCTGGGCAGACCAGCAGCAATGGTGACCGTATACGCCGTATTCGATTGTAGCGCCACTCTGGGCACAAAAACCAGATTATCGCCGCTCGTCTGTAACGTGCCACTGACCGGCGGACTCAGCGTCAGATGGATCTGCTTTGTGTCGGAGATGATGGCCTGGTCGAAGCGAACTTGTAAACGGCTATGGACAGAGACCGGATTCACAGTCGAATTCGTGTTCGCTGGGCTGAACGCGACCACTTGGAGCCCAACCTGATCGCCGCGCCAAATCACCGCGCCGATGATCAGCAGCACCGCGCTGCTGAATAACGCGACCGCGCGATCAAAACGGCTACGCGATGCGCCCAAATTGGTCATCATTAGGGGTAAAGATACGGCTGGTTAGGCACAGCGACAGGCGTTACACTTTGCGCCACCAAAACGGGCAACTGCCAATTGGCTAGATTACCGGCTGCCAACTTGCCTTTAATCTCCACCCATTGGTCATTTTTTAACGTGGCAGATGGCGGCCATTGAACCGCCAGGCCGAGCGCCGATGCATCGGCCACGCAGCAACTGACCACAAAACGCGCCACCATAAAATGATCCTTACCAAATTGGGGCTCGTGGTAGACAAAGCCGATTACATCGACCGCTTGCCCGGCCAGGTCTGTATTGGGATTGGGCGCGCTGCGGAAGGTTTTCCACCAATCCATCACATTTTTCTCGATGGATGATTTTTCGCTGGCCTCGCGCGCAATCCCAGGCGTGTTGAGCGTATTGAGGCCGCTGTTGATCTCTCGATTGGTCAACGCTGAAGCGCCGAGCGGCTGCGGTGATACAAGAATCCCCAATACAATGGGCAACGCGATCAACAGGGCGCTGCCCCAGGAAAGCCGATGATCGTGGTCATGGTGATCGTGCTCATTGCTATGCTCGTGGTCGTGCTGCTCGGCTGGTTTCTGGCGCTCATAGCGATAGCTAAGCCCCACCAGGATCAACCCAAACACGGCCACTAGGGTAAAACCGACAAAACGTTGGTTGATATAAAAGAACAAAGTGCCATTGACCAGGCGACTATAGAAAAACAATCCCAGGCCGATTAATAGCAATGCTTTGACGGCGTTTTGAATTTTAGTTGTTTGCATGTTTCCAATCACATTTGCGTAAAGTGGTAGACGGTAGTCGGTAGTCGGAAAGTGCAATACCTTCTACTGTCTACCTTCCCTAAATCCCGACATTCAAATTCCAAAAAATCCCGATCAACATGGTGAGCAGCAGCGGCAACACGATCAAATAGAAGACGACGCGACGCTGAAAAACGCCCAGAAACATCAGTGAACTCTTGATGTCTACCATCGGCCCAAAGGTCAGGAAAGTCAAGATAGAACCGGTGGTGAAGACGCCGCTAAAGGCCAGCGCCAGGAACGCGTCCACCGTGGAACAGACCGACAGCACAAAGGCCAACACCTGCATCGCAACCACCGATAGAATGGGGCCACGGCCAATCGCCAGTAAGAGGGTCTGGGGCACCAACGTTTGCATGGTAGCCGCCAGCATCGAGCCCATAATCAGATAGCGCGCCACGTCGAGAAAATCGTCGCCCGCCGTGTTAAGGGCTTGATGCAGGCGCGCCCCCAAACTTAGGAATGAGGATTAAATAAAACCAGAAAGTTCTCCGAGGAAATCGCTCTCAAGTTCTTGGTTTAATAAAATCCTCGTTCCTTAGTTTGACGCTTGGATCATGGTGGTGATGGGCGTGCGCGATCTTGACCCTGGGCTGCAAAATGTCCTGCGGCTTCGCCAGATGGAAGATTAACCCGATGATCGTAGCGACTAGAAAGCTAAAGATGACCCGCCCCCAGAGCATCGGTCCCCACCCGAACGCCGCGTACGTGCTGGCGATCACGATGGGGTTGACCACTGGCGCCGCTAATAAAAAGGCGACGCCCACCGACGAAGGCAACCCTTTTTCATACAGCCGCCGTGCCACTGGCACTACGCCGCATTCACAAACCGGAAAGATCATGCCCAACATCGCCCCGGCCAAGGCGGCGGGCACGGCGCGTTTGGGTAGATAGCGTTCTAGTAAACTTTGGTCGAGAAACACTTCGATCAGGCCGGAGACAACCGAACCGGCGAGCAGAAACGGCGCGGCTTCGATAAAAATACCAAGGAAAATCGTGACAAATGTTTGGAAGCGTTGCAGTAAAAACGCTTTGCCCACGCCGCTTGTTAACGTGTCGGCGAAGAGCGCGGCCAACACCAGGCAAAGCAGGCCAATCGTTAAAACCCAACGAAGCATGCGACTGCGGAGATTCGTTACAGGAATAGAATTAGGAGCAGGCGTATCGAGTGATAAATCAGCGGGATAAACCTCTCTAGGTTTATTGGTAAGCATGCGTGGATTGTACTCAAAAAGCAAAGAGAAAGCGAATTATGCAAAAGTCGAAGTGAAACCAGGAAAGTAAGGGCTGCTCGTTACGACCGGGAACCCTCTGGGTGCCGTCGTAATGCCTTTTGGACGCTCTGCGGCCCCGCAGTTGTTGCGTATACCACTCGACGCGGAGCGTCAGGACGGCGTTTCCGCACGCTCCAGCGTGCGGAACGAGCCGAAAGGTGATTTACCCCCTCCTAACCCTCCTCTAGTAAGGGAGGGAACCGTCACCCTGTAAACGAAGCGTCAGTTCCTCCCCTTACCAGGGGGAGGTTAGGAGGGGTTGCAATTGCACGCTAGCTAAGCGCCTCGGCGACGCCAGGGATCTGCTCCTCACCGGTGGGCACGGTAATGCTGGCGTTGGCGAAATCGTTGCCAATCGGCTCATAGCGCTCTTCTAAATGTTGCGCCAGAAACGCTTCAGTCACGGCAAAGAAAGACAGGTTATTTTCGGGGCGGGCAAACCCGTGGCCCTCGTCGGGATAGAGCACATAGGTGACGGGAATATTTTTCGCCTGCATCGCCTGCACAATTTGATCGGATTCGGCCTGTTTGACGCGTGGGTCGTTAGCGCCCTGGCCGATCAACAAAGGGCGCTGAATCCGATCGGCATAGGTCAGTGGCGAGCGCGTTTTGAGCAAGGCAAGCCCTTCTGCGGTGTTCGGATCGCCCACGCGCTTGGTGAACATCTCGATCATTGGTTGCCAATAAGGCGGAATCGTTTCCAATAGCGTGACCAAATTAGACGGCCCTACAATATCGACGCCGCAAGCGAAGACTTCTGGCGTAAACGTCAAACCGGCCAACGTCGCATAACCGCCATAGCTGCCACCCATAATCGCAACGCGCGCTGGATCAGCGATGCCTGCCGCAACAGCCCAGTTCACAGCGTCGATCAAATCATCATGCATTTGCGCGCCCCAGGCCAAATTACCGGCATTGGCGAACGCTTTGCCAAAACCGGTTGACGCGCGAAAGTTGACGCTCAATACGGCGTAGCCCCGATTTGCCAACCACTGGTGCAGTGAATTAAGCCCCCACTCATCGCGCCCCCACGGGCCACCGTGTACCAGTAGGATCATGGCCAACGGTTCAACCGGGCGCGTTTCGCCCGCACCTGGACGCTCGCTGCCCACTGGCAAGGTGTAATAGCTGACCAAATTCAAATGGTCGCGCGCCTGGATGACGACCGGGTGCATCTTCGCCAACGGCAAATTTTCCAACGCGGTGCGATTGGTAAACAAGAAGGTTGCTTGTTTTTGGGGCCGATCATACCGATAATAACGCACGGGGCCGTTGTCCAACGTATAGGCCACAACCCACTGTTGATCATCGAGCGTGCGATCTACCACGCCAATTTCGCCATCGGCCACGGTCTGCAAATAGGCCAGATCGGCGGCAATCGCCTGATCAAGAATTTCCCAGCGTTCGCGCTCATACGTATAGGCCACGGCCTGAATATGCTTCTGGGTCGGATGAATCAAGGGCGTCCCTACATCGGCCCGCGGATCGGCGCTGAGGATCTGCTTTTCCCCACTCTGCCAATCGATCGCCGCCAGCGCTGCCGTATCGCGTCCCCGGCTGTCGGTCAGATAGAGCACATCGCCCGCTTTGTTGAACCCAATCGGTGATGTCGTCAGCGTGTCTTCCATCTCAAACTGCGCAAACAAGGTCCACTGACCGTCGACTGAACGTTTGAGCCATTCGCAGCCACCATCGGGTGTCATCCGGATTGCCAGCGGCGCAGCATAATTGTCAGTGGTAACAAAGCCAAAAAATCCCTCATTCTCCAATACCAGGCGGCGTTCTGCTGTTGCAAGATTGACAATATATAGATCGTGCAACTGGGGATTGCGGTCGTTCAGACTGATCAGGATTTCTGTGGGCGATTCGGGACTGATTTTTTCAATACGTGCCTGCACACCTTCAATCGGCGTCAGATCGCTAATTGCACCGCTGGCTAAGTCCACACTGTAGATGCGCCAGTTTTCGTCGCCGCCTTTGTCTTGCAGATAAATGATATGTTGGTTGGTATAGGCCCAGCTATGAAAACGAATGCCGCGCCCCGTGTCATTGGTCACTGGTCTGGCTGTGGCGGGATCAGCCACGGGGCCCACCCAAACATTCAGGACACCATTCGCGGGCGCTAAATAACTGATTTGTGCACCGTCCGGGCTGAGGCGGGCTTGCGTCTTATCGGGGTTGCCGAACAGCACTGCTCGTGGAATTAACGGTGTATTGTTTTCCCAGGTCATGCGATCTCCTCTCCTGTCAATCCTCTATGAAACTATAGTTACATTTCAACCTAATATAGATCAGTTGCGATGAACTGTCAATCAAAAAGGGTTGAGGGCGCGGCCCCTGAGTGCAGCGCACTGGTCATTACCTGATGGGGTGAACCGGATTGGTCTGACCAGTGCAATGCACTCGGTTGCACCAATTTCTATGCAACCTGAATTCCCGATATAATAGCGTTTATATCACTTTGTTCGTACAGATGTGATAGGATAACAGACAACAAAATGATCTGTATCTGAGCGTTTGTTATTGATTTATTGCTGCATCCCCATTCAGTATTTTTCAACGAAGAACCCAAAAGGAGCAAGCTTGTGTCTACGGTCATCGAAACGCGCGTTGCCCTCGTGACTGGCGCCGCAGGTGGGATTGGGCGGGCGACAGCGCTCGCTTTTGCCAACACCGGCGCTCATGTGGTTGTTGCCGATATCAATCGCACGGGGGCCGAAGAGACCGCCCACCTGATCACACAAACGGGCGGTCTTGCGATTGCTGTCCGCACCGATGTCACCCAGGCGGAGGCGGTTGAGGCGCTCGTGCAAACGACGTTTGACCATTTTGGCCGCCTGGATTATGCCCATAACAACGCTGGCATCGCCTATGACGCGTTGACCGGCATGGTAGCCACCGCTGATCATAGCGAGGAGACGTTCGACCGCATCATCAGCGTCAACCTCAAAGGCGTCTGGCTCTGCATGAAATACGAATTGCCGCGCATGGTGGCGCAAGGGAGTGGCGCGATCGTCAATACATCGTCCGTGTTAGGATTGATCGGTTCCAAGGGTGTGGCAGCCTATGTCGCCAGCAAACATGGCGTGGCTGGGTTGACCAAAACCGCCGCGTTGGAGTACGCGCAGTATGGCATCCGCGTCAATGCCGTCTGTCCCGGCGTCACCGACACCCCGATGATCGCTAGTATATTAGCGAACCCCAAAATGGCCAAGGCTTGGGTGGACAGTCAGGCAATCCGGCGCCCTGGCGAGCCAGCCGAAATCGCCAACGCCGTCGTCTGGCTCTGTTCGGATGCGGCTTCGTTTGTCACGGGCCATATGATGGCCGTCGATGGTGGGCAGATGGCGCAGTGAGCGCTGGGGAGACGAGAGACAAGGTAGACAGGGAGCATAGGTCTGTTCTCTCCTTGTCTCCTTGTCTCCCTCGCTTTTCCATACCGCCATGCATAACATGAGTTACATTCTCCCCGATCTTGCGTTCTACCTTACTGTACTGTAGGCTTCTACTTATGGATAACGAACCAACAACGGTTGAAAAGCTGCGTGGGCTGCCCTGGAGTTATGGCTGCAATGCGGCGAATACTGTCTTTACGCAATTCACCTATTTTGGCTCCACCTTTATCCTCTTTTTGGATATACTTGGGTTGAGCAAATCTGACATCGGTTTTGTGCTCTCGTTAATCCCGTTTTCTAATTTGTTGGCGCTTTTCCTGGCCCCGGTGACGGCGCGTTTTGGCTACAAACGCGCCTTTGTACTCTTTTTTGCTTTGCGCAAAATTGTCACGATCCCGCTGCTCTTGACGCCGATGGTAGTGGCGCTGTTTGGTGCGCGTATGGCCTTTTTCTTTGTGGCGGGCGTGGTTGGCCTCTTTGCGGCTTTTCGCAGCGTAGAAGAGACGGCTTATTACCCCTGGTATCAAGAATTTGTGCCCAACTCTGTGCGCGGCAAATATTCCGCCACCAGCAACATCGTCACGGCCCTGGTCGGCGTGATTTCGGTGGCGGTGGCCGGTTATGTCGTCGAACAGTCGCGTGGCCTGTCCGGCTTTATGTTGCTGATTATCGTTGGCATTGGGTTTGGGTTGCTCTCCACCTGGTCGGCTAGCCATATTCCCGGCGGCGCACCCGTACTCGTGGACAAAACTAAGCTGGCGGCTGGCCGCGATATCCGCGATGCCCTGCGCGATCCAGATTTTATTCGCTATCTGATTGGCCTGGCCCTGATCACGCTGAGCACAGTGCCGGTGGCGTCATTCTTGCCGCTTTTTTTACAAGAAAAGGTGGGGTTGAGTTCGGGCAACGTTGTGCTGGTGCAGATGGGGACGCTGCTTGGCACGCTCTCCTCCAGCTATTTATGGGGGTGGGCCGCCGATCGCTATGGCGGACGCCCGGTGATGTTGACAGGCGTTGTGATGTTTGTGCTGATGCCGTTTTTATGGTGGGTGATGCCACGCCATATGGCTTGGAGTTTGGCGTTGGCGCTGATCATCGCCTTTGTCCAGGGGCTAGCCAATTTAGGCTGGGGGATCGGCGCTACCCGTTTACTCTTTGGCAGTGTCGTGCCGATGGCCAAGCGCAATGATTATCTCGCCGTCTGGTTTGCCTGGGCGGGTCTCACGGCCGGGCTGAGCCAGTTGGTCGGCGGTTGGGTGCTCGATTTCGCCCATAACATTACCTTCCAGTTCGCGTTTTTAACGATTGATCAATATGCAATTTTGTTCGGGATTGGCATCGTCACGGCACTGCTGAGTTTGCCCTTGTTGCAAGCGATTCACGGTGATAGCACCGTGGGCATGAGCCAATTTGCCGGGATCTTCTTGCGCGGCAACCCTTTTGTGGCCATGACATCGTTGGTCAAATATTACTCAGCGCGCGATGAGCAGGCGACGGTGACTACTACAGCGCGCCTGGCCAATGCCGGCAGCCGGTTGGCCGTCGAAGAAATGTTGGAATTGCTCGCCGACCCACGTTTCAATGTGCGCTTTGAAGCGATCATTTCGATTGCGCGCATGCCCGCCGAACCGCGCTTGATCGAAGCGGCAGCCAAAATCCTCGACGGCAACAATCCAGCTCTCAGCGTGATCGCGGCCTGGGCGCTCGGACGTATGGGTGATGAGCATGCGTTGGAACCGTTACGCCACGGTTTGCATGCCCGTTACCGCTCGGTGCAGGCGCATAGCGTGCGTGCGCTAGGCAAATTGGGGGATGTCCAGGTCATTCCCAAATTGTTAAGAGGGTTGAAAACAGAGTCAGACGAAGGTTTACAACTAGCCTATGCCTCAGCCCTAGGCAATCTACGCGCGACCACAGCCACCAGCAAGGTGCTGGTGTTGATGTACGAAAAGCAGGATGAAACCACGCGCCTGGAATTAGCCCTGGCGTTGGCGCGTATTGTCGGCAACGAGGCCCATTTTATTCAGCTTTGGCGGAATTTACGCGCCGAGCCGACCACCAGTGCGGCGCGCGCCGTGGTCAATTTGAAAAAGAAACTAGAAAAATCCGACGCTGACGGATTCATGATGCGCGAGCCCTTTGATCTGTGCGCCGAGACGTTCGCCCACGGTGACATGGCCACTGGGATAAATTTATTTGGCCAGGTGTTGCAACAATTGCCGTTGGCTCGTTATGGCGGCCCTTGCACGATCATCCTGTGTGAATGCGCGCTGCGGTTGGCGGAAGTGGGCGCAGCGCGGCGCGAATATCTGTTGTTGGCGCTGCATACGCTCGATGCCTGTTTGCTGCATTGATGCGCGGCTCTCACCTCACTCCTAAAAAAGATCGCGTCTACTTCCGACCCACATGGCCCCAAAATGAGCAGGATTTGGGCTGTTGTATGAGCAGCCAGCAGGTGTATGATCAGGCCAACAAGGGAAACTATGTTTTAGCATAGACGAAAAGGAAAACGTCCTCATGAACGCAAAAAACAAACATGCCATTGCCCTGGGGGGGAGTATCGCGGGCCTGTTGGCGGCGCGTGTGCTCACTGATCATTTTGAACAGGTGACGTTGATCGAACGCGATGTGTTGACCAGTGGAGCCGAGCCGCGCAAAGGCGCACCGCAAGGTCGCCATTTGCATGCGCTATTGGCCAGAGGCTATCAAGCGCTGGTCGCGCTTTTCCCAAGTTTCACCGCGGATTTACTAGCCGCGGGCGCGGTGATCGGTGATATTTCTAACGATGTGCGCTGGTATCAAGGTGGCTATTCGGTTAACTTTAAGAGCGGCATTGACGCCGTTTTCATTAGCCGGCCCACGCTAGAACATTTGATTCGCCAGCATGTCGTGGCGTTGCCCAATCTTATTCTCCGTCAATCATGCGCGGTGACAGCACTGACCACGACCGCTGATCAACAACGCGTGACCGGCGTCACCCTTCAAGATCGCCAAACAGGGCAGGACGAAACCGTGACGGCCGACCTCGTGGTGGATGCGACGGGGCGCGGTTCACAAATCCCCAAATGGCTTACACTGTTGGGCTATGCCACGCCCGAGGAGAGTGCAGTCAACGTTGGCGTGAGCTATGCAACTAGGCTCTACCAACGCACCGTGAGTGATGATCAGGCCAAAGCGTTGTTGAGTGTGCCTGTGGCGCCGCTGGAGAAACGGGGTGGTGGCGTATTCCCAATTGAGAACAACGGTTGGCTCGCCACCCTTTCAGGCTATCAAGGGGATAATGCCCCCACAGATGAGCAGAGTTTTCTGGACTACGCGCATAGTCTGCCTGCCCCAGAAATTTATGAATTGCTCAAAAATGCCGAGCCGCTCAGTGATATTGCCACCTATAACTACCCCGCAAGCCGGCGACGACATTATGAAAAACTGACCCGCTTTCCTGGGCATTTGATCGTCGTCGGCGACGCTGTGTGCAGTTTTAACCCGATCTATGGCCAAGGTATGACCGTTTGCGCCCTGGAAGCGTTGGCATTAGACGAATGGTTGCGCACGGCAACCCAACAGAACCAACCACTCGATTCCATCCGCTTCTTTCAAAGGATTGGCAAAGTGCTTGATGTTCCTTGGTCATTAGCAACCGGCGCCGACACCGTGAAAGCGCACCCAAACTTGCTTGATCGTTACTTCACTCGTCTGAAAAAGGTATCACAACATGACAAGGTAGTGGCGCTGGCTTTTATCAAAGTTGTTCAGCTTTTGGCGCCGCCCGCTGCGCTCTTGCATCCCAAGATTATAGCGCGGGTGCTGTTGGGGAATTCGAACAGACTGCATCTGGTCAAACGGCAACGCTTGCAACTCTTCCTGCAGTCGTTACGCCACCGTCTGTTCTTTCAAGCTTAGACTTTGCTGCTGACTCAGTGTTTGGGTAATCCGACTAAATTTTTGACGTTCATATTTCCCTTTGAGCGTGAGTAATGCGTGAATAGTGGATGATTGGCGGCATTGGGCTATGATAGCAGAGGCGGCAGAAAATATGGTTGATTTTTTGCAGAACAACGACATGAATTTTACTTTATCTGGGTTTTAGCTTATCATAAAGCCAATCCTAGCCACTCACCTATCCACTATATTTGTTAGCGTTGATCTGTTATTCACACATATGACGCGCGCGAAGATGCGCCACGTCTGTTATTCACTCATGTTACGCACATGGATCCGTAGGGGCGCTGCTTGCTGCGCCCGATGTGGATCAAGCTAAGAAATTTCGTGTGGTCAACCAAGGATAAACTCGCTGTTTGGCACCCACGGGACCGAGTGAAAGGGCCAAATTATCCAATTGCCACGGGGCCGGTCGGCGTTTTGCCCGGCCAAACTGGGCAAAACGCGCGAGATACCGGTCAAATGTTCTGTGTAATTACAATTTTACTCAACAATTTCTTATGAAAATCCACTAATTTGTTTAGCTTGATACACATGGGGCGTGATTGATCACGCCCCATGATAATCAGCGCAGGTTAGCGGCGCCGCCAATCGAGTTTTTGCGCAGTAAACTCACCCCAATGCCGCCCTTACTGCACACCTTAACGTGGCGGCCTGATTGTGTGGCGTTGGCTAGGGCTGGGCGTGATCAATCACACCCCTACGAACTGTGCCTGCGTAAGGTGAGTTATTCAAATTCAAAGGAGAAATTACAATGAACGTAAAAATGCATGAATTAAAGGGCGTCTCGGAAGAAGTAGCCAATGCCTTGAAGACCCACGAAATTTACGATTCCGACAAGTTCTTGGCTGCGGCCGACCACCCCAAAGAGCGCGCTGCACTAGCAGCGAAACTAGGCATCCACGAAAAGGACGTGTTGGAACTGGCCAATCGAGCCGATCTGGCGCGCATCAATAGGATCGGCAAGGTCTATGCCGATTTGCTGGAGCATGCCGGGGTTGACTCTGTCATCGAATTGCGCAATCGTAAGCCGGAAAATTTATTGCAGAAGCTCACTGAAGTAGGGACAGAGCACGATGTGAAACGTTTGCCCCGCCTGGAAGAAGTCCAAGATTGGGTTACACAGGCGAAGACACTTGATCGCGCTGTCCATCATTAATCTATCTGCTTTAGATTCATCGGATTTTCGTAGTAGATAATCCGCCTCAAATTGAAGTGACCAGTAGGTAAAACGAAAACGGCGCCGCAAATTTTTGCGGCGCCGTTTTCGTTTTACCCCGCATGACGGCTACTTGCATCTGCCCCTTGCCAGTGCGACAATAGGGCCATTGTGCAC
>JBBREZ010000159.1:0-13288 GCA_038225095.1 Caldilineales bacterium
TTAGCTGGGCCGGATGGTCACGCAGGAAGAGAACATAGTTCAACTGGTACTTATGTCGATCACGCAGGGCGCGCAGACTGGCCAACGCTTGGCTGGGGAGGGAGCGATACGCTTCATCAAATTCATCGAAGATCAGGCAGAGTTGCAAGCCCTGCTCCTGACAGAGCATTTGTAGCGCCAGTTCGACATGGCGTTGGGCGAGCAGGCCATTTTGGGCAAGAATAGCCTCTTTGCGCAGTTGATTGAGCGGTTCGCGCAAGTCTTTCGTTGCCACCCATTCACCGCTGGCCTCGACCATGGTCGTCAGGATCAATTCATGCAGCCCCCACGCGGTAAATTCGGCTATGCGGTTGCAGTCAAGCCAGAGTAGAACGGTGGTGTCAGCAGCGTCGGCGAGGTAGTGAGTGCGCACGTCATAGCGCAGGAGGAATTGCAGCACGCGCGACTTGCCCATGCTCGCCGCGCCGATAACCGCACAGGATTCGCGGGCTAGGATTTTTTTGAAGAGCGGCGCCATGAGTTCCTGGCGATAGGTGATTGGGTGTTCTGGTCCGATTTCGGGCATACCGATTATAATCCTTCTCCGCCCGCAATCAGTGCAATCGGGAAATCCTCAGCAGCCTGATCTGTCCACGGTACTTGTTCTACATCATACCCATAATACTCAGTCTTTACACTTTCCGGCACGCGCTTGCCTAAATGATTGATCAGGTTAGAAATGCGCACATCCACTTCGCCCACATGATTATTAGCACCCTTGAGTGCTTCGATCAAGTGATATGTAAAAATGCTCAATGTACCGTCACGACGAATGTAGGATTTTTGATTGCTGCGCGATGAGCTGATCACAGCTCTCCCTTCGCCTTTTTTTAGCAATGACAGGAAATTATCGGGCGGTGGGGCTTTTGTGAAACCATTCGGTAAAGTGCTTCTTTCATCGCTTTTGCGGCCAACGGTTGTCCCTTGGGCATGGCAGGCATCGATCAGTACGAGCAGGCGCTTCGCGTTTACCTGTTCGATCAACGCTTGAAATTCTTCTGACCAAAGCACTGTACTTTGATCAAATCCATCTTTGCGATTATTCATCTGAATATTAGAGGGAAGCAGACCATAGCGTCCATCACTTTGACTGTAAATGCCATGTCCTGAAAAATAAATAATGACCGTGGCTTCTGGATTGTCACGAACTTGAGAGACCAATCGCTGAAACCCATTCCGTATGTGGTCGAGACTAGCTGTAGTATCAGTCAACATCTGTACATGATCGGATAGATAGGCGCAACGGGCTGGGTCAATCAGAATGTTTTGAATGGCGCTAGCATCACTTACGGTCACGGATAGGCTCAATGGCTCAACGGAAGGTGTATTGCCTACACCAATCAACAACCCGAAGCCGTGGTCAAATTGTGACTTAGTATGGGTAGTTTCCCCGCGAGGTGTTTGAAAAGGTTCATTCTGTATGACCGGTGCATCTAGAGATGTCCATTGAACAGGCGGCCATTCTTTAGGTGGCCAATCTGGTGTTCCCCAAGAGTCTAGTCTTGCACAGATGATGCTTGCTAAAAGTAATGTTTTATTCCAGCGTCCAGGTTCACGCTCTTGATCTAGCTTCGAATTGACAAAGAGTGCATCCAACAGTAAACCCCAGTAATATTCTCGAAGATCTTTATGTTGGCAAAGCGTTGAGGCAATCTTGCGTAGGCCACCGATCACTTGAAAAGCTTTATAAGCGTTTTCATGTTGTTTAATATTTTCTGTTGGCTGTAATAGTTCAGCCGTTGTTCTCGGTTTGATCAACGCAACCGCAAGTTCATAAAAAACACTTAGTTCTTGATCGGCAAAGATAGCAAGACGAGTGATGATATCCTGTTCTATCTCTACAAAATCGCCCAGAATATGTCCTTCCCCCGTCCGTTCAAAATCGATCGCCCAAGAGTATCCATTATTGTCCACAAACAAATTATCCGCATGAAAGTCGCCGTGAATAACACATTTTCTCAGGTTCGCTAATCCGCTGTTATCCTTTTTTCTACTTAACCAAGCACGCGGTTCGGAAAATTCACCATCAAGACCAGGGAATGACCTTCGTATATCTAACTGTCGCCATCCCTCTAGACGACTACTCAGGGCATGATCCCAAACATGATCATATATCTCAAATAGAGAACCTTTTAGATCTGACCTTTGTTGATACTTTCCGTGCCAAACCTCACCAAAAAAGTGTTGTAGCGGCTTGATGATGGTTGCCGTATCCGATTGTTCGGCATAGAATGTAGTGAAAACTCTTGCATTTTCACTGTTTCCAAAAAAACTGTAGGCAACACCGCCGATATTCCACAATCTCTTATGAAACCAAAGATGTGCATGGTGATTTCCGCCTAGTTGGCCTTCCACATGCGTTTTATAATTTTCTACTTCTCGTCTTACCTTATCGTTGTCAGTTTGATTCCAGTTAGTAAAAGCCAATTTAACAAAGGAGGGTTGATGTCGATCCACAGTTGCTTTAAAAACGATAGAGCGATGACGGACAGCTTGGCTTCGCTGTCCTGAAGACTGCGTCGAACCAGATAACTGTTCTAATACAATCTGGCTAGCGGTGGGAAATAGAATGGTGAGCACCTCTCGAATCTCATCGCCCAAAATCGGTACATTGTCGATTGACTTCAATCGTGGAGCCACATATTCTTCCAGCCAATTATCAGGATAAAGACGCAGGGAGCGAATACAGGTATCATCAATTGCATTACGAATCAGTGTATGTAATTGATTCGGACCTTCTTCCTTACCAACGAATTCAAATGCCTTATAATCCTTTTTGGCTTTTCTGTATAACTCTACATTGCCATATCCTGTAACTACAATCGAGCGCGCAGGCTTCAAATATTGTACCAACTCAAGGCCACTTTGGTCAGTTCGATCATCGTCATCAAGAAGTCGCATATCGACCAGTGCAACATGACAGCGATGTTCATGTGCCTGCTTTTTGGCGTCTTCAAGTAGGGCTTTGCGTCGCCCTTTGGCCACATAAACCTCATAGTCCCAGTCTGTCAAGTTTTTCACATGATCGGCCCTCCATTTCGGATCATTGTCTACAACGAGCACGCGGCGCTTACATATGCACATAGATAGTTGGCAGTGTCGCTTATCCATATTTTATCTCCTGAATTAAGTTTGATGGTGTGTCTACTACTGGTATTCGAATCGCAAACACGGCCCCCCTATCCGGTTCGTAAGGCAATAAGCGAATTGTACCCCCTATATGTTCGATAGCATCACGGGCGAAAAGCAGGCCATAACCATGTCCCAAGTCTTTTGAAGGGATCGGCGCGTTAAAAATCATTTGCCGACTTCGGGGATCAATGATTCCTGATCCATTATCTTCAAGTTGAATTTCTACCCAAATTTGCTCTAAGGCAGTCGTAGTAACTGTCAATTTTTGGTTATCTGACCAACCCATTGCTTCCAAAGCATTGCGGACAATATGACGCACGACCCGGCGCAGTATATCTGGATGTGTTTTAATGTATTGTTCACTGTGTTTGAAAAAGTAGTTCACAACAGTGTCTGATCCTCTCTTATTCACAATTTCATCAATACACTTGGGCAAAAAACCTACAAGGTCGATCTCTTCCAATTTTTCAGGATCGTATGTCTGTGTGTACGACAGTACCTCAGTTAGTCTTTGGGCAGATTGCTCAATTTCCTCGATATAGTGTTGACCGTTCGCTTCCAATTTTTCCTCTTGCTTAAGCCAAGTGGTGCGGTTGCGAATATGTCCGGTTTCTCGGTTAATATCGTGGGCAATGTCGGCTGCCCATGTCGTGGCACTAGCCACCGCATCCTTAAATCGCATATCGGCAGCCAGCCGATCGCGCTCTAGGGCAAAGCGAATGTGCTTGGCAATACCCCATATCGTGAACTCATCGTCCAGGTCAAATCTATCGGGCTTACTGCTCTCTAGTGCCAAAACTCCTAACAGCTTATTATATCGCTCGCTATAGAGTGTAATTGTAAACTGAGACTTCGTGTCATTAAGTAAACGCATGTATTGGGGTTGTTGGTCAGTAGAGAAATCCAGGCTTTGTACGTTGGGTTGTTGTTTAAACTTGAATAAGGGGTGTTCAACGTCGTCAACATTCATCATGAGCTTTCGTTGGTGTTTTTGTGACTGAATTGCCAAAGAGCCAACAAGCGAACTATTGTCCCATGGCACCCGGTTAAGTTTTGCATGTACAAGGTCATCGATTTTATAAAACTCTCGCACGGCAGGAGTAAAATTAAGCGTCTGGTTGATTTCATCATGGATTAAGATACAAGGTGCCACATCCGAGTAAAGCCCCTTCAGGCATTGCAGGATTCTGCGTAGCGTTTCATCCAACTCTAGGTTGCTGCCGATAGTGTCTACAATTTTTACTACTGCCTCAAGTCGCTTGTGTTCTTTGTCGGTCTTTTCCAGCATCAGTGCATCATTGATACTGGCGGCGGCAATCTGTGCTAAGATGGGAAAGATGGCATGCTCTTCAGCAGTGAATGTGTGGAACTGTCGATAACTGAAAAACATTACACCAACTGATTTATCCTGGGCACGCAGTTGAAAAGCTACAGAGGAGCGCAACGCTTCTCTGATGACGAAAGCACTCTGGCTGAGTAAAGCGTTGCGCGTAATGTCTTCTGCCCAGATTGGTTCCTGAGCCGTCATCACCGACCGCACTACGTCGTTTTCCATCGGCCTTTCCCGGCTGATGATATCCTCGTATGTAACACCAAAATATTTGCCGAGGACAAGATCCCCAGTCAAGGGGGATTTGTGCCAGATGGTTAACACCGACAAATCGGGTGCAGCGTCACGCACGGCGTCCAAAACAGCCTGGAGCGTTTCTTCCAGTATAATTGGCTCCGCCATCGCCGCTGCCGCTTTTAGAATTGTATGCAGATGCTGTTGACGCCGCACATTGTCAAAGGCCAGCGCTGAAGCGCTGGTTAGCCGTTCGAATATCCCCACATGTTCAGCTGTGAAAGCGTTGACTGTGGGCGATTCTAAATTCAAGACGCCAATCGTGCGGTCGTTTAGATGAATGGGTACGTCCAGCTCGGCACGCGTATCAGGTCGGTGAGAATCGTATTTGTTAACCCATTCCTCAGCCAACACGTCTGAAGCCAGTTGCGTTTGGCCTGTATGGAGTGCTAGACCGACAACCCCTTTCTCAATATTCTTTTCCAACTTAGGCGCCGAGAGGTTACCGTCTGTATTCAAATAATATTGGCGGCGGATATCCAGGGGTTCAGGATCGGAATCTAATCGCTGCCAGTCACGCAACACCACCGAAAAATTGACATCTTTTCTCAATTTCAGCAATTCATGCGCCTTTTTTAGGAGCGTCTTGATAAGCTTACGTTCATCGGTTGCATAGGCCAATGCCGCTGTCAAAACCTCGCTCAACGCATGAAATTCATCTTCGTGTGCTTTGCGCAGACCCTGAGTGTCTCGCCAATTCCTAATGGCCACGGCGGCTAATTGGGCGAAAGATGCCGCCAACTGAACGTCGTGATCAGTAAAATCCTGCACCGATCGGTAATCAAGATAGAGAATACCACGGGCTAGGCCAGTGCGCAGGCCACAGATGGGCGCGCTGATGAGTGCCCTTATACGTTCCGCTTTGATAAAAGTATGTTCGGCCAATGTACAACCGTCATATTGAATTGCGTGTTGGAGCACGTCGCTAATCGCAATCGTTGGCGTGCCTGAAGCCAATACATATTTGGTGAAACCACCTGGCTGATTGGTGCGCTTAACATGCAGAACGTTGTCCTGTCCAACACAAGCAACATTTTCTAGATCAAAGAGTTCTGCTCCTTCTAGCAACGGATAAATTGCGACCAAGTTGGCGCGTGTAACCGCCTTGACCGCTGTGCATACCTGCGTTAACGTTTCAGATAGTAGTTGTTGACTAGCAAGGTTCTCAATTTGGTAGCTCAGGTCGATCAGTTGTTTTTGCGCACGCTGATAGCGCAGGTTTTCATAAGCCAGTGCCGCCTGGTTCATCAATGTACCCAAATACACCAATGCACCAAATTTCTGAGGCTCTTTTCCCCAAATTGTGTCGAGCACGACGATGCCAACGATGCGCTTGCCAGCCTTCGCCGGTACTAAAGCATAATCGGTCACGCCAAATTGTTCTACAAAAAGAGGGGGTAGACTTACTTTAGTTTGCTCTGCCGGCACAACGACAACTTTTCCCTCATGCAAAACTTCTGCAAATGCGCTTTCTGGCTGGTTTGATGCATCCAGTGCAATGATCATCTTCCGCACGGTGCCATCGATTGGTGTAGAATCTAGCTGATTTGAGCGGAGTCGATCAAGATAGCCTGTAAAGCCTTGATGGTCTGCCTCAATCTTCTTCCACTCCCGTTCTGCCTCTTCCCACATAAAGTGGCCAATACCTATGCGCCCACGTAGCCGCGTACCCCCATCTTCAACCAGTAAAAGCATGGCGCGATTAAAACGGAAGCCGTAACTGGCAGTGGCTAGTGTCAATGTCGCATGCCAGAGCCGTTCTTCGCTTTGTTCAGCCAGCACCATGATTGTTTCGCTGGCGCTTTGCAAAAGGGACAGTTGCTTATTAAAGATTTCCTGTCTCTCATTGAGCCAGGCGGTCTGAACAAAATTAGCAAGCTGATCAGCGATTTCACGAAGAAGTTCAAAATGAGCACGCGTGTAAGTATTTTTATGGTTGTCGTCCTCAATGATCATGGCACCAATCGTTTGACTGCCGATCTTAAGAGGCATGCCCATCCATGAACGCGCAGCACGCAAACCCACCTGTCTAAGGTCGTATTGTTGTCGATATTGCTCGGTGCCATTTGGTAAGAACAAAGGTTTTGCTGTGGATACCAAACGTACAGTAATGCTATTTTCAGATACTTGACGCCAGTATGGCTGTCGCACTTCCCCATTTTCAATATGTAGTCGAGTATATAGCCATTCAGGCGAATCTCCCACTAAAACAACAATAAAATTTGCAGCGCGACCAACCAAATCGAATTCATGTTGAATCGCCTTGAGCAAGCGCTCAAGATTATTGGGCTGCGTGGCGTCACCCATCTGTTGATTCACCCGCTTGACAATTTCTGTTGCCAGGTCTTTGCGCTGTTGTTCTTCATGGCGGTGCACGTGCTCAAAGGCAGCCGTTGCTTGACGCGCAAAGAGACGAAGAAAAGTGCGCTGATCAGACGTTAGCCTCCGCGCTTGCTGGTCATTATCTAGAATAAACACTCCCGAACACATGTCTCCACTCATGAGTGGAATCCCTGCCCACTCACCGACGGCAAGCGGAAACCTTTCCATTTCAAATTGTTCGCACCGAAATCCAGAGCCTAGTTCAGCGCCATCAAAAAAGCATATATCTTGCTCAGTAATTACCTTTTTGGCATACCTTGCATCAGCAGTAGGCACGCGCACTTGCTCGAAATTATGCAATGCACAATGTCCTGCTTGGCTAATGCCGGCAAGCACTTGGTTGCCATCCTCATCTTGCTCGACCCGATAGATCCGCGCTCGCTCAAAACCCAGGTGCAGACCGCCCTCGACCAGTGCTTCAGCAACTTGCGCAATCGAAACTGCCTTTTGGGTTTTTTCGGCTACTTCGTTGAGAAGGCGCAGCCAGTTGCGTTCGTAGTCTGCGGAACGCTGTTGGATCAGCGATTTCACGATCCAGATCAATTCGCTGGGTTCGAAGGGTTTGACCAGGTAGCGGTGGGCGCCGGCCATGTAGGCGCGCAGACCGATCTCCGGTTCATCCAGACCGGTAAAGAGTACGAAATCCATCCTTGCGTGATTCCCGTGCAGATTCTCAATGAGGTCAATCCCACTCAAGCCGGGGCCCAACCGATTGTCAATCAGCAAAATGTCAAACGGTTCTGTCGCATTCTGCACCATTTGCTGAGCTGCCTCGGCTGAATTACTCTCTTCTATGATGAGTTTATCCTTACCGACTTCCCGACGGAGACGATCAGCCAACATGTGACAAAAGAGGGCATCGTCATCCACGATTAAGATTCGGCACATGCTCAACCACTCCTTTCTACCCAATGTGGACGGGAAATTCTACACTAAGACGGGCGCCCCATAGCATGGCGCTGTCGTCAATATAAAGCCGTCCACCAATGTTCTCGGTCAAGTATTTGGCCATGAACAGCCCCAGTCCGCTGCCTTCCTTACGTGTCGTAAAGCCCAATTCAAAGATGCGCTCCCACAGCCGTCGATGAATGCCGGGGCCATCGTCTTCTATATGGATGCAAATATAGCGTTCATCTTTTGCATTATTTTGCAGATTGAGCGAGATTCTCACCTCGCCACCCTGCTTAGGACGCCATAGTGTGATTTGTTGTACGGCATTTATCAGTAAATTGAGAATAATCTGCTGTATTTGGGTATACCTAGCACGTGTGACAATAATCTGTTTAGGGGGATGAAAATAGATTGTGACTTTTGAGCGATCAGCGAGATCGCGCACCAGTTCGATACATTGATTTATCACACGGTCTACACGCACCATCTCTTCTTGGTCTTGCACCGTGATGCGGCCAAATAGACGCGTGGTTTTGACCAGCTTCTGCACCCCTTCACTCAGTTGCCTGAGCACTGCTTGGGCCTCACGCATTTCATGATCCAGTTGATCATGTGAGCCATGGATGGCATCATCCACTCTAACGCATTGGCTGCGTAGTTCGTCCAGCGCAAAAACAATTGGATTCAACTGATGGTTGGTTTCATGAACTAAGGCGCGCGATAACTGCCCCATCAGCGCCATGCGTTGCATGTCCGCCTCATGCTCAAGCAAGGCCTGTTGCTCTAGCAACGCGCCAATCGTCATTGCTATTGTCTCGGCATTGATCTTAATGGACGCTTCTGTGAAACCAGCTTGGGTATGAAAAAGAAAGAGTGCGTACTTTTGGGTTAAATTGCCCAGCACTGGTACGCCGATGCACGATCGAAACTCAAGCAATGGTTTCAAATGACGAACATAAGCTTCGGCCTGATAGACATCTTCAATCTGCACTGCTATCCGATCTTCAGCCACATCACGCACAGGGCTATGCAGTAAATCAACAATGGCGTCAGAATTGAGCGGAGTCTGTCCACTATGATCGAAGATATGCACCTGTCGTTGATCAGGATCCAGCGCAAACAAAATCACTTTGGTGGCGCGGGTTTGACGGCGCACGCTCCTCAGCACGTTGTGCAGAGATTGTTTCACAGATATAGGCCGTGTTTTGGTTTGACTGGATTGAACGACTGCCGATCGCGCTCCGTTTGCGATTCGATGCGCAGCCTGATCATTTCTTGCTACGATTGCCCCATCTAAAATGCGCAGCAAATCTTCAGGCAATAAAGGCTTGAGCAACAAGCCAACGCCGTTCCGCTCTAAGTTAACAAGCTCATCGCGTCTATGATCGGCGGTAGCCCAATCGGTCATCAGAATACAATTGACTTGTGGATAATGATCAAGAACATAGCGAACAATTTGGATACCGTCGATGCCAGGCAGCACGACGTCTGATAATACAATTTCCACACGATGAGCTTTGAGCAATTCAAGAGCATCTTCGCCGCTGAGCGCTGTCTCAACGTGCTGCCCAGCGTTGCGCAGCCAGCGGCTGAGTGCCTGATTTTGCTGTACATCATCCTCGATCAGTAAAAAAGCGCGAGCAGCCTGTTGTGCCAAAATTTCTAGTGGCGTGTGAATAGCCTCAGCTTGTGCTTCATCATCATTGGCCGCACCCCGTCCTAATCGATCAACTTCACCATCTGACTGCAAGGCGGAATGCGAGTTCCAGCGTTGTTCAGCTATACGCTCCATACTCAGGTCGATTGTACGCTTGGCAACGTTGACGGTCTGAACAATGGCTTTTACGCGATCACCCACCCAAAGCAGTTCATCAATTGGCTGTGTGGCCCAACCAGGTAGACGCGAAGCATGTAACAAACCAGTAACACCTGGTTCAAGCTCGATAAATGCACCATAGGGAGCAAGTCCAGCAACCACACCATCAACGAGTTGACCCATTTGATAGTGGTTGGGCACATTGCACCAGGGATCAGATTCAGCAAAACGCAAACTCAACTCGAGGTATGCGCCACTATCACTTAACAGAATGGCATCGTACTCATGCCCAATGTTAAATTGTTTGCGCCAATTTCGTATGGTTTCAGCATGCCAGGAGATTTCGCGCTCACGAACCACGCCTTGTCCACTCTCTGCGAAATCAACAAGCAAACCAAATGGTAGCAATTTCGCAACTCGCACATGAAGTCTGTCACCGATCTTAGGCTTCTTGGACATTTATCTGCTCCTGGCGACGAAAGAGACATCTATCAGATACTGTTCTACTTAGCTCTTCTCCATCAGTATAGCATGTCTATTATGGCCCGGATCCTACAATTACATGATAAGTTTATGACAAAAATGACAAACAGAGCTTATCAGAAATAATAGGATTACGACATCCTTTTATGATGTTGCTGTAAAGACAAAACAAGGATGCGGCCTACATAATGTGAATGCAAGATGCGCTGCACATTATGTGCTGGTTTTCAGGGCAAGATAACACAAAAGGAGGAGTGACATGGACTATTCCCTGTTTCTAACCAATCTAGGATCGCTTTGCCTGGGAATGACGCTTGCGATTATGCTTTTATTTACCGCTACTGGACGGCATGGCGATACAAACGGCATTGAAGGCTGTTTTATGACAATTATATGTGTATCTGGTTTCTGTATCGCGCTTTTGTTTTACATCTGGGCCGTCAAAGTGTAGTTTATCAAGGTCGATTGTAAGTGGAATACAATAAAAATATAGAGATTGGACAGTCGAATGAGAACGGGACAAGCGCCTGCAAAGGGGATTGCAACGAAACCCTCATCGGTAGATGCTGACCTATAGCAATCCGACTAGAAATGCGAAATACTTGTAACTGAATACCACCTTGCCACAAGTTATCGATTTCGGAATTCACGTGGGATTGCTATAGTATCGTGTGCTGACTGAATGGTGCTATTTACAACTTCAATCAGGGAAGTCCCAGTTGCGCAGCTAACACAAGATCAGAATCAAATCTAGCTACAAACACAGGCTATTGACAGATAAAGCCAGGATTAACAGAAAAGGAGAGCAAACATGAATCTGCATATAGAAGATCCACCTGTACAAAACGAGTTCAGCGGTTGTTTGTTCAAGATTATTGCGTTGGTGTTTTTGTTCGTGGTGTTCATAATTTTTGCGATAGGGATTCTGGCAGGCATCCTCCTTACCAGCGGTTTTTAGTCTTACCATTTACCCGATAAACTGGGCTGCTTCTACCCTCTCATATTGTAAAATGTGCTGCGTACTTATCCCCCTTTTGCGCAGCACGCTTTATGCCTCATCGTTGACATCCCTTATCCGGTGTGCCAACGTGGCTGGTCATAGCCGAAGGATGTACCTCGACTGGATAGCCAAGCGCTAGCACCCGCACTACTGAACGGGGTGTCAATACCTCCCCAAGCATATCTTTGCAATAAAGAACAGGCAGCCCATAACCAGCGGGCTGCCAAGGCAATAACGTATGCTCATAGACTAGCAACGCATGCTCACTTTCAGCTAACGTAACCATTGTGCCCGTGGGCAGATCGCCCAATTTTGCGGCATAGACAACTTTTTGCCCCAACGCCGTGATCCTCTCCGCATGTAACGCCGCATCGAGCACCGGCGCAGCTGGTCGCACGCCGTTCGCCAATGCTGGATTGGCGGTGACCCACAGCGCCCGAAAAAGCTCAAACCGCGCCCGCTGACAATAAGCGCAAGGGCGATGCCCGGCCGCCAATGCCGTCGCTTCGTCTAGGAAGAAAAGTTCGGTCCACAATCCTGGCGTCATAACTATGCGGTGCATGCCTTTGAATTCGAGTTGGCAAATGATCCACTGGAGCGTTTTGTAGCGACGGCGAATCCGTCCTTGCTGGTCATGAAGACAGCCGCGGTTGCCCATGAGCGTGCCATGTGCTGGTGTGGCGATAATGTCACCGAAAGGTGTTACGCGATTTTGATGAGGCATACGCTGCTGCTTTTTGAAAAGGTGATTATTTTTCGTTTTCTTTCGTCATTGTCTGGTATTATACACAAGGTTAACGCAAAAACCAGGGTAAGGAGAGGGAGTTTTAGGGCCATCGCGTCTTAAATGAACAAAGTGGCGAGAACTTTGAGCAGAGAGGTGTGATTCCAAGCGGCTTTGAGACGTTTATTATCAACGCCAAGCTTGACCGAGTTTTCCTGTTTGAGTGCAGTATAATGGACCCAAGAATTTAGACACTGAAAAAGACAAAAATAAGGTCCCGAAAAAGGTATGCGAAAACGATATAGCGCTACTTACAAGGCAGAGATTGTCCAAGAAATCTTCAAGGAAGAAAAAACATTGAACGAACTGGCCTCGGCCATCGGTGTGCATCCGACCCAACTGAAAGAATGGAAAAGGATCGCACTGACCGGCTTGCCCGAATTGTTTAGCCGGGAGAGCAAAAGCGAGAAAACAAACCAAGCATATGACACAGAACGCAATGAGCTTTATGCCGAGATAGGACGACTGACCACCCAGGTGAACTGCGCCCAGTGGGCTCCCGAAAAAAATCTGGCCGAGGCGCCCTCTGGGCCCTGAGTCCGGCTGAACGGCTCGCCCTGGTGGAACGGGAGTCGACGGAGATACTGCTGAGCCTTCAAGCTGAGTTGTTAAGACTGAGCCGGTCTAGCCTCTATTACCAGCCGGTGGTGCCGAGCGCAACTGAGGTCGCACGCAAGCATCGGATCGATGAGATTTACACGGCCCATCCGTTCTATGGTTCACGCCGCATCACCGCCCAATTACGGCGAGAAGCGGTCGTGATCAACCGCAAGACGATCCAGCAGTATATGCGTGAGATGGGCATCGCCGGGATCTGTCCTGGCCCGAACCTAAGCCGCCGCGACCAAGCACACAAGGCTTTCCTAACTACAGAGATTCATGCTTGGCAATTGCAGCGAAATCAACGGGCGGCAACCGTAAACTGGCACTTTTCGACAGCGGATGCGCGGATTAAATTACGCAAACTATATCCATCAAATAACGCTTGACAACACACTAGTACAGAGCGGCGTAAATAAGCCAAGAGATTAGGCCATAAGCGGTTTGCCCTGATAAGTCCATTTGAACGGTTTGGCCATGGTGGCATTATAGTAGTCAATGAAGGCGAGCACCTTGGATTGCAGTTCGCTGAGCGAG
>JBBREZ010000160.1:0-13232 GCA_038225095.1 Caldilineales bacterium
AGAGTGGCTGGTCGTCTATGTGGAAACGCCAGCGCATACGCGCTTGACCGAGGCCGACCGCACCCGTGTGATCCAAACGTTGCGCTTGGCCGAAAAACTCGGCGCAGAGACCGTCACGCTGACCGGCACCAACCCCAGCGAAGAGATCTTACGCTACGCCCGCCAACGGAACGTCAACAAAATTGTGATCGGCAAACCGGATCGCCCGCGTTGGCGCGATCTACTCTTTGGCTCAGTACTGGAAAATTTAGTGCGCGCCAGCGGTGAAATTGATGTCTATGTGATCAGCGGCGAGCAGGAAGATGCCAGTTTGCCAGCGCGACCCACTTTTGCCCGCACCAGTCCCTGGTCGGCCTATGCCAAAACCATCTTGATCGTTGCCCTCTGCACCCTGATTGCCAATCGGATTTTCAGCCGGCTGGAACTCTCCAATCTGATCATGCTTTACCTGCTTGGTGTGACCTTTATCGCTTTTCGCTATGGGCGCGGTCCATCGATCCTCGCCGCCTTGTTGAGCGTGGGCGCCTTTGACTTCTTTTTTGTCCAACCCTATTTCACTTTTGCCGTTTCTGATGTGCAATATGGATTAACCTTTATCAGTATGCTCGTTGTTGCGTTGGTAATCAGCACGTTGGCGGCACGGAGTCGGGCCCAAGCCGATACGGCGCGCCAGCGCGAAAGGCGAACCGCGGCCCTGTATGCCTTAACGCGCGAATTGGCCAGCACGCGTGACATCGCTGATCTGGTGCGCGTCGCCACGCATCAGATCAGCGATGTATTCGAGAGCAAAACCGAGATCTTGCTGCCCAATGCCCAAGGTCACCTGGAAATGTCGTCCAGCCCAACTTTTGTCAGCGACGATCACGCGCGCGAATTAGCCACCGCACAATGGGTCTACGATCACAAACAAATGGCTGGGATGAATACCGATACGCTGCCTGGCACGGCGGCGACCTATATGCCTTTATCGGCCACCCGCGGCCCGGTGGGTGTCCTGGCGATCAAGCCAGCCGATCCGCGGCGTCTGCTCGATCCAGAACAGCTTCATTGGCTAGAAACTTTAGCCAACCAGATTAGCGTTGCCATTGAGCGCGCCCAGCTGGCCAACGAGGCGCAGACAGCCACCATGCAGATGGCAACCGAACGCTTGCGCAATACGTTGCTCAGTTCAGTTTCGCACGATCTGCGCACACCATTGGCTTCGATCACGGGGGCGGCCAGTACGCTGTTGGACAGCGACGGCGTCCTTACACCGGCTACCAAGCAAGAATTGATCGCAACCATCGTTGATGAATCCGAACGGCTGAATCGACGGCTGACCAATCTTTTGGACATGACGCGCTTGGAAGCGGGCGCCGTCCAGGTGCATAAGGAATGGCAACCGGTGGAAGAGATCATTGGGGCGACGTTGACGCATATGAACGCCCAGTTGCAGGGGCGTACCGTGCACACTGACCTACCCCTCGATTTGCCGTTGGTTCCGCTCGACAGCGTGCTGATCGAGCAAGTGTTGACGAATCTACTGGAAAATGTGATTAAATACACACCAGCCGGTAGCCCAATTGACATTAGCGCCCAACGCACCGAGAACGCGGTAACCTTACAGATTGCCGACCGTGGCCCCGGTTTGCCGGATAACATGCACCAGCGGATTTTCGACAAATTTTATCGCGTTCAGCCTAACGATCCGCTGCGCGGCTCTGGTTTGGGTCTGACGATTTGTCGCGGCATTGCCGAAGCGCATGGTGGCCACATTTGGGCCGCGAACCGCACAGATGGCACAGGTACAGTATTTGCATTTACTTTGCCGCTCGACGGCGAGCCGCCTACGCTGGAAACTGAATCGTCGACTCCACCCATCGCATAAAGCGTGGGGTAGGGTGGGGTATCGTTGTTAATTTTTCACTGGTGGAAAAGTATGACCAACACATCACTCAAGATTTTAGTGATTGAAGATGAAGTGCCGATTCGTCGTTTTTTGCGCGCCTCGTTGCCTGGACATGGTTACTGTCTGGAAGAAGCCGACACCGGGGAAGAAGGGCTCTTGCAGGCGGCTATGCACAAACCGGATTTGGTGATCCTTGATCTGGGGCTGCCTGATATTGACGGTCTCGAAGTAACGCAGCGGCTGCGCGAATGGACCAGTATCCCAATCATTGTCCTCTCGGCGCGCGGGCGCGAGGACGATAAAATTGCTGCGCTCGATGCGGGCGCAGATGATTATTTGACCAAGCCGTTTGGCATGGGTGAATTGTTGGCGCGCCTGCGTGTGGCCTTGCGCCGGGCGATTCGCCTGCCTGGCGAAACAGTTGACCCCGTCTTCTGGGTGGGCAATCTACGCGTTGATCTGCTGCGCCGCCAAGTTTGGGTCGGCCAGGGCGAAGTGCATCTAACCCCGATCGAGTACAAACTATTGACGGCCCTTGTGCAGCACGCCGGCAAAGTGCTGATCCATCGCCATTTGCTCACCGAGGTTTGGGGGCCAGATTATGTCCGAGAAAACCACTATTTGCGCGTCTATATGGGGATGTTGCGCCACAAATTGGAAATTGATCCAACCCGCCCCCGTTATCTGCTCACCGAGCCGGGCGTGGGGTATCGGCTGGCGGCGGAGTAGCGCCACCCATCGTCATCAGTATATCGAGTGAATTCGCCCATTACTTCATTTCAAACCAAACAGTCTTTGACAGAAATTTAGGCAAGGTGCTATGCTATAGGTAGTCCCATTCAACCTTGACCCGCTCCCTTTGCTCAGCAGCTATTTGCCAAGGGTTGCGCGCTCCTCTATACATTTCGGATGCCGCGTGACCAGCCCTAGATACCCATTCAATGGTGGATGCAATTATATGATGGTACCGATACCATAGGCTGTTACAGGTGTATGTTGTTACAGGTAATGTCACCGTGTATCCGTGACCTACGCCTGGCGCAACATGCACTTGCCCACCAATTGTTCAACCCTTTGCCAGGCGCACGATGTGACTTGTAGCGCTTACCCACATTTATCTAACTTATTATTGTGCCAGGCGCAATTCCAAGCGCCGTTCACTTTTTTTACAACAGCAACCTTAAGGAGAATCGAATATGCAAAAGAAAGTGTTATTTTCGCTGCTGACCATTGTCGCCTTGCTTTTGGCGGCCTGTCCAGCGCCGGCTACCGCGCCCGCAGCGCCCCAGGCTGCGGCGACCCAAGCCCCGACAACGGCCATGACAGAGACCCAGGCCACTACATCCACGACGGGCGCCGCAGCCGCGCCCGCGGCTAGTGGTGATTTTAAGGGTGTCGAGATCAATGTGCTGACCTTTACGGGCCCGCAGATTGCCGAACCACTGCAACGCCGCGGCAAAGAATTTGCTGCCAAGACCGGCGCCAAGGTCAATGTGACTGTCGTGCCTTTTGCTGATCTTTACCAGAAGATCCTCGGTGACTTCTCCACCGGCACCAATGCCTTTGATGTCTACGTCTTTGCGCCCCAGTGGATGGCGGATTATGTCGATCCGGGCTATTTGCAAGACATCAGCGCGTGGGTTGCCAGCAACAAAGATCTACAATGGGATGACGTTGCCCCTTTCTTCCGCGATTTTAGCGCTTCTTACAAAGGTAAAACCTATACGATTCCGCTGGATGGCGACTTCCAGATGGTCTATTACCGCACGGATGTGCTCAAAGACCTCAAGATGGACCCGCCCAAGACCTGGGACGATTATCTGGCGATTGCCAAAGCAGCCAGCGGCAAAGATCTGAACGGTGACGGCGAGAAGGATTACGGTTCTTGCATTGCCAAGAAGCGCAAGGCGCAATCTTATTGGTTTATTACCTCGGTGGCCAGCGCCTACTTGCAGAGCAAGGGCACGAATCAAGGCGGTTTCTTTGATGCAGATTCCTTCAAGCCGCTCTATGGCAACAATGAGGGCTTCAAGAAGGCACTGGAAGTTTACAAGGCGACCACCCAATTTGGGCCGCCCGATGAACTAAACCTGGATGTCGGTGACACCCGCGGTCTGTGGACCAATGGCCGCTGTGCCTTAACCATTGACTGGGGTGATATTGGCACCCTGGCGATTGCCCCCGGCTCAAAAGTTAACGACAAGACTGGCGCAGTGATCCTGCCTGGGTCCAAAGAAGTATTAGATCGCAAGACTGGCAAATTAGTGGCCTGTGATGCGACGACTTGCCCATACGCGGTTGATGGCGTGAACCATGCACCATTTGCGGCCTTCGGTGGCTGGTCTGGTGCGATCAATGCGGCAGCCAAGGATAATGTCAAGCAAGCGGCGTTCGCCTACTTGGCCTATGTCAATGAACCGGCGCAGTCGAATGTGGACGTGACGGTTGGCTCCACTGGCTTCAATCCCTACCGCACTTCGCAATTCAATAACACAGCACTCTGGGAAAAGGCGGGCATGAGCAAGGCAGCCGCAGAAGTGTATCTGGGCGCCATCAAGGATAGCCTGAACAGCCCGAACATGGTGCTCGATCTGCGCATTCCCAACAACCAGCAATACCAGGGTGAAGTGCTCGATCTGGCAATTAGCCAATACCTGGCTGGTGAATTGGACACTGACGCCGCAGCTCAAGCCATCGAAAAAGGGTGGGAAGAGTTGACAGATCAGTTCGGTCGCGATGCACAGAAGGCTGCCTACGCAGCGACGCTGGGTGTCACAAAGTAATTCATGATCCACGATTAATGGTTACCGTACGAAGCACCTGAGCAGTTGGTGTTTAGGTGGAAATATAATAGGGGGATGGAGGGGCGGAGGCCATGCCTCACCCTTCCATCCCCAAGGTTCATGCCTATGCAATCCACTACAGACCTGAAATCAATCTCGGCCACAGAATCGAACGTGACCAAGCGCAAAGCGCCAACCCTGGGTGAGCGTCTGAATGGTATCGCTGACGCCCTTTTTATCTGGCCGGCGGCTGTTATTCTGCTATTTTTCTCGATCTTCCCTTTGGTCGTCTCCCTTTACCTTTCCTTTGCGCGCATCCAGTTTATCAAAGGCGGTATTGATCTAAAGTTTGTGGGGTTGAACAATTATCGAAGATTGTTGTTCGGCACTCAACAAGAGCATTTCTTAGGCGTGCTCACTGCGCCATCCGTGGTAGGCTGGATCGTGTTGGCGTTGGTGGTGCTGGCGCTCACATACTTTTTAATCGGGTATGCCAGAAGCGCTGAGCGGCGCATGGCTGGTTTACTTGCACGCCTGGGATTGGCGCTGGTGTTGACAGTGTTAATGACGTTGATTGTCAGCACGATGCTGAGCAAGGGGCGACCTGGCACGTTGCCGATCACCCTCTTCTATGTCTTCGCCGGGATTGTGTTGCAATACCTGATTGGGCTGGGGCTGGCGCTGCTGGCGGCGCAACAGTTATCAGCCCGCCGTTTCTTCCGTATCGTTTTTCTCTTGCCGATGATGATCACACCGGTGGGTGTGGCCTATATGATCAGGATGATGGCTGACACCGGCAAAGGCCCATTTGCGCCGTTGTGGCAAGCGGCGGGTCTGGTCGATTTTTCGTGGGTGAATTCACCGTGGGATGCACGCCTGGTCATTTTAATCGGCGACGTGTGGCAGTGGACGCCCTTTATGTTTATTGTCTTGCTGGCGGCCGTGGAAGGGCAAAGCACAGAACCACTCGAAGCCGCGATTGTCGATGGCGCCAGCCGTTGGCAGATTTTCCAACATATTACCTTGCCCACTATTTTGCCGGTGAGCACAGCGCTCATTCTGATCCGCATGATCGAGGCATTTAAACTAGTGGATCTGCCCCGTGTGCTGACGGGTGGCGGTCCTGGCACCGCGACCGAATCGGTCACTATGCATTCGTATAGCGCCTGGACGGCCCGTGACTACGGTGGTTCGGCGGCGATTGCCTATATTTTACTGATTCTGGTGACAATTGTTAGTGTAGCGTTTGTCAATTTGATCCGCCAAAGGACAACCGAGGTGGTGTGATAACAGGTAACAGGTAGCAGGTGACAAGTACTTGCTACCTGTTACCTGTTACCTGCTACCGTCTCTACTACCGTATCCCTACTTCCTATGACCAACTTCTTCCGCCGCCCTAGCGCCTTTCGACCATCGCCATTTCAGGCCTTGCTCACTTATCTTGTGCTTGGCTTTTGGGCGTTCATTGTCCTTTTTCCCTTATATTGGATCGTGATTACCTCCTTCAAAGAGCCGTTTCAGGTGAATAATGGTCCGGTCTACTTGCCTTTTATCGACTATCAACCATCACTGCATGCGTGGAAGTATATCTTCGTTGATATTGGCAATGATACATTTCGCCCCTATGTCAACACGATTATTGTGGGCCTGACCAGCTCGATTATCGCGCTGATCTTGGGGGCGCTGGCCTCCTATGCCCTGGTGCGTTTTGTGTACAAACCCAAACTCGGTGTGATCGGGCTATTTGCCGGATGCGTGGGATTGGCGATTCTCCTGATCAGCTTGAAGGTAGGCACGCTGCTCGCCGTTGCCGCGGCTTTGGTGATCTTCTTTCTATTAGTAGCGGCGATGGGCAAACGCTTTGTACGTTCCTTGGGGAACAGCGACATTGCTTTTTGGATGGTGTCGCAACGCATTTTGCCACCGGTGGCCGTGATCATTCCCATTTATATTCTCTTCCAACAGTTGAAACTGCTTGACACGCGCACAGGGCTGATCATCACCTATGTGGCCGCTAATTTACCCATCGTGGTTTGGTTATTGCGCGATTATTTTGAATCCATTCCCAAAGAATTAGAAGAGAGCGCGTCAATTGATGGGGCGTCGCATCTGCGCATTTTTTGGTCGATTGTATTGCCGCTGGCCGTGCCGGGGCTGGTGGCGACCTTTCTGTTTGTGCTTGTCTTTGCCTGGAACGAGTATCTTTTTGCGCTGTTTCTTTCCAGTTCCAAAACCCAAACGATGCCGCTGACCGTAGCCGCACAGAACGCTACCCGCGGCCCCCAGTGGTGGTACATGTCGGTGCTGATCATGATTATGATTGCACCGGTCATCGCAATGGCGATTGCGTTGGAACGGTATATTGCCAGAGGATTACTGATCGGCGCGGTGAAAGGGTAATTCATGACAAAAACGCTGTTTGACAAGCACAGCCGATCAATTATATCCTATTACAGGAAAGTAAAAATAAGCTTTCCTTCTGTTACATAGGGTAAATCTATTTCATTCTAATATCGGAGGTTACTTATGCTTTGGACGCTTGCGATTATTCTCTTCATCCTGTGGATCCTTGGTTTTGCGGTCTTCCATATCGCTGGTTCGCTTATTCATCTGCTCTTGGTGATTGCGGTGATCGTCATCATCTATCAATTCATCACGGGGCGCCGCGCGGTCTAGGCTCCTGATCGACAGTTCTCGTCGATGTATGCGATATTCCCTCGTCTAAACTAGCCAATAAAAAACTGGCAAGTAAAAGCTTTGTCCAGTTTTTTATTGGCTACAAAGATAAACACTTTTAAAGTTTAATATTTTCTTGAACACGGGTGCATGCCGTTAGCCTGTTTTGCCGCGCCTTATTTAACTTTCATATGTCAAAATATTAGCCCGTATTTGACGGGTAAATCCGTCACCTGTATACTGCCCCGCTATCACCTTCTGCTCAATCTTACTGATAGATGACCTCTGCAAAAAGGTAAAACATGATGCTTGCACTTGAATAAATCTGAAGGCACCAGCATGCGCAAAATCTTAATTCTCCTCGAAATTTCCCCAATCAGTGGTGATATCTTGCCGGTGGTTTGCCGTCTCTTCCCGCCTGTAGAAGTAGAATTGACGTTGCTGGCCGTGGCGCAACCAAGAGCAGAACCAACGATTGTGGTGGATGCCCATATGATGGCGCTACCGCCGTCGGCCTACAGCGACGCTGACAGCATTGATGAAGAATGGGAAGCACACCGCACAGAACTCAAGGATAATTTGGAACGCACGGCGCGTGATTTGCGCTCCGCTGGCTACACCGTTTACACCGTACTCTTAAAGGGCAATACAATCGACGAAATTGTTAACTTTGTCGAGAAACGCCATTTTGAGCTATTGGCGCTGGCCACCTATGGGCGCACAGGATTGCGGCGCTTGGTCTATGGCAGCGTGGCCGAAGAGATATTGCGGCTGGTGTCCACACCATTGTTGCTGATGCGGCATCAAGGCAACGGCAAGCTAACGTCGGCCACCGAACCGCATTCCGCCATTTTGGCCGCTGTACCGAAGCGCAGCATTGTGGTGGCGACGGATGGAACGCCACACACCCAACAGGCCGTTTTATTGGCTCACAACCTGGCGCAAGCCTTACAAGTGGAGCTAGAGGTATGGGTCACGGTTCGCGCGCGCACGGGCGCAGCGCACGGCCACCGCATTATGCTCACAATCCAAGATTTACTGCGTGGTTTGCAGCCAATCCCTGAATTGATCCCACTCGTGGGGCCGCCGGATGAGGTGGTAGGCCAGCGCCTGGAAAATAGCAAAGCTGATTTATTGGTGATCAGCGCGTTTAAGGACGGTAGCCACCATGTAGATATTGGCATCACGGCCCAGCGTGTGGTCCGCGCCGCACCGATGCCGGTCTTAGTGTTCAAAGGCCAACATTTGATCATTAAGCGGATCCTCGCCTGTGTGGCGATGGGGACGATTGTCATCGACAGCGCGCTTGAATTGTCCAAAGCGCTTGGCGCAGAATTGCAACTGCTGCACATTGTACCGGACGCGATGAACACGCCGGCCAAATGGTTAGCGCCGGACGACCTTTCGCTCAACATGTTAATGACGCAGGACCCCCGCTTAGCCGCTTTTTTACGTGAAACCCTGGCTACGCTGGACGAAGCGGGATTGAGTCGCTCAGCTTTACAAGTGTGGCGTGGCGATCCGCTCAAGACGATGCTAACCGTTACCAAACGTGGGCATTACGATCTAATTCTCGTCGGCGATCAAGCGAGCGCGAACTTGTTTCCCGGTAGTTTTGCCGATTCTGTGGTCAGGTTTGCGCCCAAGTCGGTGCTGATTGTGCGCCAGCGCCCACAACGGTAACTTGATTGGCAAAACAAAGGCGTACAAACTAGCGGCGCTGCGCCTTGCCTGGAGCGCGACCTTTTTAGCGTCGGTTGATCAAGATCGCGTGTTGTCGATTGCCGGTCACATAGGCTGGTAGGTCACGTACGCTACGTGACTTAGCAGCACTTGGTCAACCGTTGCTTGGCCAATTCAAGCAATCAATAACGATACCTGGATCGAGACTTGACAGGAGAAAGGACGCCACGACTCGACTGCCGTTCGACAAGACTTCGGCGTGAGCTCAGTCGAACGCTCAGGCCCGTGCGGTGAGCTTGTCGAACCGCAGCCGAACGAGAGCGGGAGCCCTTTGGGCGCGGGCGGGGTCACTTTAGTACAACCATAGAGTAAACAAGTGGAGATTTTCGCGATGAATGGTCAGAGCAGGAAAGATATAAAACCGGGGCTTATGGTTGATATTGTCTTGAAACAAGATCAGCGCAGCGGCAAGCGAACGCGTGGCGTTGTGAAGGATATCTTGACAAGTTCCCCACAGCATCCGCATGGCATTAAAGTGCGGCTGGAAAGCGGTGAGGTCGGCCGCGTCCAAGCGATTATTGATGGAGGGCCAAAGGCTACGGTATAACTTATGCGCAATCGCCAAATAATTTTATATATCGCCATAAGCTTAGATGGCTACATCGCGACCGGGAATGATGATATTAATTTTCTATCGATTGTGGAGCGGCCACCCGAGGATTACGGTTACACCGACTTCGTCAACACGGTGGACACGGTGATCATGGGCCGCAAAACATATGACAAGGTCCTAAGTTTCGGCATCGACTTTCCGCATCGGGGCAGAAAATGCTATGTGATTTCGCGCAGCAAGACGGGCGCCGACGAAAACGTTGAGTATTACAATGGCGACGTGGCCGAATTGATTCAAAAGCTGCGGGAAAGTAGTGGGTCCAATATTTTCATTGACGGTGGCGCAGAACTTGTCTTTGCGTTGATGCAACACAGCCTGATTGACAAGTTTATTATTTCAATCATTCCCATTCTAGTCGGCAGTGGCATTTCACTCTTCAAGCCCGGCCGCCCCGAACAAAATTTGCTACTACAGCGCAGCGTTACCTTTCCAAGCGGCCTTGTCCAGCTGTGGTACGTTAAGCAACCATCATTAAATAAGTTGTCCATTGCGGAGATTAAAGCGTAGAGAGTGGCGAGTACAGGGCAACCATCGCCACTCTCTACGCGCCAAGTGATTGAATCGCTACGCCTAAGTTCATTAGCCTCATTGCCCATACATTCAATAGACATTATCTGGATTAACAAAGATGGGAAACAGGTATACAGGTGATGTCTACCTGTCGCCGTCCCATCTACTGATGGGCGTCTACCAATAGTGAATGCTTATGCCGAATAATGTTTAATAGTAATCGTCCATGGCTTTACTGTCTCAAGACGGCTACCACCTGCGCCACGGCGTGTACATCACCGACATTGCCAGGAAAGACAATGTAGATTAATTCTGGATGCAAACTTTCTGCCCCCGTGCGCCAGACTGGGACGCCGGGTAAAATCTGGCCGAGCACTAGCGCCCGCCGCACGCCCAATCCTTGGGTCGCTATATCGCTTGACGTAATCCCACCTTTCGCCAGCAGATAACGTGGGCGCGTTTGCAGCGCGCGCACGATGGCAACCAAACTATCTGACACCCGTTGTCCGATCGCCAAACTGCCAGCAGCGTCACTAGTCGTCACCAATTCGCGACTGGTGTAGACGACTACATCCTGACCGCGACGTAAAGCCTCATCAGCGGTGTGGGCGGCGCGTTGGATTTCACTGGGCTGCAGCTGATCATCAAGCAGCGCCGCCACGTTCACCTCAACTTGGAGCACGGCGGGCTGAGCGAGCAATTCGGCCAGTTGGCTCGTCGTCTTTGGCACATACGAACCCACCACGATCAATCCACCAGCCCCTGACGGCAAAGCAAGTTCACTTTGCGTGAGCAATGGCCGCGCGGCCAAACCAACGCGCACTTGGACAAATGAGGCGGCGGTGCGGTAGAGGAATTTTTTACCCTGCGCCTCAGCTTGCAACAGGCCCAAGACCAGCACTTGAATATCGCGTATACTGACGGCGTTGACCACGCAAACCGCGCCATGCGCCAGTCCAGCTAATTTGGCCGCCACCTGCGCGGGTCCGCCACGCCGGATGTCATCCAGCGTGATGGCAATGACGGCCTCAGCCATCATGCGTCCACCCGTTTTCTCTTCTATCCATTCCCGCAAGTTCGAATGCTTGTAACCAAAGGCAGCATCGCGCGCAAAGGGCGTCGCTGCGGCGGGCGTCAGGTGTTCGCCTTCGGCCACATAATGCACATCATCAACTGTATAGCGCCCACCTTCTAAGAAAAAAGGAATGAGCAGGGTTGCGGCAAAATCGGTTGCCAGCGCAGCGGCTAGCGCATCCGTTTCACCAGGATAGTGACCACGTAACGTAGAATCACTCCGGCTGACGACAACAAAATCGCGCCCACTCTGTTCGCCAGCCAGTTTTAGATTAAGCCCCACTTCGCGATTTAACGCCTGCGCGGCAGGTAACGGCATGCTGCGCGAGTTGGTCAAAATGTAAAAGGCGAGCGCGGCGTTCGCTAACTCGGCGCGCAACAGTTCCACTGACCATTCCGTCAATACGGGCATATCGTAAACCGTCTGTGTGCCGGTGGGATCGTCATCCAATACGACGATCTTACGGCCACTAGCAGCCACTTGGGCCTGGATCGCAGGCAACAGGTCATCCGGCCATTCTGGGGGCAAGTTGGCAAAAACCGTGCGCTTATTCAAAGGTTGATCAGACATAGTTGATTTTATAAGTAGAGATAATTAGGGAAATATAGATAAGACCTTATTCGGAATAAGTATATGTAGGGGAAACAGGTAGATAGGGAAATAAGTATACACGCCTTTGCTTCTTGTCTACTATTTCCCTATCTACCTGTTTCCAGATAATCTCTATAGATTGGGATGTTGCTTTACCTGTTGATCTGCGACCCACCGTTAACACGTGATCGCTTGGCCGCGCTTACTAAATAAATCCGCCGGCGCAGTATTGGGCGTCAGCAGCCGGAGGACGCCTGGTTTGATTTCGCACGTAAAGGGTGTGGTGCCAATCGGTTCGCCATCCAGGTGAAAAGGCTTGGGCGTGGCGGTAGTAATGGTCACACGGCGGCCCTGAATCTTCTGGACGTTTGGATTAGAGGCGTGTTGTTGCAGGCCAATTTCCACGGTATAACGCAACACATCTGGCCAATCACGCCCGCGAAAAAGCCATACTTCAAATAGACCATCATCCAGTAAACCGTAACTGTTGAGATGCAACTCACCGCCGGCAAACATACGACAATTGCTGACGTTAATCAACAGAAAATTATCGGTCACGGTCTGCTCGTCCACCGTCACCGTTGCCTGGATGCCAGAAAATGCGGGCAAGGCCAGCAGCGCTTTGGCAACATACCCGGCTGGCCCCATCCGTTTAAAAAGTTTAGAGCGTGGCTCAATTTGGTCAACTACAAACGCATCCACCCCTGTGCTAGCCCACAACAGCCAATAGCGCCCGTTGTCACAGCACCCCATGTCCACCCGTTGAATGCGGCCAGCGGCCAGCAGCGCGGATGTCTCCAGCAACCATTTAGGATTTAAGAAATTGGGGCGTGGCGCCCCCAATTCGCGGGCAAAAGAATTGGCGGTGCCCACTGGCAAAAAGGCCAAGACCGTTTCCGTGTTAACCAACCCATTGGCGACTTCATTCAACGTGCCATCGCCGCCAACCGCAAAGACCAAGCCATGATTGGCGCGCACAGCGGCGGACGCCAATTCTGTAGCATGCCCGCCATAAGCAGTCGGCTGCACGATCACTTGCCAGCCGCGCTGCTGCCAAAAACGGGCAACCTCGGTCACCAACTGGTGCCATTCCCAGAAGCCAGCGTGCGGATTAAAGATCAGCGTAGCATGATTTGAAACAAAATTTGCCATTGTATAATTTATCGAATGCGCCCCAATTGATCGCAAGTGTAACACCGGTTTTGTTGGTTGCCAATCCGCTGCTAACGCACATGGTTTTCTTATTTTGTGCGATCAGTTGCTTTTGTACGGCTTTACGCTTCATGGTTTAATATGGCTATGACTGCAAGCGCCGACATCACCCAAACTTTAGCGCAATTAAACGAATTAACC
>JBBREZ010000161.1:0-12874 GCA_038225095.1 Caldilineales bacterium
TGACCCCGTCGGCGTAGCAGCCGCTATAGATCCAACAGCCGCAAGCCGTGGAGCCATCGTCTTTTAAGTCCGTAGAGGCGCTGACCGGCTTGCCATCGGCTACGGTATAGCCGTTGATCTCGGCCAAGACTGCTTCTGCACTCGGTTCTTGGCGCAGCCCGTGGGTGGGATAATCCCAGGTTAAGGCTTGGATCGCGCGGTCTTTGGGGTCAGAGGAGTTGGCATAAAGCTGCTTCAGCCGCCGGCCGAGATGATAGACAAAGTGGAGTTCACTGCGCGCATCGCCCGGCGCTTCGATCGCCTTGTCATGCCATTGCAAAAGCCGTTGCGTGTTGGTGAAGCTGCCGTCTTTTTCCGTGTGCGCAGCGGCTGGAAAGAAAAATACTTCGGTACCAATCGCCTCAGGTTTCACTTCACCCCGCTCGATTTCCGGCGCATTACGCCAAAATTCGGACGTCTCAATCGAGGCAAAATCACGCACCACCAGCCAATCTAACTGGCGCAGCGCTTTGCGATGGAGCGCGCCATTCATTGAGCCGATCACGGGATTTTGGCCCATAATAAAATAGCCTTTCACCAGGCCATCGGCCATTTCCGCTACGGTCGTCATGTGCGAATGATCGCCACTAATGTGGGGCAGATAGTCATAACCCCAGTTGTTCTGAGCGGTGGCAGCATCGCCATAATAGGCTTTGAGCAGCGAGATCATATACTTGGGAAACTCGCTCCACCAGCCCGAATCGGCGCGGTTGCCTTCCAAGTATTTTTCGAGCGACGTGTCCTTCGTCGCCTTGGGCATGGCGAGATAGCCAGGCAACAGATCATAAAGCGTGGGAATATCGGTGGAGCCTTGAATCGAAGCATGACCACGCAAGGCCATAATGCCGCCACCTGGCCGCCCGATATTGCCGAGCAACAGTTGGACAATCGCCGCGGTGCGGATGTACTGCACACCCACTGAGTGTTGCGTCCAGCCCACGGCATAACAAAAAGCCGACGTGCGTTCCCGACCCGAATTGCTGCAAAGCGCCTCGGCGATCTTTACGAAAAGTTCTTTGGATACGCCGCAGGTTTCCTCGACCATTTCCGGCGTGTAGCGTGAAAAATGGCGCTTGAGAATTTGGAAAACGCACTTTGGATCTTGCAGCGTCGGATCGTGATGCTCGGCGTCGTGCTGCACGCCACCCTCGGCGTGCGGTTCGCCCGTGAACATTTCACGGTGGCCGGCGGCTGGCCCCAGCGGCATATCTTTGTAGAGCCAGGATTCAATATCATATTGACCTTTTTCAGCATTCCAGCCACTAAAAAGGCCATCCAGATCTTCGGTATCTTGAAAGCTATCTTCAATTAGCGCGTCGGCGTTGGTGTAATTGAGCACATATTCTTTGAAGTAGCGTTCGTTTTCGATAATATAACGCACCAAGCCACCCAAGAAGGCGATATCCGAACCCGCGCGAATCGGCGCGTAGATATCGGATACGGCACTGGTGCGCGTAAAGCGGGGGTCAACATGAATAATCGTCGCGCCGCGTTCTTTGGCCGCCATCACCCACTGAAAACCAACCGGGTGGCATTCAGCCATGTTGGAACCCTGAATCACAATGCAATCTGAGTTCTGCAAGTCCTGTTGAAAGCTGGTGGCGCCGCCTCTACCCAATGAAATCCCCAAACTGGGGACAGTGGAAGAGTGTCAAATGCGGGCCTGGTTTTCGACTTGGACGACGCCGAGACCGGTGAAGAGCTTTTTGAGCAGATAATTCTCTTCGTTGTCGAGCGTTGCGCCGCCCAGATGGGCAATGCCGAGCGTGCGCCGCAGGGGATGACCATCCTTGGTTTGGTCTTGCCACATCGTGTCGCGCGTCTTTTTGACGCGTTCGGCCACCATGTCCATCGCCTGTTCGAGCGGAATTGTCTCCCATTCGGTGGCATAGGGCCGCCGGTAGAGCACCTTGTGCACGCGGTGCGAACCCGTTACCAGTTGAAACGTGGCCGCGCCTTTTGGACACAGACAGCCGCGCGAAATCGGTGAATCAGGGTCGCCTTCAATATCGATAATTTTTTGATCCTTGACATAGACCAATTGACCACAACCCACCGCACAATAGGGGCAGATCGATTTGACGACCTGATCAGCTGCTTGTGTACGCGGCTTTAATGCCATGGTGCGCTCCGAAAAAGCTGGGCCACCCAGGGCGATCGGATCTTTTTCACGGATTTGCCGTACGACCGGCCACTTCGATAACCAGTTGAGAATATTAGCCATGTCCGTCTACTTTCCCTTAAGGCGTTTCCAATCAATAATGAGCTGGGGATCGAGACCTGTCAGGCGGGTGCCCTCTGGGCGCGATGGTAATTTTGGAATTGCTTAACCTAATCGACTAATTATTTAAAAGCCAATTACAAGTAGGGGTTAGGCATGCCTAACCCCTACTTGTAATTCAAGAACGCAGCGCTTATCCTCTGCGCCAAAATGGATTTTCCCAAAATCGAGCCAAAAAGTTGCGGCGATTCATCTGCCAAATGGTTGCGTTCAGGAGTGTTGCAAAGGTGGACCAGAGTAAATAGGGAACTAACAGCCAGCCAGCCGCAGGTTTAAGGCGGTAAAAACTGGTGAGGGTGCTAGCGATCAGTCCCCACAACACGACAATTTCCACCAAAGCCCATTTAATATTACGTTGGCCAAAGAAGATCACAGTCCAGAGGGTATTAAAGACCAGATGGATGCCATAGAGCGTGAGTGCACGATTGACGGCTTGCTGCTTGCCTGGTTCAGCGAGTGCACCTTGCTTTAGCGTTTGCTCATGCCCGCTGCGCCAAACCAACCAGGACGCAATGCCCATCATCGTGTACAGTACAGTCCACACCGGGCCAAAAATCCAAGGGGGAGGATTCCAAGTAGGTTTACGCAATGTCTTATACCAGGTGTTGACTGATTCATTGGTAGCGCGTACGCCAATGGCAGCCGCTACAAAGGGGATGACCAAAGCAATGCTGAATGGTAACAAGCCATCACGCAAGAAATTCTTGGCCTTGCCGACTTGGATATTTTCATTGTGAAAAGACATTCAATTCTCTCTCCTATATTTATGTTTTTGCCATTGATGATTATTCATAATTATGAGGAAAATTACTATAGACTTAGCTAGTGTTAGAGGTACAAAAAGGGATACATTATGCTAACGCCCTCTCCTTGTGCTCACCCGCGTTTACATTTACAGTTAGAGGTACAAAAAGGGATACATTATGCTAACTGATGTTATGCAATGCCAGTGTAGGAGTGGTCAGCCGCAGCACAGGCGCTGGTTGATCACTCCGGTGGAGCGGTTGATGCAGCCTACGCCACCGTGGGTAACGTGAGATACTAATTTAATTTTCATATTTCAGGTGTGCGGTTCACAAATGGCTAAGATAAAATGAGCAGATAAAAAAACGACTCAGCAAGTGCTTTTTTATCTGCTCATTTGGTAACTACTCAGCCCTCGTGTAGACAGGTAAACAGGTAGCAGCCCTGTCTACGTGTTTACCTAGCGTAACCCTCCACCTGAGTAGTTACCTCATTTGTTATAAGCAGGTTCTATAGGGGTAATTAGACCTGATAGCCCACAGACTTACGCTGGCTTCGGCTTGATCTCGCGCTGATGCATTAAGCCGACAATCCGATCAGCCGCTGCCTTATTCTGGCTGTCGGTAAAGACGACGAGCAGCGTATCCCCATCTTTTAGACTTTCTGTATAGAGATAGGCATCATCTTCAGCTTGGTTTTGGCCGATCAAGAGACCAAAGATCAGGCCAAAGATGCCGCCAATCACCGCACCAATCAGCCCTACCATCGCCACCACGCCCAAGCCTGAGGTGGGCAAAAAGCCAACGGTACTGGGCGCAAGCCAATTCTGGAAGATGCCGACCAGCACGCCCAAAACCAAGCCGAATCCCGCGCCAGCCAGCCCCATGGCAATCACAGTTTGGCGTTTAGACCTGCCTCTCGCTTGCTTATCTGCCCCATAGACCGTGGCTGCCTGTTCGATGGACGATGTATAGATTTCATCTGGTGTAAAGCCCGCCTGCTGCAACTGATTAACTACTTTCTCTGCTTCGCCCGCCTGGTTGTACAAGCGGACAACTAAGCGCCGTTGCGACTCACCAGTCATCAGCTTAAGTTGATTCTGAATGTTGCGTACACGCGCCGCTTGCTGGGTTACCACGACATGAATGCGTTCCGGCAATGTAGTTTTGAGTGCTTCATCATAGGCGTTAATCGTGGTGTTTTCACTTTGTAGGGCGTCGGCTAGCGCTGCATGGTGTCGGCCTTGGCGCTTCACCATCATGGCTGCTTTGACATCATTCAGGCCTTGACCTACCGCGGCGACAGGATTCCGGTTCTCCGCCGGCGTGCTGCCCATTTGTCTGACAATATCCTGCAATTGTGTCGTAAAGCGGGCATGTTGCTGGGCATAACTTTTGACAAGCAGCTTCATGCCGCGATTATCGAGCTGTTCCGCGGCGCTGTAGAGCACTTTATCGCTTTCAATGCAGCTTTTAATTAGCTGATTGAGCGTTTGAAGTAGGTTGCCGCTGTCGGGTGTCGTTTCGTTGCGGATAACAGTTTCACTGTTTGGATTCATAATTTCCTTACTTTCAGAAGTTTTTAGGCTCCCTTGCTTGAGCGGAAATGAGCCAGCGGCTTGTACTAATTGCGCTGTACGCCTAGTAAAGCGACCATTGAATTTTTAGAAAGCTGAAGGGAGCATGCTCTATGCGACTGTCGGCATTAGAGCATGCCTGAATCCACGCTATTCTAAAAATTAAGTAGTACGAAAACGTTAAATTAGAATGCGCCAAATCGCTTCTGCTGCAAGTACGGCATGACAAACCTGCGATTTGCACCTAATTTGCCAGAGAAACGAATCTAGTGAGTTCGGCGCCATTTTGCCGTTCAAATGTTAGCGTAAAATGGCCTAAAACCAGGTCACTACCACTGGTCGCTAATTTAACGTTGTCGTAGTAGTCAGACCACTAGGCTCTAGACAAAATTCTGTTCAACTTAGATCTGCATGAAAAATGAAATGCCGCTCTATAGTTAGTAGAACGGCAACTTACTTGCGCAATATGATATTCATGCGAAATTATGGAGCGCCGTTTATTCAGATGCTATCTGAGATAAAAAGTTTAACAATAAGCCCGGTATTCAGGTCTAATAGCCTCCCCTACAACGTTGTAGGGAGGCTATTAGACGGTGTTTGTACACTGCTAGTCGTCATGCTAGAGCGGTGTTAGGAACAGGCAATCTATCTGCCCTTACATGCGAGCATTTTTGGTGGAGCCTTCTTCTTCGGGTGCCGCATCGGTGGCTGTACCAGCAGCTGTCGCATAGTTGAGCTAGGCGTCGACTAACTATTTGTTGTTGAAGCCTGATTGCTGATCGATCGCGTTGCATCTTGAGTGGCGTCTTTACCGGCCTGCGCAACATCCTTCGCCGCATCTTTGCCAGTCTGCGCCAATTCGCTCACATTTTGCTTAGCGCTCTCACCGGCATCTTTGAGCGTCTGCTTAATATCGTCAGCCGCTGTCTTACCCGTTTGCTTCAGATCCTCGGCGACTTTTTGTGCCGTCTGCTTAACTTCTGGCATTTTTTCGTCAACAATCGTTTGCACACGCTGTTTTACATCTTGCGCAACGGATTGCGCATTATCAACGAATTGGTCGCGTGTCTCACCCATAAGTTGGTTTTCCGTTTGAGTCTCTGGCAAAGCCATGCCAATTAACACACCAGCCACGAGGGCTGCGAGGCCAAAGGGCACCGGGTTGCTTTCCACTGTTCGTTGGACTTGGCTTCCGGTATCCTGGAGAGTCTGTTGAGCTTGATTGCGCACTTGTTCCACCGTATCCTGTACATATTGCCCAGCTTGCTGTGCTACTGCATGGGCTTGACCTGCTAGTTGACCCGCTGCATCGCTGGCTTGACCAAGCACATCACTTGCCTTGTCTTGTACATATTGTCCAGCTTGTTGGGCTGTTTCTTGGGCCTGACCCGTTAACTGCCCAGCTGTATCACGGGCCTGATCAAGCACATCACTTGCCTTATCTTGCACGGATTGCACAGCTTGACCGACGCGACTTGGTTCATACTGGCTACCCGCGCCGCTCGCCGCATAGCCGCTGGTATAGGCAGTTTGGGCAGTGTAACCACGATTTTGAGCGCCCACATAACGGCCACTGCTTTGATATTGACTGCCCTGCTCGCCACCGGCTTCGTAGGCATAACGACTTTGGTCGCCAGAGTCGCTGCTATACTGGCGTGCTCCATAGCCACTACTGCCACCGTTATAGCGTTGCCGGTAATCGTTGTCGTAATCTCGCTCGTCTGACGAAGAGCTACCAAAGCCCTTAAAGATGATCCAGCCAAGGCCAATGCCCACCAGTGCAGCTGGCACTGGGTTGCGCTTAATCGTATCAACCAGGGTATAGCCGAAATCGCCAGCGTTTCCGCGCACATAATTAACAAGCGCATCAGTGCTGTCCGATACCGCAGAGCGTACAGTTTCCTGTGCCTGTTCTTTTAGGCGGGTAGGATCAAGCCGTTCCTGAATCCTATTGATCTTATCACTCATATCATTACGCGTTTGTTCAATGTCGGCCTTAATGGCGTCAGAGGATTTGTTCTCATCTGTGCGCTCATACTCGTTTGCGCCTACGGTGTAACCGCGGGTGTCATCAGCCAGTTCACTACTCGACTGGCTTTTATAATCATTCATCCTACTGCGCTCTTCTGTCATTTTACTTGCTCCTTTGCCCACTCTGTGTTTTCTTTCATAGATTCAACTGTCTTCTCGGGTACGACAGTCATGTTGGTGAGGCTGTTTTTTCCGATCATCAACAAGATAACGCCAACCACAATAACCACAATGGCCACAATCAAGGCGGACACCCACAGGCTCATGGCTCGATTCAATAGGAAAATTATGGCCATGATCAAGGCAATCAAGCCGGCATAGGCAACCAGTCCACCCGCAACGATCATCACAACATTGCGCGTGACGCCCGTAACTTTCTCCATCGTCTCGGTTCTGGCCAACTCGATCTCTTTGCGTACGAGTGTCGTCAGGTCAGAAGTCAAGGAGGTGAAGAGATCGCCTAGGGTCGGCTCGCTACTCTGGGAAACAGTAACGCGCGATGTATCTCGATCAATTAAATCGTCATTTCGTAAACGATCACCTTGCATAATTATCCTCCGTATTGATCTTAATATTTTGAGGAGCAGGTGATTCGTAGTCCATGCGAGCAATCGAATCTTGGGTACTATGCTTCGCTACGTTTTGGCCGGAATTTCCCCCACCATAGTAGTTTTTGCGATTGTTGTTGCCACGATAGCGATTGTTGTAATCGTTGTTATAGCTTGTTGGCCGCATACCAGAGCTTTTCAGGAAGCGACCTAACAAGAGACCCGCTGCTAATGAACCGGCGATGAACACTTCTGGTTGGCGGCGAGCAAAATCTTGCACCTCGTTCACCAGATCATTTAGATTTTTTGTTTGCAACATTGTCGACCAGTTTTCGATTTGGTCTGCTGCTGATTGGGCGTATTGGGCAAATGCTGGTTCATTCTGGGCATTCAGTTGCTCGCTGGTTTGGCGCAAGGCAGTAGCAAAACCACCTAACCGGCCTGACGCTTGCGTTTTCCGATCATCAAAGGTCGATTGTAGCTGGCCCTTAACATCGCTAAGCGAATCCGATACGGCCTGTTTAGCCTGCCCTAAGGTCTCAGAAGCCACTTGTTTGGCCTGCCCTACCGTGTCTGAAGCTGTCTGTTTAGCTTGCTCGACAGTGCCCGAAGCTGTTTGTTTAGCTTGGTTCAGGGCATCTGAGGCTGTCTGCTTGGCTTGGTCTGCATTTTCCGAAGTGGCTTGTTTAACTTGGCTGGCCACATCAGTTGCGGTTTGTTTTGCTTGTTCCATCATGTCACTCTCCTTGTTAGATGACCAGGCTTGGTCACTAGTCTTACCTGTTTGCCAATTTTGCTGATCGCTTTGGTTATTAGCTGTTTGCGCGTCGTGCTGCTTAGTTCCTGTTGTCGTCTTCTGATCTTGACCCAATGTTTCGCCTACCGCATCACTGTTCCAGCCTTCATCTTCCCCCATCGTAGGATCGGGCTTAGCGAAATTGGCATTAGGATTCAGTGTCGACGCAGCTGGATCCTTGTCAGTCAAGACTGCGTCTGTGTCCTTTACCTGTTTTGTATTTTTGCTTTCCTCGCTCATGTGATCGGTCCTTTTGTGTTTGCGTTTGTGCTTAGACATAGTAGCTTTTCTTAAGAATTTTTTGTCCGGCTATTATGATTGCCTTGGGCAGAAAAGAGCGACCTCACTAGCAATCGGCCGGGATGCTTAACAATTTTATGACTAACTGATGTTATGCCGTCGCTCGTCCATACAGCCACGAACTATTGTGGTCCTACCACTGGTGGACTGCGTAACATGACTTACTGATACCACGCAAGCTGCTCAATTCGGCAAGACTTTGGTCACACAGGACTTCAGCCAGAATCGAGGAGTTCATAGTTTTGCGTGAGCTTAGAATTGGCTTTGCGCTGCAAATTAAAATTTAATATCAGAGCAGTGTTGATCTAATATTGTCCATCGATAGTTTATCTTTAGCGAACTATGGCTTGCAATGGTGACCCGCTCGCTTGTGAATCTATCATAATGGAAAAAAAATGGTATGGCTATAGGTATAGATATAGAAACGGGATACAGTTTGTAGTACAAATTATGCCTACACCATTGCTGGACACGCCATTTCTAGATTAAGTGCAAAAGATATGATTAAAGTATGAGGCGAAGTATTAATGATTTTTGTAAATGTATCTTCTTCTATATCCTTTAAGGATTGGCTTGTACATGAATTTTCGGAATGTTTTTTGTTACAGTAGAACGTAGACACTATAGAAATTTAACGTAATTTCCTATGCTTGAAAAAGAACACGAACCACGAATGAGGTTTTGCTATGAAAAAAGTCTCGCTCTTTCTCTCAAGTTTGCTTGCTGTTGCGTTAATCGCCAGCGGGTGTATTCTCAACAATGGGCAAGCGGGCGCACTGGCCCCCAACCAAACCCCGCTGGCCGCTACAACGGTGTCTAGCACACCCACCCTAACGGAAACAACAGGTACAACGGCCACTACAGGTATTACAGCCACTACAGCTACAACGGCTACTATGGCCAGCACTATAACTGCTACCAGTACTATGCCTATGACCGGCACTACTAGCGTCACCGGGACAATGGGCACCGTGACCGTTACACAAGCCGTTTCTACACCGCTCGAAACGACCACCCCAACCGCCACTTCCATGATCACAGTGGCACCGGGAACGGCTGATGTGTTTCGCACCATTTCAACGATTAAGGGCTTGGAGACATTGAATTCAGCGCTGATTGCAACGAATATCGTGAGTGAACTCGATGTCACTACGCGCACATTTACCATTTTTGCGCCGACCAATCAGGCTTTTGCTGCCATGCCCGCCGCTCTGCGTGAGCGCGCGATGGCTAATCCAGCGACCTTAAGAAACATTTTGCTCTATCATGTCGTGGTTGATCGGGTGACCCAGGCCGATTTGTTACGCTTAGGCAGCGCTTTGACTGCTTTAGGCGAAAATGTAATCGTCACGAACACAGGGATAAGCGGAACGGTGCGTGTGAACAATGCAACTATTATTCAACCAGATATCCCCGCTTCCAATGGCTTGATCCACATCATCAATGCGGTATTATTGCCGGCCTCTGTGCTTGCGGGCACCAATGCCTTGACCAGCACAGGGACGACAACTGCCACGGGCTCTATGACCAGCACCTCGCCTGTGACCAGTACAGGCACGGCGACGGTTGGCACAGGCAGCGGTGTCAAAATTATTACAACCGATGTTTCAGGGCTTACAATGGCGCAGGTGATCAGCTCAACGCCTAGCTTGAAGACTTTGGGCGTGGCCTTGCAGGCTGCTGGCATGACGACTACGTTATCTGGAACAGGACCATTAACGCTTTTTGCACCAACCAATCAAGCATTTGCCAGCTTGCCACCAGCTACCCTCAGTTCGCTACTGAACACGCCTACCTCGCTGGTAAGCGTGTTGCAATATCATACAGTGGCTGACCGTGTGACGGCCGCTGATCTGGCGAGGCTTGGTGTGGCGCTCTCGACTCAGGGCAGCCCGATCACGGTTACGGTTGCGGCCAATGGCGTCGTCTCAGTCAACAATGCCACCATTGTCCAATCTGATATAGTGGCGTCGAATGGCATCATCCATTTAATTAATGCCGTGTTGATGCCGCCCACTAAGTGATGAGCGCGTAGGGTTTGATTGATGAAAGGACGAGGCATTGTCACATCCGAAGCGATTTGGATAGCTGACGATGCCTCGTTTTTGCGTAAGGATAGCTAACGTGACAGAACAGACAATCGAGATTAACTTATATAACGATGCACAAGGCTCAGCTTTAGCCGCCGATGTGCTCTACGTGAGCGACGACCAGCCAGGCTTTCAACGCAAACGCCGGGGTAAAGGCTTTATGTATTGCGATGAAACCGGTTGCTGTATACGCGACTCGGCCTTGCTCAAACGGTTTAAGACGCTTGTGATCCCGCCCGGTTGGACCGATGTTTGGATCTGTTCCGAACCGCATGGGCATATCCAGGCAACAGGGCGCGACGAACAGGGGCGCAAGCAATACATCTACCATACGCGCTGGGCTGAAGTGCGCAATTTGGCTAAATTTAATCGGTTGCTGCCCTTCGCCGAGGCGCTGCCAGCCATCCGTACGCAAGTTGCCACGGATTTAAAAGCGCCTTGTTTATCACGCGCCAAGGTAGTGGCGATTGTCGTGCGTCTGCTAGAAGCAACGCATATTCGGATTGGCAACCCGGAATATGTTCGTCAAAATCAGTCCTATGGCTTGACGACGCTACGCAAACGCCATTTGCAAATGGTAGAAGGCACAATTCGGCTCAAATTTAAAGCCAAAAGTGGTAAGCTGTGTGAAATGGCGATCGAGGACAAAAAACTCGTGCGGTTGATCAAGAAGTGTCAGGAATTGCCTGGCCAAACGCTGTTTCAGTACATTGATGAAGCAGGTAGCCGGCACACCGTTCAGTCAAACGATGTCAATGAGTACTTGCAGATGATCACAGGGGAACATTTTACGGCCAAAGATTTTCGCACTTGGGGCGGTACAGTGGCTGCGACTACGACCTTATACCAATTGGGGCCAGCCCAAACGGAAAAAGAATGTAAAACCAACTTAGTTAAGAGCATTAAAGAGGCAGCCTACGTGCTTAACAACACACCGACTGTCTGCCGTCAATATTATATTCATCCTGCCATCCTGGCGGCGTATGCAGATAATTCATTGTTTACCGCTATCCAACAGGCTGCTAATCAGCCGGATGATGCCCTACTTACCCTCGATATTGAAGAAAAAGCGGTTGTCCAAATCTTGCGCCAGTATGTAGCAAGCGGGTAACTAATAGAAAGACCAAATAAACTCCGCACCTTCCCCTCCGTGTCTATAATGAGTGAGACAGTTTCAAGCCCGAAATTAGGGTAGAATGTGAGGGCAAAAGAGCTGAGAGCATGTCTCAATTCAAAGCAACAACAACAGATTTGAATGGCACAACATCCAGCAACCAGGCGGCTTCAGAAGTTGTCGCCCGTGCCAAACGGCGGCGATTTAGTGCAGCCTACAAACTGCGTATCTTAGGCGAAGCCGAACAGTGCAACGCGTCGGGTCAAATCGGCGCCCTCTTACGCTGCGAAGGATTGTACGCCTCGCATCTCAGCGACTGGCGTCGAGAGCGGGATAGTGGGCAACTCTATGTGCTCGTGCCGCCAAAGCCTGGGCGCAAGCGTGAGGAACAAGCCGTCGTCCTCGCTGGCCTGCGGCGTGAAAATGAGCAACTACCGTGCCCAGCTGACACAGACGGAGTTCATTATGGCGGCGCAAAAAAAACTTGCGCAGAGCTTAGAGCACATCTTGACCCCCACCAAGGACAAAGCCTAATGGTGCAAGCGATTGAAGCGTTGGCGCACATTGTGCCACTCACCATCGCCTGTGCGGCCTTTGACTTCCCGCGCAGTAGCATATATCGCGCCCGTCAATCACAGGTGGTGGTCGAGCAGCCGGCACGCCCGACACCAACCAGGGCCTTAAGCCAGGCTGAGCAAGCGACCGTGCGCCGTGTGCTCAACAGTGAACGGTTTCAAGACTGTTCACCCCGCCAGGTCTATGCCACTTTGCTGGATGAGGGCAGCTATTCTTGCTCGATGCGCACGATGTACCGCATTCTGGACGAGGATGCCGAAAACCGAGAACGGCGTAATCAAGCGCAACACCCACCGTATGTCAAGCCAGAATGATTGGCGACTGGCGCCAACCAATTATGGTCCTGGGATATTACCAAACTGCGCGGTTCAGCCAAGTGGCGCTACTATTATCTCTACGTCATCCTCGACGTATACAGCCGTTACGTGGTTGGGTGGCTGATCGCTGAACAGGAAGCCGCCACTCTGGCCGAGCAACTGATGGCGACCAGTTGCGAGCGGCAACCCATCGCACCGGGGCAGTTGACCTTGCATGCCGCGCCCCAAAGGCACCCGGGCGCAGCCATGACGGCCAAAACGGTAGCGCAGTTATTGGCTGATGTGGGCGTGACAAAAACGCATGCTCGCCCCTATACCGCCAACGATAATCCGTTTTCAGAAGCGCAGTGCAAAACCCTGAAATATCGACCGGATTATCCTGATCGCTTTGGCAGCTTACCCGATGCGCGTGCCTGGGCGCAGGCTTTCTTTACCTGGTACAACTATCAGCAGCAGCATACC
>JBBREZ010000162.1:0-12803 GCA_038225095.1 Caldilineales bacterium
AGAAACGAATCTAGTGAGTTCGTCGCCATTTTGCCGTTCAAATGTTAGCGTAAAATGGCCTAAAACCAGGTCACTACCACTGGTCGCTAATGTAACGTTGTCGTACTACGCACCATCGAATTGAACAATGCGCAGGCTCGCCTTAGCGCGTTGGCGGAAATAGCGCCGCACGAACGCATGACAAACTAGTACGACAACGTACGATTAGCTTGGTGGAGGTGCGTGCAGCGCACGGGTCAAGCATTGGTCGCTAGTTGGCACGATCACGTGACCAGGGCAATGCACGCACGGGCCGCTACCATCTTAACGTTGTCTACCTAGACACAAATCAGATTATCGGCTCAGTTGGTGTATCCAATAAGGCATATTCGATGGCTTGCTGAAGCGTCATCGTCCGTCCTGCCGCCCACACCACGGTCGCGGCTTGCTCGACCAACGTAATCTGTGCAGGCGCCAACATCCGATCAACCCGCGCCTGCTCCGCTGGTGGCAAAGGCGCGCCAATCGTTTCCCGTAAGGCAGCCGCAAAACCTGCCAGCCGCAAAGCCCGCGCAGGTTGCGCCTGGGCCGCCGCCAATCCTGCATAATCTTCCAGCAAATAGGCAATTGCCGTCTGGTCGCCCAACTCACGGTTTAGCTTCAGGCTCTCATCTAGCAGCGGTCGCGCCGACGTATAATCACCTTCGTCTAGCACCACATCGGCCAAGGTATTGAGTGAGAACGCAAGGCCCGCTTTGTCACCCAACTGGCGGCGAATGTCCAGACTCTCTTGGAGCAAGCGGCGGGCTTCGGTGTAATCGCCCAGATCACTGGTCACAGCCGCTAGATTGTTAAGCAAGGTGCCCATCGACCAACGGTCACCCAGTTCGCGAAAAAGCGCCAGGCTTTCTTCATTCATCTGGCGCGCGCCCGCCAAATCCCGCTGAAAACGGGCCACAATGCCTAGATTGTTGAGCAGAACTGCCACACCCGGTTTGTCACCTAGTTCACGGCGGATCGCCATGCTTTCTTCATTTAGCGTGCGCGCAACCGTGTAGTCACCTTGCCAAGTGGCGACGGTGCCAGCGCCCTTGAGGGCATAGGCGCGCGCCGCCAAACGCGGTTCGTACGCTGTGATCGTTGTTGCCAGTTGCAGGCTCTCCTCGTAGTAACGGCGCGCTTCTACATATTGCCCCTGCAATCGATAGATATCGCCAACGTCAGCTAACAAATAGCTAACGCCAACGGGATCGCCCAATTGGGCAAAACTAGTGCGGGCGCGTTCCATCCAGGCCAGCGCCTCGCTATATTCACCTTGCTTGCGGAGCAGCCCGCCCAACGCCCGTTGCGCTTGCGCCTGCTCCACCAAAGCAGCCAAACGCTCGGCCAATGCCAACGCGTGGCGGACGATTTCATCCGCTTCGCGCCACTGGCCCACCAATTCCAATACCTGGCCCAATTTAAGCTGAACCGCTGCTTGTTCTGGTTCGGGCAGGTGTGGTAAGACCCGTTGATAGTAGTCGATGGCCGCGGCATTGGCATAAGCCGCCTGGGCAACCTCACCGGCCTTGAGCAAATAGTGGCGTCGCTTCGCCTGGTTAGCGCTGTGATCGTAATGGTAGGCCAGCAAATCAAGATACTGGTCCAACGCATCTGGATAGTGCTGCTCAATAAAGCGGCCGATCTGCTCATGCAAGACGGACTTCATCGCAAAAGGCAAGCTTTCATAGGTGACACCTTGCGTGATCACTTGCCGGAACAAGTACATGAGTTCCGGCTCAGAAGGCTCCAGCAGCATTAATTCCTGTTGCTGGAGGATTTGGAGATCCGCATAAATGCGGGCTGGATCGCCCAATTCTGGATAGGCTCCCTGCAGCCAGGCCGCCCGAAAGACGCGACCAATCACGCTGGCCACCTTCACTGTAATCTTTTGGCTTTCGCTCAGCTGATCAATCAGGCTGAGCACCAGCCGTTGCAAGCTATCGGGCAGTTCGATCTGTTCTAGCGCAGAACTATCCGCAAAATTGACCCCGCGGTAATGTAAATAGTTAATCAACTCCTCCATATAGAAAGGGTTGCCTTCTGCTTGGTTGGTAATCCGCTCTACAAACGTGGGCGAAGTGGCTACATCGGCGCCGGCCATTTGCGCCAGTTTTGCAGCAATAAATTGGGCTGCTTCTGCCGCTGGCAAAGGTGACAAGTTGATCCCGGTATAGTAGGGCAACTGGCTCACCTTTGCCGTGCGCAAACGCGCCTGTTCTCCCGGTCGATAGGCCAGCACTAAAAGCACAGGGAGTTCCGCAATGGCATTCCCAAGCGTCTCAAACAGGTCATAGGAAAGCGCGTCAATCCATTGGCAGTCTTCTAGTACAATGAACAAAGGTGATTGGCGCGCGCTTGCCTGCAAACAATCGAAGAGCAGCGCCTCCAACGATGTTTTACGCAGCTTTGCATCAAAGGCTTGCGTCAGCGTATTATCAGGAATATCAATGTTCAAAACAGCGCCCAGCAACGGCACACGTGCGACCAACGCAGGATCGATCTCCACTACCTTACTCTGTAAAACGTCAATCTGTTTTCTAACGTGCCAGGTAGAATCGATCCCAAAAATGCTGCGCCATACTGGCTGCCAGACCAGATAGGCGCTGTTGATCCCATAAGATTCACATTCACCGCCATAACTGGCAAATTCTTGTTCCTCGGCTAACCGCATCAGTTCCGTAATCAGGCGCGACTTGCCCAGTCCAGCTTCGCTAGTGATTCCAATGATCTGGCCGTGCCCCTGCACAACCTGCGCCATCTTCTGAGCGACAAGCGCCAATTCGCGTTGGCGACCCACCATTGGCAACGTATAGGCTGGCGTGGCGTGGTGAAACCCATGCGACTGGCGCGTACCAGACAGTGCGAAGATCACGGCGGGTTCGCTCTTCCCTTTCACCCGAATGGGCGGCAACGCTTCAAAAACAAAGCCCTGGCTAATCGAACGCTGCGCGGCGACACTGATCAGAATTTGCCCTGGCTTAGCCGCCATCATCAAGCGTGCCGCCATATTGACTTCGTCGCCCAAAACGCCATAGGTGCGATGATTGGAACCACCATAGGCGCCAGCGCGCATGCGGCCCTGGCTGATGCCAATTTGCACCTGACCGATGTAGTGCAAGGCGTCGGGTAGCATACGCAACGCCAACGCTGTTGCTGCCGCCCGATCGGCGTTATCTTCATGCGCAAGCGGTGCACCAAAATTGATGTAGAGATAACTGCCCTTGTCGCCAATATTTAGGTCGATCAACGTGCCTTCATAGCGCGTCACGATGGCTTGTACCCAACGGATATAGGCGTCCAACTTAACCCCGGCTTCGTCATCGTTGTCATAATCGATCCCGCCAAAGCGCACAAAGAGCGCCACCGTAGGCCGTAATTCGGCCAAGAAATCGCCTAGACCACGCCGCAACCGTTCGTAGACCGGTGCTAGTAGCCAGATGCGCACCTGATCATTGCTCAGGGCGTCCACAGCTAGCTCAGGCCACGGAGCATCGGCAATCGGCTGGCGCAGACCCTGCACCACGCCAACAATCTGGCCCATTTCCGCGTCGTGGCGCAGTTCGCTAATTTGTATTATGCCTTCTGATCCATAGAGGATGGCGTCACCGGCAGCGGGTTCTACCCATTGGGCATCCATAGCGATCACAACTTCGCCCCGTTTTGCCTGATGTTCAGCATTGGCCAAGCGCGCCAGCGTTGTGCCAGCCAAGGCATCAATCACACGTAGCATCGGATCGCCCACCAAAAAACGGCGCGCAGGACCAACCGCCACCGCAGCCTTCATGGCAATCGTTACGGTATTGCCAGCCGGCGTACTCACCGCAGCAAAGCTCTCCATCGCCGTTTGCATGGCTAAAGCGCAGGCCGTAGCTCGCAGCCCATCGTCGCCATCCAGCCAACAAGTAATCGCATCACCGGCAAACGCAATCACGCTGCCGCCGTAGCTATGCAATTTGTCGATCACAGCATCGTAGACCAAATTCAAATAGCGGGTAAGCTCCTCTGCGCCGCGTTGCGGACCCAGTTCACGCACAAGGGCTTCGGTGAGTTGGGTAAAACCAGAAATATCGGCAAAGAGAGCCGCGCCTTGTGTGCGATCGCGTATAATTTGACCATACGCGATCGCATGGCGGCGATCGCGAGGAATGTAGACGAGTGGATTATCCATGGTTTCAATGAGTAACGAGATTTTCGATCAGGAATAAAGGTGCCAATAATCAACGATAAGCCAGATCTAGCTAACAGTGAAAATTGTTGCCAGCAAAATTAGCCGCAATATTCCCATCCATCGACTGGCCAACTAGGATTGGAATCTTACCAGTATAAAATTTATAACGACGAATGGTCAAAAATCTAGCCTCGCGTAAGGAGAGGGCAGACAGCATCTATACTACCAACGGTCACAGATAAGAGCTTTTGTAGACAGTAGACGGTAGACAGTGACGCTTCAGGCTTCGACGTGAGCTCAGCCGAACGTAGAAGCGCCGACCGCCTTTTATACTGTCTACTATCTACTGTCTACAAACGGCAAAAATGCAGCCTATGCCCGTGCCGAGTATACAAACAAAAAACCACCAGAGTTTGGTGGTTTTCTAAGCGAAGATGACGAAACCCATTGCTAAATTTAGCCAAGATAGGCCTGTTTGACGCGCTCATCGTGGATTAACTCAGCGGCAGGACCTTCGATGATCATGCGCCCAGTTTCCAGCACATAACCGCGGTCGGCGCTTTGCAGGGCAAGCCGCGCATTTTGCTCAACCAGCAGAATCGTGACGCCCAGCGTGCGCAATTCTCGAATGATCGCAAAAATATTGCGGACGATGACTGGCGCCAGGCCCAGACTTGGCTCATCGAGCAATAAAAGCTGGGGACGACTCATCAGCGCGCGGGCAATGGCGAGCATTTGCTGTTCGCCGCCGCTTAACGTGCCAGCCAGTTGTTGGCGGCGTTCAGCCAGGCGCGGGAATAATTCATACTGGTGTTTGAGTGTAGCAGCGATTTCAGGGCGATCCGTACGCGTGTAAGCGCCAAGTTCCAGGTTATCCTGTACGGTCAGCCGCGTCAACATGCGCCGCCCTTCGGGGGCGTGGGCAATCCCTAAGCGCACCACTTCCGCGGCGTGCGCACGCGTAATGTCTTGGCCAGCGTAGAGAATTTGGCCGCTGCGGGCCGCCACCAAGCGTGAGATCGTGCGCAAGGTGGTGCTTTTACCTGCGCCGTTCGCCCCAATCAACGTGACGACTTCGCCAGGATAGATGACCAGATTCAGCGCGCGCAACGCCTGAATGCCACTATAGTTGACGCTCACATTTTTGATTTCAAGCAGGGGAATCCGCTCTGTACTCATCCTCACTCACGTTTCCTCGCCCAGATAGGCTTCAATGACAACGGGATCGTTTTTCACATGCGCCGGATTGCCAATTGCGATCAGTTCACCAAAATTCAACACCGCAATGCGGTCCGCCAAGCCCATCACCAACGGCACGTGATGTTCGATCAGCAGCACAGTCAACTTGAATTCATCCCGAATCTGCCGAATAAAGTCACTCAGCACTTGCTTCTCGTTCGGATTCATGCCAGCCGCCGGCTCGTCCAATAAAAGCAGGCGCGGCTCCAAGGCCAACGCGCGCGCGATCTCCAACCGGCGTTGATCGCCATACGGTAGACTATTGGCCTGTTCCTCTGCCCGATCGGCCAGGCCGACAAGATCCAATAGTTCCAGCGCCCTGGCCCGCGCCTGACGTTCTTCGCTGCGCGCCGAGGGCAGCCCTAACAAACCAGTCAATAAATTGCTACGCATATGCAGATGGCGTGCGATCAACACATTATGCAGCGCATCCAGATTGCCAAATAAACGAATATTTTGAAAAGTGCGGGCAACGCCGCACTGGGCAATGCGATGGGGTGAGAGGCGCGCAATGTTCTGGCCTTCATACAAGATCTGACCACTGCTTGGCGGCGTTAGGCCAGTCATCATATTAAACAAAGTGGTCTTGCCCGCGCCGTTTGGCCCAATCAGGCCAAAGATTTCGCCCTGCTCCACGGCGAATGACACTTGACTCACCGCCTTTAGCCCGCCAAAATTGCGACTGATGGCTTTCACTTCCAGCAAACGCTTGGGCAGCAATGTCATAGTTTATCCACTCGTGCACGGTCAACCAGGGTAGCGGCACTTACCTTTTTGGGTCGGCGGCGCAAGCGGTTCGGTGTAATCAACCCCTGCGGAAAATTAGTGGCGACGGCCACGATCAGGATGCCATAGATGATCAAGCGGCCTTCGGCCAGAAATTGCGCCAACCAGGGTGGCAGCCCAGGAATCCCAGCCAGTGCGCGTAATACTTCGGGCAGCGCGGTCAGCGCCATGCCGCCGACCAACGGCCCGACAAAGGTGCGCGAGCCACCCACCAGCACAAAGGCCAGATAGGTAATGCTGGCATCGAAGGTGCCCTGGCGGGCGTTCCAGGTGTTGAGGAAATGGGCGCTGATCGCACCGACCACGCCAGCCAAGATGGCGCCCAGCGTAAAGGCCAACACTTTGTAAAATGTCAGATTGATGCCCATCGCATCCGCCGCCAGTTCATCCTCGCGGATCGCGATGAAGGCGCGCCCAGCCCGAATCCGTTCTAAGCGATAGACAAACCACGCACTTATGATTAACAGGGGTCCAGCTACCCATAAATAGCCTAAGCTAGTTTGGAACGGCTGGGGAATGCCAAAAATGCCAACCGCGCCGCCCGTGATCGTTAAATTGAGCGACAGCACGCGCAGGATTTCAACAAACGCAATCGTAGCTAAGGCGAGATAGATGCCGCGCAGACGCAACGCTAAGCTGCCAATCACCACAGCCAGCAAACCCGATACCAGGCCGGCCACCACCATCTCCAAGAGTAAGTAGATTAACGGGTACAAATTGCCAGCCGGTTTTAAGAGTGTCGTGGAAAAGATTGCGGCAATATAGCCGCCAATCGCGTAAAATCCGGGGCTGGCCAGCGATAATTGCCCAGCCATCAAGGGTAAATAGAGTGAAAGCGCCAGCATCGCGGCAAAGACCATCGTGATAATAAGCGCGCTGTAGACGGTGAGGAAATTAGCCATAGCAACTGAGTTGTGATGAATAGCTGGATTGGTTTTAAGGACAGTAGCAGGATTAACGGCTTACTATGAAGATTAAATTATTTCAGTCATCTGTAGTGAGCATCCTCAGATGCGTTCCTTTTGTCCGTAGGAGCGCATCTGAGGATGCTCATAGACAAACCAAATAAAGGTTGCACATTGGTAGAGGCACGGTATACCGTGCCCGTCCAGTTGGATTGTGCAGAGTCTATTTGGTTTGTCTATCACTACACGGTGTGATTACTTGTTTAATTAGGGATCGAGATCTGACAGGAGGAAAAGGCCCCACCTTTCAGGTCGGTCGATAAGACCAGCCCTTATCCTGATTGATTGGGAATGGCCTTACACTTTCTGCGCCTGAATCCGACCCAACAAGCCCTGCGGTCGGACAAGCAAGATGATAAAGAGAAACAAGAAGGCAACGGCTTCTTTATAAGCCACATACTGCGCAGGCACAAACGCTTCGGACAGGCCAATCGCCAGCCCGCCGATGACGGCGCCGGGAATGCTGCCCATGCCGCCCAGCACGATCACGGCCAGACCTTTCAAGCCAAAGGCAATGCCGAAATAAGGGCCAGCAATACTGACGCTCAGGCCAATTAGAACACCGGCTAGCCCGCCGAGAAGGCCGCTCAAAAAGAACGTGAACAAAATCAGGCGATCCGTGTTAATGCCTAACAGGCTGGCCGTGATGGCATCTTCCGATACGGCGCGTAGGGCCTTGCCCAGCTTGGTGTAATTGATCAAATAGGTCAGGGCAATGACGATCAGCATGGAGACGATGAAGATGATCACCTGCACGGTGCGAATGGGAATGGCGCGCCCGCCGAAGCCGAATTGCACAGCCGGCGGCAAATGACCGAGCACCGCTGACGAGAAAGAATAATTCTCGGCGCCAACCAGATACTGGATCAAATTGACGATGACCACAGCCATGCCCAAGCTAGAGACCAACGACAAAAGCGGATCAGCGCCTTTATCCCGCAAAGGTTTGAAGGCGAGACGTTCCACCCCCATCCCGACCACCCCAGCCAGCAAACCGCCAAGCAACACAGCCAGCGGAAAGGGCAGACCAAACGGCAACGCCGCGTTCGCCAGCAATCCGTTAAAGCCGAAAGCACTGCCCGTGAGCACATACGTAAAGTAGGCGCCCAGCGTGAAGAGCGCACCATGCGTAAAGTTGATCACACGCAAAACAGAAAAGACTAGGGTATAGCCCAGCGCAAAAAGCGCGTAGACACTGCCTACCGCCAGGCCATTTAAGATCTGCTGCGTCAACAAAGTTATGTTCATAGGTTGCTTGGGCGAATTGCTGAGAAGGGATATGGGATTAGGGATACGGGATTAGGTGGATTGCCGTTTCTTAATCCTGTATTCCTAATCCCGTATCCCCTCTTCCTACTTCAAATAAACGAATTGACCGCTCTTGCCGTCAGCATCCATCTTGATCTGGGCGACGTAGAACTGGCTTTGATTGATTTCGCCCTCAGGATCGAACGAAATTTCGCCTAATGGCGTCTGGAATTTCACCCCAGAGAGCAACTGATCGTTCAAAGCCGTGCGCAAATCGGCCAGTTGCATATCCTTGAGCGGGCTCTTCTTGTCAACGGCCTGGAGCGATTCCACCAACACCTGGACACCGGAAAATGCCTGGGCCGTCAACTGTCCTGGGGTCTTCTTCTGGTCGGCGGTATAAGCAGCGACAAACGCTTTGTTGACCGCCGTGTCCAATTCCGGGCTATAGGCCTGCGCAATCAGGACACCTTCGCATTGCTTTTGGCAGACGGGAAAAACGTTCGGTGTGTTAACGCCGTTGCCACCGATGATCAGACCCGTATAGCCAAGATCGCGCAACTGTTTGATCAAGTTGCCGCCATCCGTCGCCAAACCAGAGATAATGACCAGATCTGGCTTGGCATTGAGAATGTTGGTCGCTTGCGTCGTGAAATCAGTGTCCGTGGTCTGGAAAGTCTGCACCGTCACCAAATTCAGCCCTTTCGTTTGGGTGATAGTTTTCTGAAAGGTGCCGGTTTCGGACTTGCTAAAGGCATCATTCTGCGCAAAAGCGACGGCGACGTTCTTGATGTTAGGATTGATCTTCAAGGCAGCAGCGACGGCATTAGGCGCCACGCGCGCGATGGGGGCAGACACGCGTGCGATATACTTGCCGATCTGCGGGATGCCTTTCGCGGTGTTGGACGGCGCCATCACCGGCACACCGGCCTTTTCTGCAAACGGGTCTGCCGCAAAAGCCTGTTGCGAAAGCGTCGGGCCGATAATGGCAACGACATTGGCGTTGATTAGCGTCTGGAAAGCGTTGATCGCGCCGGCTTCATCACCTGCGGTATCTTGGAGATTCAATTTGATCGGCGTACCATTCACCCCGCCTTTGTCGTTGAAAAATTTCTCGGCCAGCTTAGCCCCAATGACTTCTTCCTGGCCTAATAGGGCAACATTACTGGTCTGGGCCACAGCAATACCAATCGAGATTGGATTGCCGCCAGACGCTGATGCTTGATTGGAAGATGCTTGACTGGCAGTAGTTGCGCTAGCCGGGTTGGCGGGTGTATTCGCAGCGGGCGCACCCGCACAAGCGCCCAACAAAATAGCGCCAACAATCAACAATGAAAAAGCCGTTCGCGTTACTCGAAAAGGGAGCATTACAATTTTCCTCCTACAGATTAACATCATATGAAAAAGTACGGCTGAAGTATAACGAGAGAAAAGCCGAAAGTCAACCAGATCTTTCTCGTTGTATTGTAATCTATGCTAGGTCGACTTGTAAATTAATTTAGATATTCATCTAGCCTAAGCAAAAAGAAATCCTGATTAATGCAGACAATCCAAACTCTTAGTCCAGCCTTTCGAGTCGACATGAAGGTTGTGAACGAATTCTCCCAAATTTTACGCAGGTGCAAAATCTGGCAACTAAATGCGTGGATACTTGGCGCATAATTCGTAGTCACCCAGGGGGTTCCCGTGCTTGCTGCGCCTGCTGTACACACCAAGGCGCAGCAAGCACGGGAACCCCCTGGGTGACTACGATTAAATCTTCTTCAAACGAAAATGGCCTTTGTCCTGCGGTTGCAACTGCTGGGCAAAGGTTATCTTTTTTCAAAGAGCAGGGATAAATCCCGCCAGCCCAATTTCATTTGCGCTAAAAAATTGGGGTGCATCCGATGACTACACCAAGGCCGTGTTAGATTCGCCAGAAAATGAAGCGACCGTGCAATGGTGGGTTGACCTGATCCAGAAGGATAAGATCGCACCGTTGCCGACCGAATTTACCGAAGGCGGACCGACGGCCTTGTTTGCTTCTGGCAAGGTGGCAATGGCAATTCTTGGCGTGTGGGGCATTCAGGATTTCCGCGAACAGGCCAAGTTCAACTGGGATATTACCATGTTGCCCAAAGGCAAAGTGAAACAGACGGCAGTGCAGTGGCCGAATCAATTCGCGATCAGTTCCAAAACTAAGGCGCCCGATGCAGCTTTCAACTTTGCCATGTTCGCCATTCGCCCCGATCGCCCAGCCGATACCGTCGGGATTGGCAAGGTGCCGGTGATTAAAGCGATGGCCAACTCGGAAGCCTGGCTAGAATCAAACAAAGCACCGGCGAACAAGAAGGCCATTCTAGACATTGGTGAGGTGGCCGTGCCCCTACAAATGGGTTTCCGCTGGACTGAATGGCGCAACGCGATGGACCAAGAATTACAACTGAGCTACGTGGACAAGCGCCCTGTCGCCGAATCGCTGGCGAAAGCCAATGCGGCGATCCAGGCCATTTTAGACCGGAAATAATCACGCGTGAGTGCATTGCACTGGTCAAAGCATCACAGATTTCGAACCATCAACCTGACCAGTGCGCTGCACTCACCGGACAGCCTCACCCCCTAACCCCTTCTCCTGAATCGAAGGGCTAAGTTCAGGAGAAGGGAATGATGCCACTAACTATTCGGGCACGATCAACACCGCGGACACCACCTTTATGACCTATTCAACCCGGAGCAAAAGCTGGTGGTTGACCGTAAGCCAACGCCGAAAAGTTCAAGAAGCGGGCTTGGCTTACCTCTTCCTCCTTCCCACCCTAGGCGGCCTGTTACTCTTTACCATGGGGCCTGTGATTGCCGGTTTTCTGATCAGTTTTACGAACTGGAATATTTTTTTGCCACCCGCATGGGTAGGGCTGGAAAATTACCAGACGTTAGTGGCGCAAGAACTACCGCATAAGGTCTTCTGGAATACCATTTATTACACTCTACTCAATGTCCCTTTGAACATGATCGTCGCACTGGGCACGGCGTTGCTACTCAACATGCGGCTGCGCGGCGTGGCCTTTTATCGGGCCGTCTATTTTCTACCTGTCGTCTCCTCCACGGTGGCCGCTTCGTTGATCTGGACCTGGCTCTACAGCCCTAATTTTGGGCCGATCAACTACTTTCTAAGCTTCCTGGGCATCAAGGGTCCACCCTGGCTGGGCAGTACGACTTGGGCTATGCCGGCGATCATCATCATGAGCGTGTGGAAGGGCTTTGGCACGAACATGTTGATCTTCCTGGCGGGCTTGCAAGGCATTCCGCAAGAATTGCAAGAGGCCTCGATGATCGACGGCGCCAACCGCTGGCAACGTTTCTGGCGAGTGACCTGGCCGTTGCTCACGCCTACCACTTTTTTCGTGCTGGTCATCTCTTCGATCGCTTCATTTCAGGTCTTTGAACAGGTGTACGTCATGACCAATGGCGGACCGGCCTATGCCACGACCGTGCTCGGCCTTTTCATCTATTTAAATGCGTTTCGCTATAACAACATGGGCTATGCCGCCGCCGTGGCGTATGTGCTGTTTGCCCTCATTCTCGCGATTACACTCGCTCAGTTGAAACTACAGGGAAGATGGACACACTACGAACTCTAAAAGCAAATCCGGCTTTCGTACCCACCACGCCAAGGCGTAACGTAGGCTCGACCGCGCTGTATATCATCCAAAGGCTCGGCCTCCATGCGCTTGTTTGGCTGGGCGCGATCACCATGGTGCTGCCTTTTCTCTGGATGTTTTCGACCTCGCTCAAAAGCCAAGGCGCGGCAATGGCGTATCCACCGGTCTGGATTCCGCATCCGCTGCTCTGGTCTAACTACATTGATGTGGTCAACCGTTTTCCGTTTGGACTCTTTGCCATCAACAGTTTAAAGATCGCCATCCTGGGCACAATCGGGCAGTTGGCCTCTACCTCCTTAGGCGCTTACGCCTTTGCGCGCATGAACTTTCCTGGCCGCAACGTGTTGTTTGTGATCTTGCTCGCCACCCTGATGATCCCCGGCAACGTGACCATGATTCCGACCTTTATTCTCTTTAACAAGTTCGGCTGGCTCAACACCCATTACCCATTATTTATCCCATCATGGTTTGGCGGCGCCTTTGGCACCTTTCTAGTGCGCCAGTTTTTTCGCACCATTCCCCAGGACTACAACGACGCCGCGGCCATCGACGGCGCCGGTCATCTGCGTATCTTTGCCTCAATCTATCTGCCGCTAGCCAAGCCAGTCTTAGCCACTCTGGCGCTCTTTACGTTCATGAATCACTGGAACGAATTTCTGCTGCCCGTCATCTATCTGACCGACCAGGATAAGATGACGTTGACGGTGGGGCTTTCGTACTTCCGGTTACAATACAGCA
>JBBREZ010000163.1:0-12780 GCA_038225095.1 Caldilineales bacterium
GATCGCCATTGCGTGCTCAGTGGACGTAAGGGTGCGTGAGCAAACCTTTGCTTTTTACTGACCAACCGATTCTCCAATCTGTTTTACCACTGGCGGCTTCAATTCGTACTTACCTTCTAGCGCTGGATCGGGGATATATTCAGGTGCGTTTTCACCTAGCCATTGCAGAGCCATGGCGGCGGCGGCTTGCGTGGCTTCTTGTTTGCTATGACCCGTCGCGACCCCATAAATCTGGTGCGAAATGATGACCTGCATCACGAAGATCTTGTTGTGATCCGGCCCGTGACTTTCCACCATCTTGTAGCGCGGTGTTTGGCTAAGATTACTTTGCACCCACTCTTGCAGACGGCTTTTAGGGTCTTTTTCTAAGGCATTTTTTTGCACGCGATCTAGTTCTTTGCCCACCAGCGACATGATGAACTGGCGTACGACATCAACGCCCTGGTCAATATAGAGCGCACCGGTCAGGGCTTCGAAGGTGGCACATAAGGTGGCTACGCGATAGCGACCACCGCTCTCTTCCTCACCGTGGCCAAGCAACAGGTAATCACCCAGATGAAGCTGTTTTGCCAGGCGCGCCAATGTCTCGCGCCGAACGAGCGCAGCGCGCAAATTAGTTAGGGCGCCTTCTTGATAAAGTGGGAAACGCCGAAATAGCTCTTCGCTGACCACGAAACTCAAGACAGAATCGCCGAGAAATTCTAGGCGCTCGTTGTCGGCCAGCGTGTCATCATACTCGGCTTCATTTAGATAACTACGGTGGACAAAGGCACGTTGCAGGAGCTGTTTATCCTGGAAATTGAGATTTTGCTGTTGCTCAAGGTTCGTAAGGTCAGGAACAGACATCGGCATCCTTGTTGATTTGGTTAAAAAGTAATTGGGTCGTTCGATATTTCACTCTCTATCAATTTTCTGGCATTTTTGTTGCTTCAGTGAAAACTAGGTAGCCCACATTCACCATTCGCGTAGAATTTCCCATAACGGCATCGAGCGCCGCCCCCGGTCCCTATACTTTGGGCGGGTTTTTCAGGCCGTGACCGGTCAAAACGGCTACTACCTGTTCGTGAGGGCCAATCGTGGCGGCTACCTTTTCGATGGCTGCAGCAACAGTGGCGCTGGTCGGTTCAACAAATAGACCGCGCCGAGCAAGGCTAGCCTGCGCTTTTAACACTTCCTCGTCACTGACGGCGACTACACTGCCACGTGAATTGTGCACGGCTCTGAGCACGGCTGCCGAACGGACCGGATAGGTAATCGCAATGCCATCGGCGCTGATCTGCCCCAAGCGCGGGGTTGGGTCGATTTCTTCCGATTGGTTGAGAAAGGCTTCGTGGATCGGTGTATAGGGTTCTGCTTGCACGGCCAGTAGACGAGGTAGCTTATCGGTGACGCCTGAATTGAGCAAATGCTGAAAACCACGCCAAATACCGAGGATCGCCCCCCCATGACCTACCGGCGCGACCAACCAATCAGGCACACTGTGCCCCGCTTGCTCCCAAATTTCCCAGGCGCATGTCATTTGTCCGAGCAAAAAAGCCGGGTGCCAGGCGTGCGATGCGTAAGCGCTTTCCTTGGAAATTTGTGTGTCCGCTTCAGCGGCGCGGGTGGCCATATCACGCGGGCCGGGCACTTCTACCAACTCAGCGCCATAGACGGCAATTTGCGCTTTTTTAGGTTGCGGTGCGCTGCCTGGCACAAAAATGCGGGCACGAAGTCCTGCACATCCAGCATAACAGGCGAGGCTGGCGCCCGCATTACCGCTCGAATCGTCTACCATCGTCTCGGCACCTAGCCCTGCCAGCCAATTGACCATGACGCTGACGCCCCGATCCTTGTAACTGCCAGTTGGCATAAAAGCATCTAGTTTCCAGGCGACGGTGCGCTTGCTCCACTGATCAGGAATTAAAGGGGTCCAGCCTTCACCCAATGTAATGCGCATTCGTCCCGCCGCAATTACCGGCAACATCGCAGCATAGCGCCACTGACCAGTTTGGGTTGAATCGATGACGCCCGGATCAAAACGCGGTAATTCCGTATACTCCAAAGGATGCCCGGTAAGCGGACAGCGCAAAGGGCTTAATTCTGCCGCAATCCGAAAGCGGCTGGTAGGGCAATACGCAATCAAATAAACTATCCTTTCTGCATAGAATTGACGACGAAAGACAGGTATGGATCTGAGCTGCTTGTTGCTCGTCATCAATCTTTTGTTGTCGCTGTCTTTGCTAGATGACATTATCTAGTCGAATGGTTGACCGATTAGCGACGGAAATACGGTGAATTTTTGTTGACGAGTAGTGTCTCGCAAGTTGGCCTGATTGTCATGGGGCGGTAGCTTTTGTTAATTGTTAAAAGTCGCAAAAAAGTTTACAATTTCAACGACCGTGGGCAGAATTCAGCGGTTTTGGGCAATTCAATTATAATATTCTGTTGATACATTATAATAACCCTTTAGAAATAATCCCTTAAACACTGGATAATCAGATGACTCTTTTACGCCTGCCTGGTTTGATTGATGCGCATGTCCATCTGCGCGAGCCGGGCTATGAACACAAAGAAGACTTTTACAGCGGCACGGTTGCCGCCTTGGCTGGCGGCGTAACGACGGTATTGGACATGCCAAACACGCAACCGCCCACCGCAACGCCCCAACTGTTGCAGGATAAAGCCCGCCGCGCCGCCGCCAAAGCTGTGTGTGATGTCGGGCTTTTTGCAGGGGCGACGAATACCGAGTTGGATGCCTATCTGCCAGTGGCGCAAGCGGCCTGTGGCTTGAAAATTTATGTCAGCGACACCTTTGGCAGTTTGCGCATTGATGACCTGAGTTTGCTCCATCGCCTGTTTCGCACCTGGGCCGAAAAAGCAACGCAGGTTGGTTATCGTACAGAAAAGCAACCCACTGGTCTTGGCCCAATTGCCGTACACGCCGAAGAGTTGATGTTGCCGGTTTGCCTGGCCCTCAGCGATTTATATGCGGTCCCGCTCCACATTGTGCACGTCACCCGGCGCAGCGAAATCGAGCTGATTCGGCGGGCCAAAGCGCGTGATTATCCGGTCACCTGCGAAGTCACACCACATCATCTGTTTCTTTCCACGGCGGATCAAGCGCAGCTGGGCCCGTTGGGTGATATGCGGCCACGTTTGGCGACGCCCGATGACGTGGCTGCTTTGTGGGAAAATTTGGAGATAATCGACATCTTTGCCACTGATCACGCACCGCACACCCTGGCGGAAAAAGGTATTGGGGCGATTACACCACCGGATGCGCCACCGCCGGGCGTCCCCGGCGTCGAGACTATGTTGCCCCTATTGTTGACGGCTGTGCATAACAATCGTTTAACCATTGAACAAATCATTGCCCGTTGTGTGACGGCGCCCCAAAAGATCTATGGTTTACCAGCGCAGCCGGATACGTATATTGAAGTAGATGTCGATGCCCACTATCTGCTGCGTAACGAAGCCATGAAGACGCGAGTAGGGTGGACGCCTTTTGCTAACATGCCGGTATTCGGTCGCGTGGAACGCGTGATCTTGCGCGGTCAGGTGGTCTACGAAACTGGACAGGTGCTGGCTGCCCCTGGTTCTGGACATGTACTGTTTCAGCACGCGCGTGTGTAACGTGCCGGGGACGGACTGGGCAACCAAGCCTGCTCCATTCCTCGATCTGTGCTCCGTCCATCCCCGGCACGTTCGACCCGATCTCAGCGTAAGTCCTAAAAACATTGATTCCAGATGTCGCTTTTAATGGGCGGTTAATTGAAAAGGAAAATAATTTCATGACAATGACCAAAGAAGTCGGCCGTGTGCCGTCCGACCAGGTGAGTAATGGCTTTTACGGCCAGGATATTCTGAGTGTCAGCCAATTTGACCGCACTAAGCTCGACTATATTTTCCGTGTCGGTCAAGAAATGCAGATATTGGTCGAACGCTTTGGCAGCGCTGATCTGTTGCAAGGCAAAATCCTCGCCAACCTTTTTTATGAACCAAGCACGCGCACCAGTTCCAGTTTTATGGCGGCCATGCTCCGCTTAGGTGGCCAGGTGATCCCCATCAACAACGTCCAATATAGCTCGGTGACCAAAGGCGAAAGTTTGCCCGACACCATTCGGACGCTCGAAAGTTATGCGGATGTGATTGTGTTGCGCCATCCCGAACTTGGTTCGGCGGCGATTGCAGCGCATTATGCCAAGAAACCGATTATTAATGCCGGCGACGGCGTCGGTGAGCATCCTACGCAGGCGCTCCTTGATCTGTTTACGATCAACCAAGATTTGGGGCAGTTGGATGGCCTGAAAATCGCGATGGTGGGCGATCTCAAGTATGGGCGTACGGTGCACAGCCTGACTAAATTGCTGATCAATTATGGCGTTGAATTTGTCTTTGTCAACCCCGACATTTTGCCCATGCCCCAAGACGTGCTGGATGTGGTGCGCAGCACGGGCCACACCTTTCACCAGACGAAAGATGTACATGAGGTAATCGGGGATGTGGATGTGCTCTACGTGACGCGTGTACAAAAAGAGCGTTTCACCGACCTGGCGCAATATGATCGCGCTAAGGATTATTATGTCGTAGACGAAGCCTTGATGAGCCATGCTAAACAGAAAATGATCGTGATGCACCCGCTGCCGCGCATCAACGAGATCAGCTATGCGATTGACGACGACCCGCGCGCCGCCTATTTTCGCCAGATGCGCAACGGTATGTATATTCGGATGGCCTTGCTAGCTGCCGTGCTGGGCAAAGCGTAAAAAGTAGGGGCGAGGCAGGCCTCGCCCCTACTTTTTATCGAAAGTTCTTGATTGCTACGGACAAACATGTTTTTCAATGTTCCCGTTGCGCTGTATAATCGCTCGTATGCCTGTTTCCATAACTCCCTACTACCTTTATCCACGCTTAGTTGCGTCTATCCGCATCTCAATCATGGCTGGCTGCGCCTGCCTGCCACTGCTAGTGTTGATCACTAGTTTTTACCTTTTCGCGCGTCCAGTTGGCGCGCAGACGCCAGCCAATCCAGATGCCGAGATCATCTTCATTGACAACAATGGCTTTATTCGTGTCTTGGACACCACGCCTACGCTTGGTCATCCACTGGTTAAGTGGGTTAGCCCGACGGGTGGTTGGGCCGATTTTGCCGTGGGCGATGTCAACAATGATGGCGATGCTGAAATTATCGCCATCGGCGGCGATGCCAACAGTGGTAAACTGGCGGTCTATGATCCGGTGGTTGCCGCAGGCGCTGTCGATCCAGGCAAGGTCATCAATGGCATTCCATGGGCGACGCTTTACGAAACGACTATCCCTGGCAAGCCCACTATTGTCGCGGCGGGCAATTTGAACCCTAACGCGCCTGGTGATGAAATCGTCTATGGTTACACTTTGAATGAGACGGATAAAGTACATAGCGATGATCAAACACGCCTTGTCTTGTTGCAGGCTGCCAATTCACCTGCGGATGGGCGGCGCTGGCGGACGCAGATTGCACCCTATGATTTTACGCAGCTGTGGACGAAAATAACGGTGGGTAATCTTGATGGTCACCCCGGCGACGAGCTTGTGCTGATTGGCAGCCGCGGGGATACGAGCATCCTGAGTATCTATCGCATCGAGAGTAATCTGATTCGCGTGTACAATAACGAGAGCAACGATCGAGCCTGGTACAGCGCTGCAATTGGCAAGTTTCGCCCTGATGATACTAACCAGATCGCTGCGGTGCGTGAAGGCGAAATTGGGCTGGATAGTCTGTTTGTCATGCGCTTTAATACGAATCGGACGGGTGATTTTGAAGATGTGTACAGCGAACTGTTTACACCGCCGCCACTTGATGTCTTTTTCGCCAATGTGAATGGCAGCGCTGATGATGAAATTTTTATGCTGCGCGATGTGCCGAACACGTTCCCAGCGGCCCCCCATTTTTTTATGCGCAACCGCGGTAAGGATCCTGCGATTGCCGTCAATGTACGCTTAGACACCGATAATGGCTATAAGGTAGGCGTAGGGGGCGATATTGACGGCGATGGCCATGACGAAGTAGTCATTATGCGCAACAACCGGATCCGCATTTATCCGAACATTGACACAGCGCTCAATTTTGAGGAATATAGCTTTCTGACCAATTCAACCAGCTTGAAAATTGCCGATGTGGATAAAAATGGCTCTGTGCGTGTGGCCCAATTAGCCGCCACGCCTAGCTCGGTGGCTGCGACATTGGCATCTGGTCTGTTGGGCCAGCCTGTGCCGCTTACGATTATTAACCGTAGCACGAATGACAGCGTACCTTTCTCGGTCGCTATCGAAGGCAATCCCACCTGGGTGACTGTTTCGCCGACCAATGGTCAAACGCCGGCAGCTTTGACGGTTACTTTTGATGCGCGCTCGCTGGCACCGGGTCAGTATACAGCAAAATTGAGCATGCAGGTTGCCAATGGCGCCCTCAGCCTTACCCCGCCGACGGTTGAACTCGTGTTGACGGTGACGCCCGGTCTGACGGTGCAACCAATTTCAAGTGTGGCAACCATTTATCCTTGTGTCGAACCATTCAGTGAATTTACGCAAACCGTCGCGATTGAAGGGCCAGCGGGCCAACCGGTGACGGTGCAAGTGCTCAGCCTAACTGCTCCAGCCACGCAACCGGCCTGGGTTGTGAATATAGAAGGGTCACCCAGTAGCTTGCCATCCATTGCTAGAATTAGGATTGATCCTAGTAAGCGCACCGCCGATTTTGAACAAGCGAATTTGCACATCGCAACCAAAACCAGTCAAAATCTGGTGGTCACGCGTGATTTTCCGTTCGATCTATTATGTGCCAACACTCGGTTGTACGCGCCGATTATCGCGCGTTAAAGCGTTGTTCGGTGTTAAAGCTTCAGCGTGACATTGGACGCGAACGTTGCCAGTTGATCACAAGCGCGGTGACAACGGCGGCCAGAAAGACGAGCGGGATGTCAAACAATAAAAAGTCCCAACTGACAAATAGCTCACCGCTGATCAAGCTGGCTGTGAATCCAGTCAAAGCGCTTAACACGAACAATGCCATGTTGCGCAAACGTGGCGTGGCAATCGATTGGACGACGAAACCGATACAGACACCGGCCAGAACAGGAAATAATTCACCCATCATACTCCCCTTTGCATTGCTAAATGATCCGAAAGAAGTGGAATTGGAGATGGATGAGCAGCGTTGATCGGTCATCCATCCTGACCAGTATACTACTCGATCGTTAAATTTCCAATCACGATCGCGACGCTACCCCACGGCCACCAACCCTGGTGGGCTGGCATGGTCAAGTTGTCGCTGCTGCGGACAACGCGCAAGGTAAGTTGATAGACACCGGCGGGCGGCTGCGACTCTAAATGAATTTGTCGCCACTCTTGCACTGGGATGCCCGCCGGCCATTGACCGCTTGGATAGTCCCACCCGCCCAGCGCACTGCTCCAACTTTGCACCACTTTGCCCTGCGCATCGTGTAATTCCAAGACAGCCGCATAGGTGTCACGATAGGCATTGGCGCGCGGCCGCCAGACTAGCCGTATATCCAGCGCGTCGGTGGCGTGCAGGCTAAGCTTGGCTAGCTGAGCAACAACCAGATCAATGTAGTCGAAGCTGGCAAGCGTGCTGGCAATTTCTGGCACCGTTTGCGCCACCTGGACATGGATCTGGCTAAGTTTGATTGCGCCCGAACCCGGTTGCGCGCCGTCGGTTGGCAAAGGGGCGCCGGTCGTCTGGTCATAAACAACGAGCGCGAGGGCATAATCGCCCGGTTTGGTGGCAACGGGCACCGGCAGCGCGAGAGAAATTGCTTGTGGCCGTCCGGGTTGCCAGGTGTTGGTTGGTTGCTGCGGTGCGACATCCTGTTGCGCAAGTAGATGGTCCTCGCTGTCGTACAAGCGGAGACTCAAGTTGGCGGTGGGCAACTTCTGTGGATTGGCGAGCATGGACCAAGTGGTCTGTACGTAAAGCGTTGACCCTGCTACCACGGTATTCGACTCTGGCGCAGTAGTCTGGCTGGGCGACTCGATAACGATATTTTGTAATTGTAGCCCCGCAGCAAAGTCATGCGCAACAAAGGTCTGGGGCATTGCAGATGGTTTTGACGGTTTGATCACATAACCTTCGTATCGTTGTAGGCGGAGAAAATCGCGGCCAGGGAAAGGCGTATCCGTCACCAGTTGGGTGTGCGCGTCGAACCATTTGCGCAACAAGCCGTTTGGATCGCTCACGGTATCATACAGCCGGTACTGCCAGATGCGGGGATGCACGTCACTGATTTGGGTGAGGGCGGTGATGCTTGCTTGCGCCGACATCGCATAGAAATCGCTGTCTGGATCGCCCCAACCTAGCGTTGGCGAGCCGTCCACACTGCCGGAACGGGCCAAGATCACCTGGTTACTTTGATCTGATTTTTGGTCAGCATTATCTGCTGTCAACGCTTGGGCATAATTCGTCATCCGCGTCAGCTGGGCAATCGGCGGCGGTAGGGCGCTATCCGGCCCGCTTAACGCCGTCGGCCAATAGGTCGTCAGCACCGTATAAACCCAGCCAGCATTGACCAGGATCAGATCGCCGGGCCGCCATTGCGCGGCCAATTGCGCCACCGCCGTGCGATGATCATCGGTACGGTACAGCGGGTTGAACCAGAATTCGGACAAGCCCCAACCGTTGAGCAGTAAAATGAGGGCAACCGCAGCCTGACTCAACCAGCGTTTCGATTGGCGCAATGCCCAAAGCCCCTGTGCCAAAATGATCATAAAGGGCGGCGCATAGGTGAAAAGATAGCGCACATGATAAAGCGGCGTGACCGTCAGCGTAATCAGGTAGATGAGTAAAATGGGGACAAAAATATATACGGGTAGGATGCTAGACAGGGTGGGGGGAACTAGCAATTCGCCTGTTAAAGGTGGGTGCTCGTTAAGTCCATGCGTTGTGTGCAATCGCTGCGTCGTCGATGATTTCGTGTAGCCATAAAAAATTATTACTAAAATTGTAACTAGTGCCCAAGGCCATAAGAGCAAGCCAGGCGGACTCTGACCAATGAGCAGGGCAGCCAGGCTTTCGCTGATGGCTTTCGCTAATTCCTGGCCGCTGGTCCAGGTCGTCCGCCAGCCGGGCACGGGTGGATCAATTGCCTGCCGCCACAAAATGGGCAGCCAGGGCGTATAGAGCAGAACGATGAGTAGCTGTGCACCAAGCCAATCGCGTAGGGCGCGCAGCCCTTGGTGGCCGTTTCCTTGCCTTAAGCGCCACAGGCCGATCAGGGCGCTCATATTGAACGCGACGAGCAGGAAAAGAAAATAGTAAAGCGTGTACAGACCCAGCACACCGCTCAAAGCAAAGATGAGCAGCCAACGGTCAGGGATCACAACTGCTTGTCCGTTGCCCGTTACCAGTCGTTCATCCTCACTTATTACCCTAGCGGAAGCGCCAATCAGATACTTGATTAGCGCCCACAGGCAGAGCAAGCCGAGCGCGCCGCCGAGCGTGTACATGCGGACTTCTTGGCTGTACCAGATGTGAAATGGATTCACCGTGGCCAACCAGACGGCCAGTAAAGCCACTGCGCGCTGAAGTAACCGGCGCGCAACGGGGTACAATAGCGCCACGATCAGCATGCCAAAGCATAGACTGGGCCAAGCATAAAGAAATTCTAGCCCGTGCGCAAGGGTCGGTTGAGTCAGCCATTGCCAACCGTGTAGCAGTAAATAGTAGAGGGGCGGATGGATATCACGCGCCGTGTGCGCAATCAGGTCCGGGATCGATTTGCCGGCAAGCGCGACACTCACGGTCTCGTCGTACCACAGTGATTCGCCCCCCAAATGGAAGAGGCGCAAGCCAAAAGCAGACAACAAGCCGAGCAGGAGCAGCGCCCGGTGCCTGTTGTTCTTTTGGATTTTTGGGGTCGTTTGTCTATTGTTCACCGCGCAAATAGTATCATACGGGCGATGTTGTCCAAAAAAAACGCTATCAATCTAATTGGCAAACCATTGGTAAGGGTCAACATCCGTCACCCTTCATCGCTACACTGCGATCCAACCTTTGGCATTCCGCTCGCGTTTGGATACAATAGGCAACATGTCTACGACAATTGGATCGCGGCCGCGGCCAGTGAACGGAATAGGAAAGCTTGCCCGGTCGAGCACAAATCTAGTGGGAAGTGGCGTCTTGGTTTTGTTGCTTTGGGCTTTGTGGAGCGCTACGGCCCACCCAATCCAGGTGACAGTTGATGGCGTTACCGAGACAATTTATACGCATCGGCATACGGCGGGCGCGCTCTTAATCGATCTCGGTATTGGGTTGAAGCCATCTGATCGCATGACAATGCCACCGGAAACGCGACTGACATCTGGCCTCAACCTAGTGATTAATCGCGCTTGGCCGGTGCGCATTTTAGCGGATGGTCGCGATGTGCAGACGGCTAGTTGGGGGAAAACGCCGCGCGAAGTGCTACAAGTGGCTAGCATTGCGATTGACAATTATGATCAGGTGGTGGTGGACGACCATCCGCTGGGCTTGGATCAATTATTACCAGTGCATGCGTCCACGCAACTGCTGGCCACCTATCACCGTGGTTATGGCTGGCAACGATGGGTGGAGAAGCCGCTTCAATTGCGCATTCACCGAGCCTTCCCGATTACCGTCGAAGAAGATGGCTTATCATTTCCGATTCGCACGACGGCTCAAACTGTGGGGGAAGCATTGCGACAGGCGGATATGACGCTCTATCTGGGCGATCTTGTGCAGCCGAATTTGGGTAGTCAGGTCAATACCGGTTTACGCATCTATATTCAAAGAAGTACACCGATCAATTTGCGCATGGATAATCGGGTGATCAAAACGCGGACACGCGCCAAGACGGTGGGTGACGCTTTGACAGAAACCGGTGTGGTGATTGCTGGCTCGGATATCGTGACGCCCACGTTGGCAACGAAATTATACCCAGATATAAAAATTGCCATCACACGGGTGCGTGATGATGTTGAGGTGAAAGAAGAGATTACGCCTTTTGAAACCGTCTTTGGGCCGAATGCCGATATGCCAATTGATACGCAAGCGGTGACAACACCGGGCGCTGAAGGGATCACGCGCCACCGTTCGCGCGTGCGCTACGCAGATGGGCAGGAAGCCAAACGCATCTTAGAAGATACCTGGGTGGCGCAAGAGCCGGTGCAACAGGTGATCAGCTATGGTCAACGGATCGAGCCGTCCACCTTTACCGCACCTGACGGCTCGCAAGTCACCTACTGGCGCAAGATCCGCATGTATGCCACCAGTTATAGCGCGGGTACGGCTGGTGTGTCCAAGGATTCAGCGTATTATGGACACACCTTTACGGGTGACCAGATGCGCAATGGGATTGTTGCGGTGGACGCGAGCATTGTGCCTTTGCGTTCCAAAGTCTACGTGCCCGATTACGGGTATGGAGATGCCTTAGACACCGGCGGGGCGATCCATTCCCGGCGCATCGATCTGGGCTATGATGATGCCAATATTATAGGGTGGAGCCGCTGGGTGGATGTCTATTTGCTTTGGCCGCCGCCGCCCGCTTATCAGATCACCTGGGTGCTGCCGAATTGGCCACGCGTGCCGGATTAAGGATTGGATGGGTAAAGAGGGAAATAGGTAGATCGGTACACAGGTAAACAAGTAGACAGGTGAATTATTGTTGGAGGCTTGTTTGTTCTTTGCTGCCTTTTGGCTTCTTCGTCGTTTTGTGTTAAATATTTAGTTTTGTGTAAGCTGATAGGATGACAGCGCAAGGGCGGAGCAAGCAGGCCTCGTGCGCATGGTCCGGCGCGTAGGCGTGCCGGCTCCGCTGTGGTCTACCGATTAACAACCTTGCGCTGTCATCCTAGAGCAACCAAATAAACTCCGTAGGTTCGAGGAGTTCGCATGCTCTACTGCGAACGGCTCAGCGTTAGAGAACGCTGCCTCCTCATTTGTGTGACTTTTAAATGATTTGTCTATGAGTTAATCGATGATTCTGCAACTCATGTTACGCAGCTAATAGGGTGAATGAATTCACCCACTGATAGACGAAACCGCGCCCTGAGGGCTCCCGAAACGGGTTGAGGTGTCAGTGCGCTTCTTCCTGCAATGGGCACACAGCGCCAACGCACTTTGTGTGCCAGGCAGGGATTCGGGAACCCTTTGGGTGCCTTGCTGTCCCATGCGTAACATGATTTTGTAACCAAATGACGGCTTCGATTGACATACCTATACATAGGGCTATTCGTTCGATTGCTGCCACAGACATCTCAGAAATTTGCACCTTTTTACTACGTAATGTACCTGCTTTGTCGCCATAACGTAGATAATGAAACTTGAAAGTGATAGCATGCAGGGTTTGCGCCACAAACTTACCTACCCACTTCTCCTGATCATTCTCCTCTCCGGTTTGACATTACGCGTTTGGGATGTCAATTTTGACCAGGGCATTGGTAGTCACCCCGATGAACGAAGCACCGCCTGTTTCTACGCGCCCAGGATCCATTTGCCGCAATCCTGGGCTGAATTTTGGGACGCCAAGCGTAGTCCACTTAACCCGCTCTGGAATATTCAGGAAAATCGCCGCGAAGGTTTCACCTATGGGCATTTCCCACTGTACCTGGGCGTAGCTGCTGGGAATCTGTTGCACGTCTTGGCGCCAATCGGCAAGTGGCTCCATGCGCCCACCGCGACCACCGATTTGATGGTGCGGGCGGATAAGGATTGTTCGGCGCTGGCGGTGGCGGGGCGCTTGGTGATCGCGCTGCTGGACACATTGACCATTTTGCTGCTCTTCTTAT
>JBBREZ010000164.1:0-12772 GCA_038225095.1 Caldilineales bacterium
GCCAGCCGCGGCCACAACACCCACCATCGTCCTGCTCGGCTCCAGTGGCTATAGTGCGCAGGTGGCCGGGCAACTGGGCCTGCCATTCGCCTTCGCCCATCACTTCGACACCGGCGGCACCCTGCAAGCCCTCAGCATCTATCACAATAACTTCACGCCCTCGGTGATTCTAGAGCGGCCCTATACGATTGTCACATCCAATGTCTTGACCGCCGAGACCGACGAAGAAGCCGCTTGGTTCGCCGCCCCCGGCCAGTTGATGATCTTTGCGCTCCGCAACGGCCGGCCCACCCAATTGTTGACGCCCGAAGCCGCCGCCGCCCACCCCGATCTGGCGATGGCTCGGCAAATGCCCACCAATCGGATCATGGGCTCACCCAGCACCGTGGTCGCTGGCATTGAAAACCTGCTCCGCGCCACAGCCGCCGATGAAATCATGGTCTCTAGCTTCACGCACGGGATTGACGAGCGTATTCATAGCCTGGAACTGCTGGCGGAAGTCTGGTAAGCGAGCGGGTAGAAAGGGCATAAAGTAGACTTCTGCTTGCGAGTAGCAAAGGAGCAGATAGTATGTACCCTGCTCCTTTGCTACTAATTGTTGATACTTGTGAGCTTTGGGGCGGATTTTTGCCCATGACCACTAAAATACTGTAACGCGACCGACCTCACTACAAAAGATCGTTGTATTGCCAATCCTCTCATCAATATTGCTCTCGCTTTCGACTCAACTTGCGCTTTTCACGCTACCAGTTCATTGGATTTGGGGCGTCATTATCCTTCGTATAGTGATTTTGAGAAGCCCCTAGGGGGCGCGAACGATGGTTGACAAGCAATATACATTGGGATGTCAATTGGCGGCCCAGCTACACGGCTTGTGTCGGCGCACCGGCCACGCACACGATTGCCACTGATTTTGTTGATCACCTGCTCGATTACGGCCTGGATTGGATTCAGTTCTTCGATCAGAACATTGGCGTCTGCACCTTCCCCTGTTATGCCGAGGACCACGAGCATCCACCGCTCCCTGGCCGCTGGATGACGGAAAAAATGCAGCAGTTGATCGATAGCTTTTACACATTGGCGGATGCGGCGTCGGCCCAGACCCAGGGCGCGCGCCAGATTGTCTTCTCGGCGGAAATGCCGACGAACGAGTACTGCCTGCCCCATTTCCACCTCTGTGATGTGCGCGTGCAGCCGCCGGGTCACAGCCTGAGCGCACAACTGCGCGATTTCGTTCCGCTCTACCATTTTCTCTACCACGAGTTGATCTTGATGCAGGGTGGATTCGGCACCGGGCCAGAGCCTTATCACCTGCCAATCAAAAACGCCTACAACTGGGTGATCGGCGAAATTCCCGGTGCTGTGTTGCAGGCGGACGGCCAGTTGATGAACAAGGATTCGGAAGGCGTCAACTGGGCGCCCTGGCAACCCAACGTGGGCAGCCACGACGACGCTTTGCAGATGTTGAAAGCGACGACGGCATTACGCCGGGGCGCGGGCAAGCCATTCTTGGTCTTCGGGCGCATGCTGGAGCCGGCCCAGATCGAGCCGATTCCAATCATGCACTGGCAGGAGGGTGGTCGCGATCACCGCATACTGGCCGTTTTCCACTCGGCATGGCGTGCGCCAGATGGCCGTTTGGGCTGGGCTTTAGCCAACTGGACAAATGAAGCACAAACGCTGACTGTCACCGATGCCAGGCTTGGCGACATAGTGCAGGTGTATGTTGCGTCGCCACAGATAACGTCGAACATATGCACGGTCAACGCCGGTGAACTCACCGGCAACCTGCCCCCGCTGAGTTATCTGTTGGTAGAATTACCTCTCTGACGGTTGAAGAGGCAGATCATCGAGTAAGTGTTGGGCGTGAACTGCCCAGCAGACAAAGCGCGCTGCCGCCTAGGAGCAGTAATGTCCCTGGCTGTGCGTAGCGCCTGCCTATCTCAGTTAAAAATGTCTGGATTTGCGCTGTTTCTATGCTTGCCATGTTTGTCTGTGCTCTAGATGTCTTAACAGGCGTTGAGCACCATACTCGTAGGTGCCCAACCAATTGATTGCGCGACCGCTTATAGACAAACCAAATAAAGGTTGCCCATTTGTAGAGGCACGGTATACCGTGCCCGTCCAGTTGGATTGTGCAGAGTCTATTTGGTTTGTCTATTAGATTGCGCTGGCGTTCGGCGAGTGCCAGCAAGCCTGTTTCTGGGCTTTGCCACGTAGGCAGACCAAGTTCGGCGACAAATAAGTCAGGGAGTGGTGTGGCTTGGCCGAAGATCGCTTCTAGGCGCAACCGATATTTTTGCTGCAACAACTGCGCGGCTGTGTAATAACATTTTAACAGCACCTGGGCTGGTTGCGGCAACTGTTCGGCCACAGTGCGCGCATAGATGGCGAATTCGGGATGTTGCAGCAGGAGAGGAATCAGTGCCAGCCGAAGGCGTGCTTGATGACTCAAGGCGAGTGTTGCCAACAGTTTGGCTGGATCAATTTCAGGTTGCACAGAGGCATAGTCACCCCCTTGAAGAAAGTGTACCCCTAACGTAGTAAGCTGCGCTATAATCTGTAACTCAGTAAGCGTATCGGCTTCTCTGTGCGAGCTAGCTAAATGAGAATTACTCATTTTTTGCATTCTGACTGCGAATGGCCTTTTGCATATCCACGTCACTAGTTTCGTTCGCTGTATCTTTGGCAAATGACCCAAATAGGCCAATGCGCTTTACGCCGTAATGAGTCACCAAGTAGGGATAATCTCTGCGTAATCGATTGACAATCGTTTCTCGCGTCAGCATGAGTGGCTCCTTTAGACAAGCAATCTCAAATTATCACTTGAAGATGATTGTACCATACTTTGAAGGAGCCGTAGTACCTTGCTTGGGGCATATTTACTCGTAATTATAGGTACAGAAGCACCGTATATAAATTCTGGTTTTGCGTCAAGCGAATATTTGCACCCGTTTTGCTTTACTAGCCACGCTTGGGAAAAATTGGTTAATTTGACAATAATTATTACAGCAGCCACATTTATAAAAAAATGGGCATTAACCGGATGGAGTTGATTGCCCATTTCCAAAATCACCGAAAGGAAATCTAAAATAGAGTATTCCAATACTCGGTCAATGAGTACAAAACTGAGTACTCAACTGAGTATTGGCGTGCCTAGACGGGGCGGCATGAGCGTGCTATAGTATTTCTATGGATACATTTAGTATTCAAAATATTGTCGGAAAGGATAGAAATATCAAAATCAATAGGGATAATTCATTCTATTCCTTTTCATTCTTCTCCATAAGATTTTGGTAGTATCGAATCAGGCCATTCTTCTGCTTAGGCCAATCTAGAAAAATAAATAGCGATTGGCCAATCACTCAGATATCCGCACCACCCTGTTGTATGATCGACGTGACAAAACTGTTAAGCGGGGCGTTGTCGAGCGCATTATCCTCTAAACCGGTTGAAGACAAGCGGCGACTTCCTTTTCCACAACGCCAGCCAGCGGGCGGTACAAGCAAGGCAGCAGAGAAGCGACTGGCTGCAGCGGGAGTGAAACGTTTGAAGCGCGGTGAAATTTTCCTGACGCTGGGGTATGTGGCCTGGTGGGCGCTCGGGGGCTGGGTGTTTGGGGCGGGCCTCCAGGCCCTTTTCCAGGTCGAGGTGGCCACGGTTTGCGCCCTAGGGAATGTCATTGTCGGGTTGTTGTGTTTATTGCCAGTGGTCGCCGATGAACGCCGGCGCCACCTGTTTTATGACGGGCCGCGCAACGATGAAGCGCCCGACCTCTGGATCGGCTTACTGTGGGTATTCCCGTCCACCGCTCTGTTTTTGGGACTGCTCTGGTGGCTGATGGGTTGGCTCCGTTAGCAGCTGCAGCGCCCGGCGCACGTCATTATAGGCCGGACTGGCGAACAAGGGTAAGCTGACCACCAGCACCTGTAACGCAATATGCCAGACGGGGGCCGTCACATAGTAAGCTTGTGGGTCAATGGGCGGCGCAAAGTGGAGGTACGCGTACAGCCACAGCCCCGCCAGACCCACTGTAACCCCCAATGTCGCCAGGAACGGGAACAACAAGCTAAAGAGGCGCTGGCCGCGGGTCAGCGCCTCCACCGGCTGGACGGTCAGCCCATCCGCTGTATACCGGTAGCGTTTGCCGAGCAGCCGATAGGCGGCCACTTGGAGCAAGGCATACGCGCCGAGCCAAGCACGCTCAAGTTTTTTCCACATGCGGCCAGTATAGCACAACCGGCCAACGGTGTCATCCTTCATCCGCCATCGTTGCTCATGAAAAGAAAAAAGGGGGCGCGTGTGGAGGAAAGGGGAAAACAGCCAGCCTCAATCATACCCATGCACCCTTTGCCTTCTTAACCGCTTCTGCTCCGTAAGTATGTATCAGAATCGGCAGAGATATAAAGGGTAATCATGCATCAAATTGAATCCCTCAAAACGCCCGTTAACCGTTCCCAACCTTGAATTTTAATTGTCATCTTCAGCACATGGCATCATTTTTGAAAGGAAAAGGAACCTTTTCTTTTCAATGGCCAATCTTGAAAGGAGGAGAGAGAGCCTGAACAGAATAAAACCGGCATTACAAGCCCGGCTTTATTCATCGGTACGTTACGTCTCAGTCCCTAACGGTCAGCATTTCAATGCAGGTGGTCGCGCGAAGGCAACCGGCACTATCAACGCAATGCACATTCGTAGTTATTGGGATGAGATCCCGTGTTTGGTCACATCCATCCGGCGAGGCACCGTGACGGCTTCGCTGATGCTGTGCAAACTCGGCAGCTATTCGCGACAGAACGGGCTGGCCGTAGCCGCTCAGAGAGCTGGGTCGGATCAAGCGTAGCCTGTTCACACTCGTTTTCTTAGATTTAATGTACTTTATATTCCGTTTCGTCAGGCAACCCAAGATTGAAGGTTATGTTTTCTCAAACAAGAGTCACTGGTATCTTAGCCTACGTTATCGTCTTTTTGATATAAAAGATCCACAACCACCTTGATCCTCAGGGGTCACTTTTTCGTGCTTGTCGCAATTGGCGGACCAGTCACAGGTGCGGTCTGCGGCTTCGGGCCTGCCAAGCGCAGATTGACGAATTTGTTCAACACCTCAAACCAGAAGGGCGCCCCGAGCGAGATGGCCGCAGCTGTGATGAGAAGCCCTAACAGTTTACTCAGCCAACCAGACCAGTCATTACTTTTCGGTATTTGATCAGCGCCCCACCCCAGCGGCAACCCTAATCCTTGCAGCGTGGTCAATGGATTGATGGCTGTGGTGCTGACTGAGGCCGTTGCGGTGATGGGCAGGGTATCATTCAGCGCTTGATTATTTGTTGATGAGTGGGTTTGGGCCACCATGCCCCCGAGATCGGTGGCGTCCTTTTCCGCCACCGCGACAACGGCGGCCCGTAAGCTACCGTTGACAACGAGATTGTTGGCAATGGCAATGCTATCAGCGTTCAACAAGAGGCTGACGCCGAGAGCAATCAGCACGATAAAGAATTGCACTTGCCGCTTATACCAGCCGGACACTCGTGCCATAGCATCTTCAAAATACGTTTCCACATTCGTCTGCGCCTGCAACAACGCCGCCGTGAGTTCGGCATCGGTCTGCTTGGCATAGGTTTCCAGTTCCGTCACTGTGTTGAAGAGGCCTTGCACAATTTCGTTGTTCTGGGTTCGATTGCCGGTCGCTTGCAGCGCATCCAGTAGTTTTTTGCGGGCTGCTGTCAACGCCTGCAAAGTATCGTTGGCGTGTGCAATCTGTTGAGGATCGATCCCCGCTTCGTCGAGCAGACGCAACAATGTTTTGGCGAGCTCGCTATCAGAGCCCGCCAAGCCCGCCAACGTAGTACGCGCCGTGTGATAGATGTCGAGAAGCGAGCGCGGTTGGAGCGGATCGGCGACTGGCGGCGTCGGCAGCAGATCGATCAACACCCGAGCGAACGTGTGTGCAGGGATGTATGAAGGTGGGCCCTGCTTCCCGTTTTGTGATAAACCTTTGATCAGGGGATGGGCAAAAAATTGATCGGCCAAGCCCTTGAGCACAGGGTCAGCCAGTAAGTTTTCGACCCCCTTGCGCAGAAATTGGGGGCGCAAACCGAGCAAGCCGGCGATCCATTCGTTGACCGCCGAACAAATCAGGCTGAGCAGGAGATAAACAAAGACCAAGCCGATGGCAACTTCAAGGATAGCGGAACCAAATAACATACAGTACCCCCTTGTCCGGTGCAACAAATATCGTAGCGAAAATCTCAAGCGAAAGTGAAATTTTGATTTGCGTACATAGTGCACCGTTTATAATATTCTGGATAATCGCGCCGTACATAACTCTCTAGACGGCTCGCCAATAGCGAATTCCGTTTTGCGCCTGCAAGATGTGTATACCCCACTTGTGCAGCACTTTCAGGATCTAGGACATCTCGCCACGCATTGAATGGATAGGTAATTTCGATACCCTGATAAGGCGAGGTATGTCTTGCTTTATGATATTCAATGCAGGCTGTGAGTAAATATTGTTCCACTGATAACATATGGAGATGCTTATCTGGTAGCATGTCCAGTGCCAAGCGGTTGGTGGGGTCATCAACCAAGCGGAGCGCACTGCTCGCATAATGGTGGATGAAATCGAGCCGTTGGCCGCCGAAGATACCACAGCATTCCGCACGCTGAGACGGGCCAGAACGCTGGTACCACTGCCATTCGTCAGGCAACCAAGCGCCTGTGGCATGCTGCAGGCTGTGCTCGATCTGTTCTGGCTTGTAGTGAGAAGAACCTAAGGTGAACGGCTCTGGATTCTGAGCAAAGACTGCGGCTTTCTCGAGCCGTTGGGATAGACGCTTCCACAAAAAGACGTCGTTATCAATGTGGATAAACGGTTCGGTTTGTAGATGATATGTGTATATCTTGCCTAGCGCCCACCATTCTGGGTTGACATGGGCCAGCGCATTCAATGCAGTCGAAACCTGTGTGAAGGGGAGCGCGAGCTCTTCTACCAACAGGCGCGCACCTGCGTCATCGGTATAGAGCCAAGTTTCAGCGTAGTGTTGTTTCGCCGTCTCCAACGAAAGCACCCAAGCCAGCAAGTGCTGTTTGTCGCTTAGCCAGGTGGCTTTGCGCTGGGCCGAATAGGGTTTTGTCCAGAATGACCAGATTGCTTTCATGTTTTAGCTCACTTCAGTAGTCAGTTGTTTAATTTCACGACGGCAAAGTGGCTCGTTGACTTTGACAAACCCGTTGCTGTCTAACGTAATTACTGCCAGCGGAGCGTAGTGATGTTTAATCCCATGTGGCAACAAAGCAGCCGAGATAGGCCCATCTTGATCGCGCATGATTTGCCCATTCATATCTAATTCGAGCGGCCACTCAATGGCACCAGTCGCTGTGCGGGCGGGAATTAACCAGAAGTCGCCCGTGCGATATTGGTTTAGTGCAATCCCAGTAGGTGCTGGCTGAAACTGAATTTGAATGCCATCCTCCAGATCGATCCAATCCTGCTCGTCCTTGCCCTCATGTATCGGCACAGCCTTGTCGGCGTTTGAGAGCGTAATCGCCTCGGTAGCCATTTGATCCCAGCCGCGCACGATGGGGTTTTTGAAACTATCTTTCCGCACCTGGGCTGAATTAAATGTCAGTGCCTCACCCTCCACTTTGGTGATCTGGACCAGCGTGCCTGGTTTACCCTGTAACTCATGGGTGTCGTCCGTCAGTTCCACCCATTGCCCAGCGGCAAAGCCGCGGGTGCTACTTACGGTTACATTGTCACCTTCTAGCCAAGCGGCTGCTACTGAGCCGTTGTCGCGCGACCATTTGAAGGTGGCCCTGGTCGTTGGTTCGGCATCAATCGCCTCGGTACCGATTGCCTGACCACCGGTGTGAATCTCCACCCGATACAAGCGGTTCTCGGCGCCCCGATACTTTGAGTCGGGCGCCACAATGCATGGATCCGTGGACGGCTGCTCCGGCCTGACACGGGCGCTCAGATTGGCCCGGCTGAGCGTTAGCAGGTTCTTCACGTCATTACAAATATTGGAATTTTCATTTGACTTAGGTGCAACAGAATCGGACTTTTCATCCGGCTTGTGTGGCAAGACCTTGACTTGCCAGATGATCTTGGCGCGTCCGGCTGTGTCCGGCCCACCGAGTGCTTTTTCGCGGATACTATCGTCGGACAGATAGCTCATATAGCGCTCCCAGACATCCAGATAGACCAGTGACTGACCTTGTGGTAGATCATGATTCACCTTATCGAAAGGGGGATCTGGCTGGGTGAGATAGGTGACAGGTATGGACTTGCCTGTGCTATCCATTCGTAGATGATTCTCACACAGCATACCGTCAACATAATAATGCCCATCATGGATTTCAAAGTCTTTCCCGTCGATAGTCACGTCGATTTTGAAACCATCCCCAGGTCCGCCATGTGGACCGATCAGGTCTGCTGCCAACACTTGCAAATAATGCAGCAGGATCGCAGCCTGTTCATTCGGATCAGCATCGAGTTGGACGCGCCCCTGTTGCTGCAGTACGCGGCTGAAATGTTTGCTGATGTCAAATGTATTGCGTGAAAAATCACCTCTCATAAATTCCTCCTGGTTTAGCGGTGATGCGGCAACCACCGCATGGGGTAAGTGTTTGTGTCTTCTCCGTTATCCTTTTCCGACGTGCTGTGGAGTGTGGAGTAAACATTAACTGGCGTAGATGATGCCGGCGTCCATGCCGGCAGGCATAAACTCATCAAGACGGGCACGTAGATTAGCCGCGCGTTGCGGCTGGAAGAGATCATGGAAAGCGCCCATTTCGGATTCGTCGTCGGCGCCGCGCTTGATTTCCGTGGCGCAAGTTTCGGCTAGCTGGCAATAGGTTGGTGTGCCGTAGCGTATGCTGTTGAACTGCGGGCGCACCCGTTCACGTTCGCGCAACTGGGCAGCCGTGATTTCAGTATCTAGTGCGGCTTTGGAGATCGCCTTGTCCGCAGTAGTGCGTAATTCCTCTTCGATGGTCCGTTCCGCCAGATCCGGCTGACAATTGTAGCGGCGGGGGGTGCGACAGCCGTGGGGTACATAACAGAAGCGCATGCAACCCAACTGCCGACGTGCGACATTGACACAATCATTGAAGAGACAATTTTCGGCCAGTGCAATCGCGTGTACCTGGACGATGCCAAAAACCGTGCAACGTTGGATGGTCAGCCCCGCGTGCGCCACCGGCAGACCCGGCGCGCCCAATGCTTCGCGTTCACTGCTGGTGGCGTCCAAAATGCTGTCGCTGATTTGCACAGGAATGGGGTCACTGTGGATTTCATCCTCGTTGATCTGGATCGAACCGACAATGCTGTGCTCGATGCAGAGGCGCGCCCGCACGTTGGATAATTCCAGGCTTGGCTCAGCCGGACGGCGTGGTTCGCAATCGTTATGCAGACCCCAACCCGGCACCAGCGTACAATGGCGAATCTTCACTTCAGCCGCACAAAGCGCTTCGGGCTGATGATTCGCTGCGTCGGTATGCTCCACCTTTTTGCCACGGATGCTGACTGCCCGCCCCGTCACCAAAAGACCATCCAGGGTGAACCGGCTGCCCGGCGCCATGACAACACTCAGCGTATCTGGCAGATCGGTGTGCCAGTCGAGTAGCCGGATGATCGGGCGTACCCCATTGGCGGCGCGCAGTTGGAGACTTTGATCCACATCTAAGCTGATGTGCAGTTGTTCTACGTAAACGCCACTGTTGGCGAGTTCGATCACGGCGTTTTGCGGTTTGTCAGCTTTCCACTGGTGGAGCGCGTCGTGGATGCGCTTGAAGGTTTCATGTTCGCCCACCCGGTAGAGCGTAAATTGGGCTGGCTCGATCAGCGGGCGATCATACTCGCCGCCGCCAATATCAGCACTAAAGGCATAATGATAGGTGACATGAACACTCTTCTTGGGCAATTGGCCGGGCGGAAAGGCGATCCGCCCCGTCACCGGATCGACGGCAATGTGATTGCGGGTCGGACGGTAGGTCCAATCGGTTAAATCGGCGGCAATGATCGCGCTGGCCGGAATAGGTTCGCCGGCTTTAAAGCGACCCCAGCCATCCGCCCAGATCGCCAAACTCTTGTCCGCGCCATAATAGTCAGTCAGATGCTGTTCAAAGGCGTGGCGGCGAATCGGGCCGGGCAAATTTAATTCCTCGGCAATATGGGTCGGTTCGCTTTCTGGTTCCGCTTTGATGTAAAGCTGCGTGTCCTGGCCGAGCACGCTAAAGGTATAACAGTGTGGCCCGGCTTCTTCTAGACAGTTGGCGGGCGTTTGGGCAACCGGATAAGTTTTAAGCCGCCAGACAAAGATGCCGACGCTGGGAATGTTATAGCGCCCAGGCAAGCTGCGTTGGGCGTTGATCGGGCGCACATCCACGCTGTGCGCCGACTGGTCGAAGGGACCGTCCAGCAGTGCGAGCGCGTTGCCGTTTCGTAGATCGACGGTGCGCGCCCGTGCTTGATGTTGATGGTTGAGGTTCTGCGTCCAGCCCAGGCGTTTGTAGAATTCCACGGCGCGCGCCGGCCAGCCAGCCACATCGTTGGCGAGCAATTCCAGCAAGGCCAGTGCGCCTTTACGCCGCCGGTAGCGAATGGTATTGGCGACCTCACGCCGGGGAATCAGGATCTTGTTGCGCCATTGTGATTCTGCTGTGCCAACATCGCCCGGTTCACCAGCGTCGTGTACAGGCCGATAGCCGATCAGATCGCCGATATAAGGCACGACCCAATCCTGCGCGGTCTCGATAAACCAATTTTCATAAAGTTGTGTAATATCGTCTTCGACGACTGCCACTTGTTCGGTGATCACCCGCAACAGTGCCTGCAAAGGGTAGCCTTGCTCGGCGTCGCGCAATCGATAGATCACCGGCATCAGTTCGTATAAGCGGTCAAGTTTCTCGTTCATAACAAATCCTTACGTGATCTGGTTGAGAATGAGCGTGCCGGGCACGGCGGGCGACAGAAAGGCGATCTGTGCAGGGCTAAGCGGGTTTTTATCCACACCCGCTAGATTGACAACAAGCCGTTGGATTGGTTCAACAATGGGTACCCCAGTCGGATCAAGCAACGGCTCTTGGATCTTTTTGATGATCTCATCCGGAGTAAGCAAGCGGCGTCCGCCAGGGCTCCCAGCATCGGCGATCTTCTCTGGGATACCACGCAGCAAATCCACATCGACATAGGCCACGCCGGCTACGCCTTGGATGTTGCTGATCACCTCGCTCAACAGCACGTCCTGCCCCAAATCACGGCGTTCAAAGCTAAAGGTAGCCAACAAACGCGCGCGCACGTTGGTCACCACTGGCTCCCACAGGTAATCTGGCAGAATACGGATGCTGGCACTCACCACCATTAACAGTAATTCACGCACGGCCAACTGAAGCGGCTGATAAAGATCACCAGACTCACGCAGCGCTTGCAACAAATTACGATAAAGATCGTCGCTTTGGTCGATAGGGATATCATTGGCTCCCGCAATGGTAACATGCACCAGTTCGCGCTGTCCATCGGAGAGCCGTTGGGCCACAGCCTTGCCAATCCCAGCAAAGGTACGGGCAAAATCGGCATAATCCTGCACCGAGACCAGACGATCCAGCGCGGTGACAGCCAGCGGTGCATTGCGCCGTGCACTATCGCGATCCTCTTTGTCCGCCCCGCCTGATGCGCGCAACGGATTGATCACACCTCTGACCCCCAGTGGTCGCGTCATTAAGAGGCTGATCTGCTCGGCCTGTACATTGCCGGGCTGGCCAATGCCATTGCGGTAGATCGACTTGACATTCTCGATGCCCGTGGGCAGACGCGCGCCTTCACGCCCATTGCCAAAGATCACCGTGGTCTTGCCGTCGTCGTCCGTGAGCGTGATGAACAAACGGTCATTGCGCTGGAGGCCGGCCAGGGTCTCAGTTTCGTGCCACTGCACATCATTGACATAAATCTTCAGCGTACTTGCGGCACCGACAGGCGTAGGCGCGGCCACATAAGTTAAGGGCGGTTGGCGCAAGGTGAATGATTGGAGCGCTTTGCTGCCGTCGCCACTGCCCAAGGTTTCGTTGCGCGTCTCACCGTGGGTCGCTTTGACCACATTGCCATAGATCGTGACGACGTCGCGCTTGTAACAATATTCCAGCTTTTTCGCCAGTTGGATAAAGGTGTGCGTCTTGTCGCCGGGCAACGTAGCGGGTCCACCATAGCCATAACCGACCCAATTCGTGCTACATTGAGGCACAATGAATACCTTGTGGACAACGGCGTTCAACATGACTAACTCACTCGATTTAATACCAGTGACCTGCTGGCCGTTAGCATCTATAATATCGGTGCGTTCGCCACTGACGATCAACCAGCGGCCTGCTTCCAAATCATTATAGAGACCATCGAGTTCGAGTAATTCCTCATCGCCACCACAAATTGGCGTGTCTATCACCTCGTCGGCCAACGCCAATTCTTCACTTTGGGCGTAAACAGTCGTCCCGCGCCACACGGCAAAGTTATCTATTTCTTCTCCTTCATCCGGCGGCGTCCACCAGGGTATGAATAGGGACAATCGTGTAGTCTTGGTGCTGAGACCATAAGCGATACGCGCAGTGGTTGTTGCATCAACGATCTTGGTGATAACAGGTATAAAAACATCTGGTTGAGCACTGGTTGGTCGTTGGATTATCACATAACTATCTGGTGAGATTTGGTCGTAGACTGTATCTAAGAAAAGACGATCCGCTTGTTCGTCTTGCGCAACATCCCATTCCGGCCATTCACTTT
>JBBREZ010000165.1:0-12706 GCA_038225095.1 Caldilineales bacterium
AAGTCGATGACTTCCACGCCAAGCGGTTCTAGCCGGGCGCGGGCCACCGCCAGATTTGGTGGATAGCCTTCGGTTGCCACTGTTTTGGCCGGAAAAATGTCTTGGAATTGCGCCAGCTTTTCGCCGCCACCGGTGCCAATATCCAGTACCGAGGTTGCCTTTGCCATCTGTTCGCGCACCCGCGCCTCATACGACCAGGGTGGCTGTTCGCTAATCCACTTGTCGGCAAAATAAGCGAAATCAAAGCCCACGAAAGGGCGTTGTTCCGCTTGTTGCCACGATTCAAATAATTGATCAGATTGAGAAGACATGTTGTATCCTTTTCATGCCTGTTGCTTGAGAATTTGTATCGTTCTGCGCGACATGCTTGATCTAGGACTTACGCACCTTCTCTTTGTAGGGACACGATATTTTGTAGGGACACGATATTTTGTGTCAGTACGACTGGTAGAAATTCATTGCTGCGTAAGTCCTATGATCTGTGTTTGCCATGTGCCTAGTCATCGTCACTTTACGGTCGCGTGCCCAAAATTGTAAATCCTGTATCGGCTGCGGTCGCCAGTTGAAAGGTAAACTTGCTATAAACGCGAATGTTCGTGAAGCCAGCCGTTTCGTATAACTTGACTGCCTGTTCTTGAGTATAACTGCGCGTCGCTGGCGAACGCGAGAGCGACTCACTAGCCACGACTTCCCCATTGATGATCACATCGTACCGATCTTCGGTATGATCCAGGCGATTGACCAAGTCGAACCGGGCACGTGACGAGCAGCGCACAAGCGCGCCATCGTCTGGCCTGACTGCCTCTCTTTGCCATTCAAATGGTCCCTCACTGTGACCGCCGTAGAGCATCATGAAAGGCACGGCTAAGGCACCGCCCGGTTCCAGGTGTTGAAAGAAACGGCGCATGGCTTCGTCTGCGTCGCTTGGATCGGTCACTAATTGGAGCGAACTGGACGGCACGATGATGGTGCGGTATTTGCGGGGCAAGTCTAGGGTTTCCATGGCCTGTTGATATAGATTGGGCTGAATGCTAAGTTTCTGGGCCTTTTGGCGACAGAGCGCGAGCATTTCCGGCGAATTATCAACGCCATCAATCTCCATGCCCTGGCTCATATAATCGAGCAGTAGCCGTCCTGTGCCGCAGCCAATATCAAGCACCGGCTGGCCGCTTTCGGCAATCACATTTTTATAGAAGAATTTGTCCGCCCAGTTACTCGTGTCGCCGCGCAACAAATCCCAAAATTGCGCCATCGCACCGCGATATTCATAATCCGTGTTCTGCATTGTAAAATCTCCTTGTTGATTAAATTTCGATCACTGCTCAAGCTGATTTGGCTACCGAGGGAGATAGCCAAACAAAATAGCCGCAGGCAATTTGCCCGCGGCTACACTAAAACAAAAATCACGGGCGAACGCATCCTATCCCGCGACCTGATTCACCTCACCCCAGCCCTTTTTGTGCATTATGCAGAAATGGCGCCGCGGTGAAATAAAAAAGGCCACAGGGCAAACGCACCTGTGACCTTAAATTCTAAATTTGGCAACGCATCGGCTTACGGCGTAAGCATCCAGCCGTCAACGAGTGGTGACCTATTCAGACAAAGATTTACAGCGCTGCCCAGAATTTGGGATAGGTTGTTCTTACTTGTCATGATGCACCTCCTTTCGTTGAGTCGTGGTTGAATAACGTTGATAATGGACTCTAGCAGAAATCATATTCGCTGTCAACTTTTAATCGACAGCATCGACAGCAGGATGTATTAGCCATTTTAGGATAAAGATAGGATGTGCCCTGGCGTGACGTACATTCTAGCACTAAATCCGTGAACGTTTTTGCTTCGCTTGGATGTACGGTTTCCAGGTATAGCACAATCGGATCAAAATCCACACCATTCGGCCAAACAATGGTGCCGGTCTCATGATTTACTTGTACTTGAGCGAAGTAATCTAAATCTTCCAAGGGTGCGAAGACACCGCCCGCGCCGACGATGTCATCGTGCAAATCAAGCTCGCCTGACTCGCCATTCTGAAAGGTAAGCTGAAGCCGGTAGCCGTCCAAATATGTAAGCTTAAGAATTTTGGGAAACATTAGTCTAGTCCTTCGATGGGCTCAAGGGGCTGCTTCTTGCGCGCCCGATCCCAGTTTGTCAGTAGTTCACTCTGGTGCAAGGCAGCCCACTCAAAGACAAGTGCCTTGGCGTATTTAGACAGCTTGCCCTCGATCACCTGGATTGAGTCAATAGAGACGAGCGCATCTTGCCCGCCGTAGAGCGCGTGAAAGTGGGGCGGATTGGCTCTTTGTAGTACATCTAGATCGTGATTCCGAAGAATCGGCTTACTTCTGGCATTATCCCGTTGTTTCCTTTCCAGGCCGGGTTTTATTTTCTGGTTGCGCAAGCCCTCAATCTCATCAGCAATAGTTTATGATGCCATCCTTTTGATGTGGAGTCAAGCGTCAATTCTGTTCTAACCGGCATCTGCGGTTCCTATTGTTTGCACCGAGCTTGCAAAGTCCTGGCTATAAGCCATCTAATGTTCGCTTCAGATAAATCATGCTAATTGTAATACATTCGGAGAGGTCTTGATCCGTGTTAAGCACTAACTTAGGCCGCTCAATCAATTCAAAACGTGCCTTGATTGAGCGATATAAGGCAAAATTACGATTCTCCGCAATATGCACACCTTGTGCAGCATCCTGTTCTAGTCGCTGTCTGGCCGTTGCGTCCGAACAGACACATTCGATGATAATTAGTTTTTGACCCAACTTTGTCGCCAGATCGGCCACCGCATCCAGTTGATAACGCCGCGAAAAGGTGCGCCCGTCTAAGATCACCATCTGCGTTGGCGCTTTGTGCAGGATATATTCGGCCACCTGTAACATGATCTGCATGCAGAAATCGTCCTGCGGCGTGGCATACTCGATCAATGCGGGCGGGAAGAGCGCGGCACGCATGGCGTCTTTGTCCAAAATGACGGCTGATAACGCCTGCGCCAATCCACGCGCGACTGCGCTTTTCCCTGTACCGGGTAGGCCAGCCATGACAATTAACATGCTATCCCCCTAATCGTCATCAAAAGGCCAGCGCTTATAGCCGTCCATCGCAATCCCCTGCGCCCTCGTCCAGGCGCCCAGGCTAACCCAGCAACGTTCCAGCGCGGCGGCCACCTGATCTGGATCATTTAATTGCCCAACCATCACTATGCGGCATAGTTCAGTATAACCGTCCGGCTGATTTTGCAATTGCAGCGATTCTTCTAACATCCTAGCGCCGGTTGTGTAGCAGATCCGGTGCGCCAGACCGAGCATCTGCGCCACAAATTCGGCAAAATGCGTAGCGAGCAGCGGCAAGTAAGCGGTGTGGCCGCGACTGCGGGCATTACGCAGTTTGCCAATCCATTCGTAAAACTCGCCCACCAGCATCGAGCGGATCACCTTGTTGAACTCTTCTGCTGGCGGTGACAGGACGAGTTTGCGCACGTGCTCAAAGAATGCGGGGTCGCCGTACAACGGGCGACAGTTGATAAATTTGCCCTGGCGCAACGACCAGCGTTCATCCACTTGGGTCGCTCGGCGCTGTACAATTTCTTGGCTATAAACATTGACTTCGGCCTTGTTCGCGCCATAGACCCACTCATGACTATAATCAATCGCACTACCCTGTATCACGCAAAATAATTCAATATCCGAAAAGGGACCGTCGATTGCTTGCGCCACTGAACCGTACAGCGCCATCGCGATGATGCGCTCACCGTGCGTGGCGTGCAGCTCGCAAACAATTTTATCGACCACGCGCAGACGCGCGGCGCGATCTTGTGGTTGGGGGCCAGTAAACATGAGCGTACTCCTTGTTGATAGGGTTAGTTGCACTGTCCTTTTTACCATTGGGGCGAACAGAGGGCAAAATCGAACGGCGATATTTGTATGTATAGCTGCTTTTATCTGGCTCTCCGTCGCTAAACCGGCTATAATCAGGATAAATATTTCAAATTCTCTTTCCACGGTAAGGATCTTTCTGTATGGCCGCAACCGCATTGATTATTGGCGTTTCTTCTCAGGATGGCTCCTATCTGGCCGATTTACTGTTGACCAAAGGCTATAACCTGATTGGCACGATTCGTCGCAGCACCAACTTTTATCAAGAAAATATTGTCCATCTCAGTGGCAAAATCAAGATTGAAGCGGCGGATCTGCTGGATGGCGAGAGCATTGCGCGGCTTATTCGCCAATACCAGCCAGACGAAATCTACAACATCGCTGCCCAGTCGGTGCCAGCGGATAGCTGGTCGCATCCCTTCTACACGGGCGAGGTGACCGGTTTAGGGATAGTGCGCGTGTTGGACGCGGTTCGGCTTTTTGCGCCGCACGCTCGCGTCTACCAGGCCACCAGCCGTGAAATCTACGGCAACATCTCTGGCACTGCCACGGAAGCTACACCCATTGACGCCAATAACCCCTACGGCATTGCCAAAGCCTATGCCCACATGATGGTGCGCTGCTATCGCGAATCGTACGGGGTATTTGCGTGCGCCGGCGTGCTCTTTAACCACGAAAGCCCGCGCCGCAGTTTGCATTTTGTCACGCGCAAAATCACCGCGGCGGTGGCGTGTATCAAAAACGGCGTCACGCAACTGCCGCTGGACGAATTAGGTCGCCCCTTGGTCTCGCCAGCAGGCAAAGTGACGCTGGGCTGGCTCGACAGTGAACGCGACTGGGGCTACGCGGCGGAGTATGTGGAAGCGATGTGGCTGATGTTGCAAAAAGACCAGCCCAAAGATTATGTGATCGGCACCAACACTTCGCACACCGTGCGCGAGGTCTGTGAAATTGCCTTTGCGCATGTTGGCTTGGATTGGAACAAGCACGTCGCAACCAGCGAAGCCTTGTTGCGCCCCACCGAAATTGCCACATTACAGGGTGACTACAGCCTGGCTCAACGCGAACTTGGCTGGCAACCGCGCACTTCCTTTGCCGACCTAATCCGCTTAATGGTCGATGCCGATCTGGCGCGTTTTCGCTAACATGGGTGCATTGCACTGGTCTACACCAACTCTGAATTAGAAACCATCTACTGACCAGTGCGCTGTACGCCTCTGCACCAATCTATCCTGGCTCGTCAGCCTGTCGTCGCCACAACCGTTGCATTTCCGCACTCCGGCCCAGCAACGCATCCCGTGAGCCTTCATGTGCGATTATCCTTTTGCGTGACAAAAATTGGGGCTTGACAAATTTCCTGTATTTTGATATCCTTCTATTTAGATATATATCTAAATAGAAGGATATCAAAATATGATGGTTCTATGGCAGTGGAGGTAACCGAGATGATTCAGGAAAATCAGGTACAGAAAAATCAGGTAATGGCGCAGGCAGAGCGGCAAGTGATTTTGTTGGATGTTTGTAAACTGTTGCTCGATGAAGATCGGCTCAAAATTTTAGGGTTGTTGGCGCAACAACCATGCGGTGCAGAGACATTGGCGACGCAACTAGACATGGCGCGTGTGAAGCTGCACTTGCATAAATTGGAAGCGGCTGGTCTGGTCAACCAGTGCCGTGAGCAGGGTGTTCAATCCTATCAATTGGACAGCAAGCGCATCTTACACCTCAAAAAATTGCTCTTTGCGCGCCCCGAAGCCAGTGAAGCACTGTCACCGACAGAGAAAGAACTGGCAAAATTCATCAAGCAAGGACAAATCACCCATTTACCGGCGCCGCTAGCCAAGTTGCTGCTGGTATTGGGTTGGCTGGCAGACAAATTCCAGCCTGGCGTCGAATATCCAGAGCGGGAAGTGAATGAACGGCTCAAAGGCCACGCCGAAGATCATGCGACCTTGCGCCGTTTGCTGATCGATCACGGCCTGCTTGTGCGGCAAGCTGGTATCTATCAGAGGAAAGTAAGTGAATGAGCCATGCAGAACTGGCACAATTACAACAGCGTTTGCGCGCGGATTGAGGTAACTGAGGATGGCGCAAGAGAATTTCGGACAACTGCTCCAATTTTTCAAAACTTTGGGGCACGAAACTCGTTTACAAATTGTCGGCTTGCTGGCCAACGGTGAACGCAGTGTCGGTGATCTGGCTGAACTGTTGAAGTTGACCGAACCGACTGTCTCCCATCACCTGGCGATGATGAAAGCGTTGGGCCTGCTAGGCGTACGCGCCGAAGGCACCACGCGCATCTACTGGCTCGACACGATCTTCTTGGAACGTATGAGTAAGGACATCTTTTCGCAAAATAATCTTGCCAATCTGGTTGTTGAGAACAAAGAAGACTCATCCGACCCAAAGATTTTGCAAACGTTCGTCGAGGATAATCGCATCAAAGAAATTCCCGCCCGGCGGCAGAAACGCTTTGTCGTGCTCAAGTGGCTGGTGAACCAATTTGAGCACGACGTGCGCTACCCCGAAGCGGAGATGAACACACGGTTAAAGCAATATCACCCCGACCATGCCGCGCTCCGGCGTTACCTGATCGAAAATGGTCTGATGCAGCGCGAAAATGGCGTTTACTGGCGGATTGATGAGGCATAAGCCATCCTCCCGTTAATTCTGCACTGCGGGAGGATGGACAAACCTTAATTCGTCGGCACTTGATTCGTTGCACTGGGTTTGGGCGACAGAGATGATGGCTGTTTCTGATCTAGCTGTACCAGCCCCAATAGACGTTTGAGTTCTTGGAACCTGCCCTGGTTTATGCCGGTCACTTGTTCGATCATCGGCCACTCCATGTGCAGTTTTAACAGGTTTTCGATCATTTCGAGCTTCGCCTCCATGTGGCCTTCGACGCAGCCTTCAAATCGGCCTTCTAGTTTCTATGCTTCGGCTGCCGTCAACCTAGCGCTTCGTATACCCATTTTATAGTCTCCTATTGTTTCGACAAACTCTGTTACTGTATGTCGTTCTTGCGTCGCTGCAAGATAGACCACGAAAAACACTTCGTAGTCGATGCCACCTGTACGTGGCACTTGGGCCAAAAGTTCGGCGGCTAGCGCTAATGCTTGCTGTATTGGTTGATGAAACGCTGCCAGCATCAACAATTGCATGGTATTCTGTTTAGACTGGGTGACTGTACCATAACTGCTGCATTTCTGTACAGCGCGCCAGCAATTCTTCCAGCTTGCCCTCATCTTCAACTTGGCCGTCCTTCAATACAACAATATGATCGGCGCGCCGCCTTGCGTCGGGCCGGTGTGACACGACCAGGCAGGTGGGCCTGTCTTCAGCCATAAAGAGGCGCGCCCAGAGCAGTTGCTCGGTTTCCACATCCAGCGCGCTGGAAAGGTCATCAAAGACGAGCAATTCTGGTGTGCGCACAAACATGCGCGCGTCCGCCGTGCGCTGCACCTGGCCGCCGGAAAGTCGCACCCCACGCGGGCCAACCAGCGTTGCTAAGCCTTCGGGCATTTGCGCTACGTCTTGCTCTAACACCGCTTGGTGGATGGCGCTCGTCAGATCCACTTGAATTGATGGCAGCCCCAGCAGAATGTTGTTGCGCAGCGAATCGCTGAACAGGCGCGGGGCTTGCCCTGTATAGGCGGTTTGCGGTGGGATGAAGACGGTCGCCGGGTCAGCGATCAGTTCGCCGTTCCAACGAATCGCACCCGCATCCTTGGGCAATAGGCCAAGCAAAACGCGCAACAAAGTTGTTTTGCCTGAACCGACCCGTCCAGTCACTACGGTGAATGAGCCGCGTTGCAAATGTAAGTTGATCTCACGAATGCCGCGCTTTGTTTCTGGATAATAATAGGTCAGTCCGGTTGCCACACACGTTGCCAGCGGCGGCAAACTGGCAGGTGCGGGCGGTGACAACGGTGGCGGCTCACTTGTGAGGTAAACGGGGCGATGCCGCACCAGGGTCTCTGCCGGCGCGCCTTGTAACAGGACATGTAAGCGGTCGAACGACACGCCCAGTTGGCGCTGGCTGGCCAACATCCAGCCGACCGCATTGGTCAGATTTGAAGCCCAGGGCAAAAAGAAGACAAACAAGGCAAAGTCGCCGACGGTAAAATGACCCGCTCGCATCTGCTGCGCCATGAATAACAGAATCAGCCCGGCGCCCAGCTCGGCGATATTGCCAGAGAGTGCATCGAGCAATTCGCCAAGCATCCGATCTTTGATCGCCGCCTGGCGCCGCACCGTATTTAACTTGTGCAGATAATTGATAACGTGCGGTTCGGCATTTGCGACCTTAATGGCTTGCACCGCCCCAAAAAGCTCACCGAGCGCACCCACCACTCGTCCAGTGGCCACCTGGTTGGCGGTGCGGTATTGCACAATCCGTTGGCGACTCTGGTTGATCAGCACAGTGACTAATACCAAGGGCGCAAAGACCACGACGGTGAGCAACGGATCGATCCGCAGCATGAGAATTGCAGCAATCGTGGCCTGAAATGCGCTGGAGACCAGGTGAAACCCGCTGCCGATAAAGCTGAGTACACTGCCTACATCGTCGCGAAAGCGGCTGATCGCTTCGCCAGAAGAGTAAGGTAAAGCCTGCGCGCCTGGCTGTTGGAAAAGTTGCTCTAACAAATTGCTGCGCAGCAAACCAACGAGCAGGTGACGATGCACCGTGCTGCCCAGGCTAAACAGACAGTAGATCAATTGCCGTGCCACCGCCGCCGCGATAAAGAGCGTCACCAGCGTCCACAAGCCGAGCCGAACGGGTGTGGGGTCGGTTAAGCGGTTAAAAATCGCCCTTGCCAGGACGCCCGGCACCACTGTTAGGCCATAGAGCGCCAGGCTACCGAGCAAAAGTAAGCTCAGAAACCCGCTGCGATACCGGAGTAAACGCCATACCATTTGCCAAGTTGTCATGAAAGAATCTCCTATTAGATTAGAGTGTGATAAGTAATAAGCGAATGTCTATTCTCACTGGTCACTGTCCTACTGATTCAAGTCCGGTTTGTAAGAGATGAGCAAAACGTGAAGTGGGCGTGGCCGCCAATTGAATGCGCGATCCGGTTTCGCTGATGCGACTGTTTTCTAAAATCATGATGTCGTCCACCCGCTGCACGGTCGCCAATCGGTGCGCGATCACAATGGCGGTGCGATTGGCGAGCAACTTGTCCACCGCTTGCTCAATCAATTGCTCGGTTACCGGGTCCAGGCGGGACGAGGCTTCGTCCAAGATCACCAGACCAGGGTCTTTGAGAAAGACGCGGGTGAAAGCCAACAGTTGCGCTTCGCCCGCCGACAGCCCATTGCCTGTCCCAGCCAGCAGGGTGTCCAATCCGTCCGGCAGGGCTTGAAGCCAACCGGCTAGCCCAATCGTCTCCAGTACGTCCAGAATTTGGGTATCTGGGATCGTTGCGTCAAAGAGGGTTAAGTTATCGCGTACGCTGGCCTGGAACAGTTGCACATCCTGCGTCACAATCCCCACGCGCTGGCGTAAATCGGCCAACCGAAGCTCACGAATATCAACATTGCCCAGACGAATCACGCCCTGTTGCGGCTCGTATAACCGCAGCAGCAGGCGCGCGATGGTTGTCTTGCCGCTGCCGGTGCGTCCCAACAGACCGAGTTTGCGACCCGGCGTCAATTGCAACGAAAACGCGGTGAGCGCCGGGTTTGTGATCGCATCATTTTTATTATCTGCATTTTCACCATCTGGCGGTACAGCGCCATAGGCAAACGAAACGTCGGCGAACTCGATGGCCAGCGCGCCAGCAGGCAGCGAAGCGCCCGCACCATCCGTGATCGTGCGCTGTGTGGCGTATAACGCTTCGATGCGCAACAGGCTGCCGCTGGCCTCTTGAAGATTTTGTAACTCCTGGGTGAGTAGCATGAGCGGGTTTTCTAACATATCCACATAGGCGTAGAGCAGAAAAACCGTGCCGATGCTGATCGTTTGTCGTTGAAAGAGGAAGGCGCCGACGGCCAAGGCCAGGGCTGCACCAATTTGAAACCAGACCACGATAACCGAGCTAAAGATCGCCGCGCGTGACGCGGCGCGCATACTTTTCTCCCAGAGGGTACGCATGAACACGAAAAGTTGACGTATGGTGTAGGCCGTGGCCCCGTTGGCACGCAAATCCTCGGTACCACCCAGCCGTTCTTCCAGAAAGCCAAACAACGCGGCGCTGGCCTGCCGTTCCTCCTTGAGTTGTTGAGTCGCAAAATCGCGCAGGTAGATCAGGATAAAGAGCGCGGCCACGGCAAAGGCGGTAAAGGCCAGCCCAATGCGCCAGGCCGTAAAGCCGAGCACGACCAGAATGCCAAGCATGAGCAGCACTTGGCCCAGCACCTGGATCACCAGCTGTGAAAAAAAGCGTGCCAGTTGGCTCACATCGCCATCCACGCGCTCGATCAACTCACCGGGCGTATGGGTGTTGTGAAAAGCCATGTCTAAATGCAGACAATGCGTGGTCAAATCAGCACGCAAAGCATTCGTGGCCGTCCAGCCGACATTTTCGCTGACATAGGTTTCGGCCAATTTGGCGAGATAGCCAAGCAGCGCTACGCCGAGAAAGAGTAACGCCAAACGCACCAGGGCGGGCACCGTAGCGCCGGTGGTCACGCCATCAATAAATGAACTGATAATCTGCGGGCCTAGCAGTTGCAATAGAGTGCTGACCAGCAGCAACCCAAGGAGCAAGTAAACTTTCGCTTGTTGTGGTTTTAGATATTTGACCAAAATGGTTGTATAGGAACGCCACTGGATAGTCATGGGTTGGGTATCCTCCCTTTCTGTTGGGATTACTTTGATTCGTTTGACCACGCACAATTAGCTGGGTGCGTTTGAGTGCATCGCACTGGCCGGTCAGTGATTTCTCATGGGAACTTCTGGTGGCCAGTGCAAAGCACTCGCGGTCATTCCTAGCTTACGGTTCGTCTTGTTCCACAAACTCATCATAGCTACCTGCAAAGATAGTAAGCTGGCCGTCACGCAGCGACCAGATCTCCGTCGCCAGTTGGCCCACTAGATAGCGATCATGGGAGATCAACAAAATCGTCCCTTCGTATTGATCGAGGATTGTTTGCAACACTTCTTGTGCTGGTAGATCAAGATGGTTGGTTGGCTCGTCGAGCATGAGGAAGTTGGCACCCCGGAGTGCCAAAATCGCCAATGCCAGGCGTCCCCGCTCACCACCGCTCAAACTACCCACGGTCTTATATACATCATTGGCGCGAAAGAGATAGCGGGCTAGATAGTTGCGCGCCGTTGTCTCATCCAGCGTGCGCTGTGGGTCAATGCCTGGTTGGCTGAGCAGTTCTTTCAGCACCGTGCGTCCCAAATTAAGGTTGTCATGCGCTTGGGCAAAATAACCAATCCGCACGTTATGGCCCAGGTGGATGGTGCCTGACAGGGGTGTTAGTTCGCCGAGTAGCGTACGCAACAAGGTCGTCTTACGGCACCATTCGGGCCGATCAAGGCGGCGCACGTACCCCGCTGTAGCTTAATATCGTCGGCCATAAAGAGCGGTTCAGCATAGCCCAGGATCAGATCGCGCGTGTGCAGCACCAACTGACCGCTCTGCTGGGCGGCGGCCAATTCTATGTTCATCTGCGCCCATTCGCTCGCAGGCCGGCGCAACTCCTTGATCTTCGCTTTGACTTTGCCGACCTTAAACGTGTTGCGGAATGAGCCCAATTCCGTGCTGATGCGTCGCAATTTGCCCATCGCCATCGCGTGCCCACGCCCAGAACCGATGTGCTTGTAGATAAATTCCATCTCCTTGCTCAGCCGTTCATGGGTGGCGTCAAACTCCACCTGGCGGCGCGCCCAGCGTTCGGCGCGTTGGCGCGTATAGGCGCTGTAGTTGCCCCGGTAGAGTTCGATTCCGGTGACGCTCATTTCCCAGATGATGTCGGCGACCTTGTCTAGAAAATAGCGATCATGGCTAACGACTAGCAATGCACCGGGCCAACCTTGGAGCATTTTTTCCAGCCATTCCACGGCTTGTACATCCAGATGATTGGTCGGCTCATCCAGCATCAACAGATCCGGTTCTTCTAGTAACAAACGCGCCAACAAGGCTCGCGTCTTTTGGCCGCCACTCAAATGACTCAACGGCAGATGCCGATCATCCGCATCGAAATCAAGCCCTTGAAGCACCTGTTCAATGCGGGTTTCGTAGGTATAGCCGCCCTGTTGCTCATATGTGGCCTGGAGCGCGCCGTAGGTTGCCAATAATTCATCGGTGCTTTCACCCGTCGCCATGCGTGTTTCGCTGGCTGCCATCTGAGTTTCTAAGGCGCGTAATGGCGCGAATACAGTGAGCATTTCCGCATAGACCGTGTTATCGCGGCTGGCAAAGGTGTCCACTGCTTCTTGATGTAAATAGCCAAGTTTTATATTGCCGGCGCGATAAGCCGCGCCTTCGGTGGGCCGCTCCAGCCCGGCTAAGATGCGCAGCAGGCTGGTTTTGCCCACGCCATTCGGGCCAACCAGCCCGATTTTGTTGCCATGCTCGATCTTGGCGGAGAGACCTTGAAAGATCACCTGCCGGTCAAAGGCTTGGGCCAGGTTATAGGCGGTTAAGATCGACATGTTGTCCTCCTGTTATTGCTTTTTATGTTCAAGATTCGGTACGCGCGGGCTAAACTCGACATGGTCAGCACGCGGCGCAAATAAAAAAGACCGCAGGTGATTATTCACCCACGGTCTCGTTTTATTCAGCCAGGTCATTGCCATTTTGTGCAATGGCGACTGGCCATAAAAAAAAGCCACGGGTGAGCACACCCGCGGCCATTGATGGAATCGTAGCAAC